>CAYVIZ010000032.1:0-13630 GCA_964451715.1 uncultured Desulfurococcales archaeon | reverse complement strand
AAGCCATAGTTGAAGCCTTCTATGAATCCACAGATGAGGACTAGTCCTTGTTGAGCGCCTCCAAGAGAAGACTGGGCCCGGGAATCCTTATTTCCAGCCTGTTAAGCAGTTTGGAGACGGTATTCCCGTCAACTTCTCCTGCTATCTTGTAGGAGGGTAAAGCCTTCTTTATCAGGGGCATGGGTATACGTGTAATCCTAGCATACCATGAAGCCATACGAAGAGGATTCCTCTTATATTCCTTGAATACCTCCTCTAACAACGGGATGAGACGGTTTCCCAGCAACGGTAAAACGCTATCCGAGACTCCTAGAGTACAGCAATAAGGGGATAATAACTCATCACAGGTGACGTCAACTTTAAACCCGGCTTCACGGGCTTTGGAAAGATAAGGCTCCCATACAGCAGCTAGTTCTACACTCCTCCTCCGAAGGGCTCCTAGTATCTCATCGCCACTATACATGTATATTACCTGGGCCCTCTTATCGTATAGTCTGATGCATGACTCCATAGTAGATATAGGTGTCGATGCTGCAGTCCCTCCCTCCTCGCCGCCGGGGCTTCTAACTATTCCAGCACCCCCGTATACTCCCCCGTATACTATCTTATATGAGGGGTTGAAGGGATAGTATAAGAGCTGTGTTAAAAGCGGACTATAGGCAAGATCTACTAATCCCTGGGATAGGTGTCTCGTAAGTGTTAGTCCTTCACGGTAGACTCTGAGTTCAACATTGAACCCTATGTTTTTAAGATGCTTTACTATGAAGGGTAGGAAGAGGTATTCAGTTGCTTTTATTATACCTACAACTATGCTTCTGGGTTTACCCGTTTTCTTTGAGGGGTACACGTGCTTGTTTCGGCCTACGAGCCTCGTCACTACAGCCCCGTTCTCCTCAAGCCTCCCTACTATACGGGAGACAGTGGCTTTTGATACTCCTGTTGCCCTGGCTATCTCTGATATTGTGGCCCCCGGGTTTTCTTCTATGTAGCGGGTTATACTCATCCGGCGTCATCGCCTGTTTATTATGGTGCTAGGAGGGGTTATATTTAAATATGAAACAAATGTTTCAATAAAACGATCCGGTGCATAGAAATGAAGACACGGACATACGCCCTAATCATGACGCTAATACTGATACTCCACTACCTAGTTCCATACTATGTAACCAGGGGGTCCGTGGATGGCATATACTGGACACTAGAAGCGCTCTCCGCATTACTGCTAACCTTCTATTACATAGGAAGAGGTGACACGGAATGGAGGAGAAGCTAGCTATAGAAATAACGGTGCTCGGCCTCTACATAGTGCTCGGAACAGTGGTAGCACTGCTGGCGAGGAGATACGGGGTCAGAACAAGTAGGGACTACTATATAGCCGGGGGAAGACTTGGAACGTTCTTGGGAGCCATGACTTACGCGGCAACCACTTACAGTAGCTTCATGATCGTGGGGCTCGTTGGTATAGCCTACTTCACCGGTATAGGAAGCCTGGGCTTCGAGCTGGCCTACTATGTGTCTACACTAGGCATACTGGCCGCCATCTCGCATAGGATATACAGGAAGGCCAGGGAGAGGGAATGGGTGACACCGAGCGAGATGCTTGGAGACATATACGGCTCCAGACTGTTTGCCGCATTCGTATCGTTAGTATACTTCTTCGCCCTACTCCCATACGCTTCAGCTCAGCTTAAAGGCATAGGGGAAACCGTAGCAGGCCTCGGGGGCTCCCCACATTATCTCACAGGAATAATACTAGGTATAATACTAGTCCTCGTATGGACTCTACTTGCCGGGGTATGGAGTGTAGCAGTAACAGACGCGTTGCAGGGTGCATGGATGATTACGGCCGCCCTCTTACTCCTCGGATGGGTATACTGGAAACTGTCAACAGGTTTGGGTGTAGGATTACATGATATAACGCACGAGCTAGAGTCTAAGGGACTGCTTGACGTGGCCCCCAATAAGGGGTTCTGGAAGCTCCCAGTCTTCATCTCCTTCACTCTCCCCTGGCTCTTCTTCGCGTTAACCAACCCACAGGTTGTTCAAAGACTGTACATGCCGCGTAACGAGAAAAGCCTCAAGGGCATGATTGTATGGTTCGGAGTCTTCGGCCTCGTATACACTCTTGTTGTAGTGGCGGTAGGCTTACTCGCACGCGCGGGTGAGGGTTTCATTATACAAGGAGAACTCCACGGCAAAGACTCTGTTACACCTGCCTTGTTAAATGCAGCTCCCTTATGGCTGTCTGTCATAGTCTTCGTTAGCATAATAGCAGCTAGCATATCAACGGTTGACTCAATAGTGCTCTCAGTAGCTAGCTCTATAGGACACGATCTACTATATAGTAGGAACGAGCAGCGCGAGCTATTGGCAACCAAGGCGGCTATAGTGCTAATGGTATCCATAGCAGGTTTCATCGCGTATGAGAGGATATCCTATATAGTTGAACTAAGCGTGCTCTCCAGCGTTTTACTACTCCCACTCCTACCCCCTACACTCGTGGGGATCCTGTCGGAGAGGCCTGAAAAGTATAATCTAGAGAGCTGGACTGCGGTAATCCTAGGATTAACCGTTGCACTATTCTCGGCCTGGCACAGTGGTGTCTCAAAGGTATTCACCACGAACATGCTGGGTTTACCAGTACCGGCCTGGGTCTTCTCGGCTAGCTGGCTTCCATTCATAGTTAGAGGGATAGCCGGGCTACGCAGGCTCCGACTATAAACATAATTTACCATCACACTATACCCTTTCCATTTATACGGGTGTACTGGTTGGATAGTAGCAGTAGGATAGTCCTAAGCGAGTCGGAATACAGGCTCCTCAAGGCACTACACGATAACAAGGTGCAAGCCGCTCCATTAGATGAGCTACCCCGATACACGGGCATAGACAAGTCTTCAATAGCAAGCCTAGTCGAGCTCCTTCGTTCCAAGGGAATTGTTGAGGTTAAAGAAGAGAGGACCACTAGATACCAGCTTACAGAGAAAGGCTACAAGGCACTAGAGGAAGGCCTTCCCGAGGAAAGGCTACTACGCCTTCTACGAGACGAGGGCCTCCGTGTGGATGAGGCAAAGAAGCTCCTAGGCCCCGAGGCAGGAGTCGCGATAGGGATAGCTAGGAGGAATAAGTGGATTGACGTTAGTGGAGGCGTTATAAAGCCCTTACTGTCCCCAGGGAAGGCTCTAGAGGAGGCTGCTAGGCTTAGGAGGACACTTGAAAGAATACGTGAGGAAGGAACAGCGGACCCCGGTCTTCTATCTATACTTGTAAAGAGGGGGCTACTCAAGCCTGTGGAAGAGTTGAGGAAAAATATTATAGTAAGGCAGGATCTCTCAAGGGTTTTAAGCAATGCCAGCGTAGAAAAAGGTAGCCTAACACACCGCGACCTAAAAACCGGCCGGTGGCGTAGCATTGTTCTTAGACAATACGATGTATCAGCCGAGCCTCCACGTTTAAGGGTTGCCCGCAGGCACTTCCTCTCCGAGTTCCTGGATATGTTGAGGGATCTCATGAAAGAGCTCGGGTTCACCGAGGCTGAGGGACCCCTAGTAGAGCTTGAACTTTATAACTTCGACCTCCTCTTCCAGGCCCAGGATCATCCTGCAAGAGAAGTCCATGACACTCTATGGATAAAGGACCCCTCCCACGGGAGCTTGGAGGGCTTGGAGGATCTGGTTGAAAGAGTTTCAAGGATACACTCAAAGGGATGGGGCTACAAGTGGAGCCCTGTCAAGTCGTCAAGACACGTTCTAAGAAGCCAGACAACAAGCGTGTCAGCCAGGATAATATCGTCTAGGCCGAAGCCGCCTATAAGATTCTTCTCTCTAGGCAGAGTCTTCAGGAGCGACGTCGTAGACGCTAGCCATCTGCCAGAATTCCATCAGCTCGACGGTATAATGGGGGACCACGGGATAGGATTCAGCGATCTCCTAGGCCTTCTAACCGAGGTATCCGAGAGGCTCGGCTTCAAGATAAAGTTCAAGCCAGGCTACTTCCCGTTTACAGAGCCTAGTGTGGAGGGATACGTGAAGCTGCCTAACGGCAGGTGGCTGGAGCTCTTCGGCGCAGGCATGTTCCGCCCCGAGGTTCTCGAGATGGCCGGCATAGACTACCCCGTCGCCGCTTGGGGTTTCGGGGTTGAGAGGCTCGCCGCCGCTTACTATGGTATAACCGATATACGCAGGCTCTACACGAGGGATGTAGACTACATATCCGACTTCCCCCTAGCGAGGTGGCTGTAATGCCCGTTATAAGACTAGCCTTGAGCAGGCTTGAGGCTCTAACAGGCTTGGATAAAGACGAGATCACGAATATTTTATTCGACCTGAAGTGCGAGGCTGAGGAAGTAGAGCCCGGTATCTTAGAGGTGGAGGTTAACGCTGATAGGCCGGATATGCTTATAGGAGAGGGGATTGCTAGGGCCATAAAAGGAATAACGGGGAGAGAAACGGGGTACAAGCCTTCCCCGACTTACACCACGGATCTCACAGTGAAAGTGGGATCCACTGGCAGCAGGCGTTATATCGGAGCCGCCGTCGTAGAGAACGTCAACGTCGATGAAGAGTTCCTAGCCGAGCTTATACAGTTCCAGGAAAAACTCCACGTCACCTTCGGCAGGAGGAGGAGAAAAGCAGCCATAGGATTCCACGACCTCTCAAAGATACCATGTAGGTCCATGGAGTACAAATACATGGACCCCTCCCAGGTATCGTTTAAGCCTTTACATGGAGAGCACGAGATGACGGGGCTGGAGGTTATAAGGTCAACGGAGCAGGGATCCCTTTATGGCAGTATCAACCTAGAAGACGGGAGGCACCCCTTCCTCCTCTCATGCGGGGAAGTCATAGCTATGCCTCCCGTGATAAACTCGGACCGGACACGCGTGGAGCCTGGTACTAGGGATCTCTTCATAGATGTAACAGGCCCTGATAGGCGTACTGTGGAGAAGGTGCTTGACGTTATAGTGTCTAACCTGGCGGAAAGGCCTGGGGCCAAGATAGGGTTAGTAAAAATACACTATGACTGGGGAGAAGAGGCGTATACGCCGCCGTTGAAGGAGCTAGAGCTGGAGCTGGACCCCATCTACACCTTAAACCTCCTAGGCTTCAGCATACCACCCGAGGAACAAGCTAGCCTGCTCGAGAGAATGAGGCACAGGGCAGTCTTGAAGGAGGGCACTATAAAGGTAACGACGCCCCCATACAGAGTAGACGTTCTAGGACCCGTTGACTTAGTGGAAGACATAGCCATGGCTTACGGGTATCACAATATTCCACTGAGAACGGGATGGCCCATTGTAAGGGGTAGACTCACTAGGAGGAGCATTATAGCAAGAAGGCTTTCCTACATAATGGTGGGCATGGGCTTTACTGAGACTCTTCAACTAGTCCTAACAGGCCCCTCCTCGACTCCTTCCCCCCTATCTGTGAAGGACATGGTTGAAGTTGAGAACCCGGTCATGGCTGAGTATAGTATTTTGAGAAATAGCCTGCTCCCAGGCCTCCTCCAGGTCGCGAAGGCAAACATTTCTGCCTCAAAGCCTGTCAAGGCATTCGAAATAGGACCCACTGTTGAGAGAAGAGGCGGAGAAGTCATCGAGTCTTGGAAGATAGGTATAATGTATATGGACGATGAAGCGAGCTATGAAGATATACAGGCTGTTGTCTACAAGCTGCTCAGAATAGCAGGGCTGGAACCCAGAGCGGAGCCTTCCAGTCACCCGCTTCTAATACCGGGGAGGACGGCGGCTGTATACCATGGAGAAGACTATCTCGGGGTCATGGGTGAAACACGACCCGAGGTCTTGGTAGAGCTCGGTATAGAATACCCTGTCCTCCTAGCAGAGATGGATCTAGACCGTATAATAAGGGTGATGAGCAACGAGTAGGCCGGAGATACAGGACACAGCACCTAATCACCCGATCCCTCTTGACGTGATAGGGGTTAAAGGCGTCAGGTACAGGGTGGAGGTGAAGACTCCTGAAGGCCTAATGGTTTTCCCCGTTACCTACAGCGCGTACGTTAGGCTCTCAAGCGATAGGAGGGCGGTTCATCTTTCAAGGAACATAGAAGCCTTCCTAGAGTCCCTTATAGAGGCGGAGATGATGCAGCCGGAGAGCCTAGAGGATCTTCTCTCTTCCACCGCTGGCAGGCTGCTCGAGAAGCATGACTACACGGAGTATGCTGTGGCAGAGATAGAGACAACATACCATGTCAGTCTCGAGAGGATCCTCGAGCCGGTTGACGTGGCAATGCGCGTGGAGGCATGGCGCAGCGGTAAGCGTAGATGGAGCCTGTCCCTGGCCATAACAGGTATAACTGCATGCCCTCATGCCCAGATAAATATATCCGAGAAGCTTGGCACCCCCCTTGACAGGACCCCAACCCACATGCAGCGGGCCCTCCTCAGGGCCTCCATAGTATCCGTTGAGAAGCATGTCTATAGGATAGACAAGCTGGCATCGATGCTTTACAAAGCCTTCTCAGCGCCAACGAGGAGCCTGCTTAAAAAGGACATGGAGGCGGACCTTATAATTGAGGCGCATAGAAACCCGAAGCTCGTCGAGGACGTTGCAAGGGACGCGTTGAGCATACTGTATAACGAGGCCAAGCCCGGATCCAGGGTCTGCGTAAATGTAACCAGCATGGAGAGCATACACCCCTATAACGTGTACGCGGAAGGGTGTATGGAGAAGATGGAAGCATGAACGATGCAGTGCTACTAGTCGATATAGGAGCCACAAAAACCCGTCTAGCCCTAGGCAGGGAGGAGAAGGGAAACCCTGTAATATGGTCACTCGAGACGAGTGAAACGCCGGGTACATGGGAAGGAGTCCTAGAGTTAATAATCACCTATGCATCCGCTCATAAGGGCTTCTCGAGGGTCTCTATATCCAGTATAGGCCCCCTGGATCTCGGGAAGGGTGTTGTACTAGATACTCCCAACAGGAGAATGGGATCCTACCCTCTCAGAGACTCGCTGGAGGAGAGGCTTGGAAGGGAGGTTACACTGTACAATGACTGCCAAGCCGCTGTATGGGGTGAACACGTCTACGGGCGCTTCAAGGGCGTTGCCAATATGGTTTACATAACGCTGAGCACTGGTATAGGCGCAGGTGTAATAGTTGATGGACACCTCCTACTAGGGGCACACGGCAATGCGCATGAGGCGGGTCATATAGTGATAGACTATGACTCCATTCTCGAGTGCGGCTGCGGTGGTAGGGGGCACTGGGAAGCCTATGGAGGCGGGGGAAACACTGCTAGGATGACAAGATGGTTCGCACTACGCTATAAGGGAGCTAAGACGGAATGCTATGATAAAGCGTTGGGGGAGGGTTTATCGCCTGAGGAGCTCTTCTCTTGTATAAACAGGGGAGACGAGTTCGCGTCTAGCGTGGCAGGATTCCTCCACCGGGTCCATGCGGCAGGAGTCGCCAGTGTGATAGCGGCATACGATCCAGAGGTCATACTGTTCGGTGGAGCCTTGTTTTATTCGTGGCCTGGCGACTTTCTAGGCGAGACTAGGAGGCTAGTTAGAGAGTACCTGCTTAACACGGGTTATACACCCCTGCTCGCAGCATCGTCTTATCCTGGTATAGAACCCCTTATAGGGGCGCTGGCAACGGTTTTACATGCTCCTCGCTGAATGCTACCCGCCACCCATGCTGGCTAGTAGATCCTCAAGCGCTCGTTTCTGCCTCTCGAGATCCTGGTATACATTAAAGGCCTCTTCCAGGCTTATCTCTCCACGCCTAACTTTTTCATGTAGCTGGCTTATCTCCTCCTGGACCCGTGCAAGCCTGGCCCTAACCACGTTTGCCAACGCGTGTATATGCGATCCAGCGGCCTCTCTCACCTGGGTAGGAGTATAGGCCTCCTCAACCTCTACCGGGGTGAACTCTCCCTTTATAACGCCATCCTCTAGTCTTATTATACGATCCGCCCTAATAGCTATACGGGGATCGTGAGTCGTGACTATAACCGTCTTTCCATGTCTTACCGCTAGGGAGTGGAGTATATCAATGATCTTCCTAGCATTCTCATAGTCAAGCTCCGCAGTAGGCTCATCAGCTATTATAATTGGGGGATCATTAGCTAGGGCAACGGCTATGGCTACTCTCTGCTGCTCCCCGCCGCTGAGCTCTCCAGGCTTATGGTCCATCCTATCCTTAAGGCCCATAGCTTCAAGGAGGAGCCCCACCCTTCTTTCCCTCTCTCCTCTAGGCACTTTCTTGAAGAGCAACGGTAGCTCTACGTTATCCTTTGCTGTAAGCGTAGGTATGAGGTTTATCGTCTGGAACACGAATCCTACATAGTCAAGCCTATGATCGTCTAGCTCAGTATCACTCATCAGGTCAACTCTAACCTCTCCATGGTATACCTGCCCTCCAGTGGGGCGGTCCACTCCTCCCAGCAGGTTCATGAGTGTTGTTTTGCCGGAGCCGCTCGGCCCCATAACCACGTAAAGCCTCCCGGGCTCGAATCCTATTGATACGCCTTTGAGGGCTTGAACCTCCATAGGCCCTCTCCTGTATACTTTTATCAGATTTACTCCCCTTACCTCTATTCCCCTTCTCGAGAAAACCTTTTCCTCTAACACACGCGTACCCAACAGGCTACACCTCCCTCATACTCTGAGCGGGAGTGCCCCTTGTCACCTTGTAGAAGTAAACGAATGGAATAACCAGCACAGCAACTATCAGGATCAACGTGTAAGGCAGAGCCGCCAGCACACTAGCTTTATCAACGTATCCGTCTCCTAGGGTAATAACATACTGGCCTCCGTTATACTGGAATTCTGCTAGTGAGACGAACCCCGAGTTAGGGTCGAACATGGTCATCTTATATATCAGGTCTATCCCGAGGCCGCTGAGTATTCCTATCAGCCCTACTACTAGAGTTATAGATGCCCACGGGGTGAACAGCGTCATGAAAGTCATTCTCCGATTGATCCCCCTCAGTCTGAGAAGCCTGTATACCCTATCCACATCCTTGACACTGACGTAGGACAATAAGGCCGTTAGGATTATGAGGAGTGAGACAAGCATTATCCCCGTAAACTCCAGCGAGGGAGTTCCGAGGCCTAGTTTGACACTCTTCTCCCACAAGGCGTATCCTTCAGAGCTCGTCACGTTGTCTGTTACAATATAGCTGCCTGTCAAGCCTGTAACCGTTATGTTAAACGGTTCCCTCGACATTACGGCAACCTCCACCTGTACTGGAGTAGTGGTAGAATTCAGGATTGATGCATACTTGGATATGCCTTCATCAACCAGTTCAATCATCCATGGTCCTACGAGGAGGAGAGGCGTCCCCATGCTGCCTAGTCTTTTACCTGGAACGACTTGAACCATATAACTAACGGTGTACTCTTTCTCCGACCCGATAACATATGCGGGTACGCCGTTAGGACTCATAACCTGTATTCTTACATAAGCCTTTCCCTTCGCTATGTAGCCCTTCTCATTGTAGGCCTTTCTCGCCTTGCCCCACGTGTATGAATCCCAGGAAGAAACCAGCACAGCGTTCCCAGGCTTTTCTAGGCTCTTTACTGCGTCACTATAGGATCCTCCTATAACTCTCGTCTCGCCTGGATGGTATGTGCTTCTATAGTAGGAATCTGGGTCGGCTATTATTACTATATCGTTTCCCACAAATACGTCGGTATCCTCGGCCGTGGTCAATGTTACTGGACCCCCGTTACCTCCTCTTACATGGAATAGGACACCACATTCTCCCCTACACTGGCTTGTAATATTGGTGGCTAGATCCCTCAGCGTATGATTGCTTACGTGCCCGTTATAATACCCGAGGAACACGTATGGTGCACCGATATCCACGTGCGCAGCGTTCTCCGCGGCGTTGCTTGCCATAAAGCCTGTTGACAGGGAGGGATACAGGACCGCGAGTGAGAAGACCAGAATGGTGGAAAGCCCCACTAGGCTAGGTGTCACCAGTTTCCCTATACCAGAGGCAACCACCGCTATATCGCCTAGTATCCTCTTACTGCTGGACACTATCCTGACGAGATAGTCTATGTTATTCATTATTATGACCGAGATGCTGTAAGCGAGCATCACAGGGGTAAAAATCGTGGTAAGGAACTCTATTATCGAGAGTAGTATAAGTATGATCATAACTAGCATGCTTATATTCGATGGCGCCGAGGATAACGTGGCTATAGCGCTCCATCCAATATAACCCCTAGCTATATGGTAGAGGGATAACACTAGAAGAATCCAGGCAACCCTGGACCTGGTTTTAGCCTCGCCGCCCCACTCCCACCCGAGCTTCTCTATCCCCATGTGTTTGACGAATCTTCTCCAATAGAGAATACCCGCCACCGTGCCGGACACTATTATGGCTCCAACCGTGAAGTAGTCCTCGAAAATATCGTGGAAAGCCATATCCCTGAATTCCGGCATCCACAAGGCTACAACCATGGCTACACCGGCTAATCCAGCGACTAGGCCCACAGTAATCGCTATAAACGTTGCTTTGAGAAGGCTACGCTTTAGAACCCTGTATCTCACCCCCCTCAGCCTTAGCAGGTATAATATCCTCTTCAAGCCACCGGTCATCGCGCCTGCCGTAGCGGGTATCACTACGAAGAGCCCCATAACGAACATCAGGAACACGACTACCGTGGAAATCCTGAAGGCCTCTAATACATCAGAGTACTTGTATATGAGTAATACAATATTTCTCGGGAGGTACCCATGGAGACTTACAGCTATACCTTTGACGGTATCCTCTATGCTTCTAGGAGACGCAGGATTGAACCTGATCTTGGAGAAATCATATTTGACGAGAATGACATACCGTGGCACACCTCCCTCCCAAGACATGTAAAAGGATGCATCCCGCTGTTCTAGCTGCCTGACCACTTTATCTAGAAGAGACACAGGCACGAATAAAGCAGCATCTCCACTCATTTCCTGCAGGCCCTTTTCCGCTGTGCCACTATAATATGATTCTTCATGCATCACCGTTTCAGTATGGCTTATCTGCTGTTTTGATAGCTCTATTACCCTGACTAACTCATTATAGTTGAGGGTATAAGCGTACTCCTTGTACAAGTCTCTAAGGCATCCGCTAGTATTACTCCCCAGTTTTAACGGGTGCACATGCAGCTTCTCTCCCTCAAGTGTATTCTCTAGTTTCAGGATCAAACCCCTGTTCAAGGAATAAACTAGTGTATCGTTAACCAGAGGGGACCTGTAAACGACAAGGTTAATAGTATAATTCCCCTCTCCTCCATGCAACTCTACAGGTACTATGAAGCCACTACAGTAAAGCGAAACGTTTTTCCCTGCCAGCTGCTCTATATGAAGGATCATTTCCTCAGCGTTCTGGGATAAATCGTAGAAAGGGTTAGTGGAGGCTTTAGGAGGGGTTAAAATGAAGCCCCCGCTGCCCCCGGGTCCTATTCCATGGAAGTCCGGTGGTAACACCGCTATATTCCAGGGTGCACTCTCCAAGTATTCCTTGAGAAGCCTGTCGGAGGGCTTGTACACTGATAGAGGGGCTAGAGTGAGGGATAACACTATGAACAAGCCTACTATTACCAGCAGCGATACCCCCTTGTCTCCTATAACCAGCTTCGTTATAGAGGCCAAAACCCGATCCCTTTGCCTAACTCGCTCTCTAACAGGTTTTATATAAATCTAATACCGTCTAGTTATGTATTATTGGATAAATGGCATCCTCTCCTATAATACTCTATCGACATCAATGCATAAGTGTCCGCATGTCTCTCTGTCCCCCTATGTGTGCCGGGAACACTTCTCAGGTGATGGTAGAACTCGTGCAGAGCTATGAAGGGGTTCTTATACGTATCAGAGTCTCTGAAGCATATTAACCTCCTAGCAGGATCGTAGCACCCTAGAGCTTTGTAGCTGCCTTTAACTCCAATCCTAACCCTGGGAGGCGGTATCCTGTAGAAGTCGGAGAGCAGGATGAAAGCTTTATCAGAGTACCCGTCTAATACTAGTTCTACGGCTTTAGCCCTAACGCGTTCTTCTATGGTGCAGCTAGTCCTCCTCGAGTAACGGTATTTCAACGTACTTCTTTCCCGCTACTACCTGGTCTATGCTATGTATAACGCAGCCAAGCTCCTCCAGCTTCTTCTCAACCTGCTCGAAGTCTATGTGAGAACCCTCTATGACCATTGTTATCGAAATAGTCTCCACGTCTATCTCTGTCACTGTTATGTTGACCCCGTCTATCCCCGGCATGTTCGCCAGCTCTTCCGCCACATCTATTATTGTAGGACCCTTTATAGGCTTCAAGACGTCTAGCACTATTCTCCTAAGAGGCGCGGGCAACTTGTACATCACCGTTCAGATGACCATTAACACAGATCTATGAATGTTGAGGTATAAAGGTTTGCCCTTTAATCGCCTACCGCCTCGTTTTTGAAGTAGTCGTAGAAGGGGATTATTATACCGGGTAGTGTTATAAAAGCGAATACAATGTATATTATAGGCGAAATATCTATGAAGACATGAAGCGTCCCCGTACCTGTTTCAACAGAGCCTTCTAGTTTGCCTCCATTCATATAGTAGAGAAGGATAAAGAAGCCGAACAAGTTGGATACGGCCCTCAGTATAGGATTATAGATCGTCTTTTTGAGGCCTGCCGCCGCCCCAGAGAGGCCGAGGAAGAATAAAGCAATTACGGACAACTGTGAACCTGTTATCTGGGGTATACCACCACCTCCCATGCTCGATGAAAGCTGGGATAGCGCCTGGGGAAGTAGATACACGTATATGATGACATAGTAAACAGCCCCCGGTATACCGTTCGCCAGTATCCAGATAAGCCTCCTCTGTATAGGTATCTCGTCCTCACTCATGCAGGCTCGCCTCTATGGGTTTGCCTCATAGGTTATATTAAACGGGAACACGCCTTCGATACTACCTGAGAAAGAAGCATTTACTAAAGTCAAATTAGCTTCTTGGCTGGTGAGTGGTATTAGTATAGTTATGTTTTCCCCGTTCTTTAGCTCGCTTCTACTGGCGGCTTCCTCTATAGTTGTTCCGTTAGAGGATTTCAATACTATAGACAATTTTACACCGGTGATTCTTACCGTGGAGTTATATCTCAAGGTTACTTCCAGCGAGCCATTTTTATAACCAGTTACAAGGGTTATCATATCGGGATTACCCAGAGATTCCGACACTAGTTCTCCCAAGGGATAAGCCACGGCGACTATTAGGATCAAACCTATAACCACTATTATACCGTGTACAGAGTTCAATCCCTCGATTCCTCCCTGCCCTCCTTAAGCAGAGGTATGGAATACTTTATGAGAACACTGCCCGCGGCTAGGGCTAGCCCAAGGTATGCCAGTTTAAATAATAGCTGGAGAAGCAGTCCACTACTCGAAGTTATAGCGCTCATTATATCCTCGCTATTTGACAGGTTTATCTCGACCGAGCTATACTCTTGGTATGCCTTGACGAAGACGACCACTACCAGTATTACGCCTATTACCAGAAGCACTGTTCCCAGGATGAAGTTATGCTTATATCTTCCCAAGAGGGTTTGTCACCGCATTTACTTATGGTTTAGTGTTAAATTTAAATATTAGAGAGGTATAGTTTTCTGCTTTTCCAGTTAATAT
>CAYVIZ010000031.1:0-13888 GCA_964451715.1 uncultured Desulfurococcales archaeon | reverse complement strand
TAGCCGACTCCTCCCGGGCTTATTACGCCGTCTTCGTCTATTGCCATGGCGGCGACGCCGCCTATGGGGAACCCGTATCCTTGGTGCCCGTCGGGCATGACTAGGCTGTGTTTCTGGATTCCTTGGAGGCATGCAACGTTTGCGGCTTGTTTGAGTGTGAGGTCCTGCTTCATTTTCTCTATGAGGAAGTCGTCGGCGAAGATTATGCTTGGAACTCTCATGCACGGCTGGTAGTCTTGGGGGATCATCCATTGGAATTTGTCTATTCTCCTTAGTGTGGGTGTTGCCATCCGTTGTCACCATTGTAGTAATATTGTTTGAGGGGCGGGGTTTTATATTACTGGTCTATAGACAGGGTTTCCTGGTTTTAAGTGTGGGGGGACGATAGGGTTTTGCTTGAGGTTGAGGAGAAAATCATTGTTTCCTGCCGGGATCATGTGTTGGTTGAGGAGAAGCTGGCTGAGAAGGGTTATGAGCTTGTTTGGAGCGGTAGTGAGGATGACTTGTATTTCAGTCATCCTTGTAGGGATTTGAAGGAGAGGGATGAGGCGTTGAGGTTGCGGTTGTCTAGTAGCGGGGGCTCTATGAGCTACTCGCTTACATGGAAGGGGCCTAAGTTGCCGGGCCCTGTCAAAGCTCGTCGCGAGGTTTCGTTTAACTTTGCTGAGGATCCCTGGGCTCTAGTGGATATTCTGGAAAGACTGGGGTTTAGTGTTGTTGCTAGGCTTCATAAGGAGAGGAGGATATATTCTGGTGGCGGGGTCAGTGTTTACTTGGATAAGGTTTCCGGGTTGGGATGTTTTGTTGAGGTAGAGGCTATGGGGGAGGGTGGTGAGGCTGTTTCGCTGGTTGAGGAAGTGGTTTCCTCGCTGGGCTTGGATAGGTATCCGTCTACTGTTAAGAGTTATCTTGAGTTGTTCCTAGAGAAGTCTTCTAGACAACTGTCTAACACATATTAGTTTTCTGTCTAGGTAACCTTTTATACTAGAACACTATTTAGATTCTACATGACAAATCAAACAGTATAAAACTGGATACATGGTTTAAGGTGGAATGTTTTGAGTGAGAAGAAAGAAGTCAACTGGTATGATATCTCAGTTAAGCTCCACAAGTATTATGGCGGTAAAATAGAAACAGTCCCCAAGGTCCCCGTGAGAACGCTGAAAGACTTCGCCGTATGGTACACCCCCGGAGTAGCCGAGCCCAGCAGGCTTATAGCTAAAGACCCCGATCTAAGCTTCGAGTACACGAGCAGGTGGAACACCATAGCCATAGTCAGCGACGGCACGAGAGTCCTAGGACTAGGCAAAATAGGGCCCGAGGGAGCCTATCCCGTCATGGAGGGCAAGGCCCTTATATTCAAGTACCTAGGCGGAGTAGACGCTGTACCACTGGTTCACAGGGCGAGAGACCCTGAGAAGTTCCTCGAGCTACTAGAGCTCGTGGAACCTTCCTACGGCGGGATAAACCTGGAGGACATAGAGAGCCCCAAGTGCTTCTATATACTGGAAGAAGCGAGGAAGAGGCTTAGCATCCCGGTTTGGCATGACGACCAGCAGGGCACCGCCGCTATAACACTTGCAGCCCTTATAAACGCTCTTAAAATAGTGAATAAAGACATAAGAGACGTTAGAATAGCCATTATAGGAGCGGGAGCAGCCAACATAGCATTATACAGGCTCCTCAAGGCCTACGGCGCCGATCTTAAGAAGATAAGCGTTACAGACAGCAAGGGCATACTCCACCCAGACCGGCCGGACATAGACAAGCTCATGGTTTCTAATAAGTGGAAGTACGAGATAGCGGTTGAAACCGAAGGCGGGGGTAAGAAGGGAGGAATACCAGAGGCTATGGAGGGTGCGGACGTTGTTATAGCAGCCAGCAAACCGGGGCCCGGGGTGATTAAGAAGGAATGGGTGGCCTCCATGGCTAAAGACGCCATAGTATTCGCCGAAGCTAACCCCGTACCAGAGATATGGCCCTGGGAGGCCAAAGAGGCAGGTGCAAGGATAGTTGCTACAGGTAGAAGCGACTTCCCCAACCAGGTTAATAACAGCCTCGTGTTCCCAGGGGTTTTCAGGGGAGTACTTAACGTTAGGGCTAGAACCATAACTGACGAGATGGCCATAGCTGCCAGCATAGAGATAGCTAGGTTCGCCGAGGAGAAGGGTATACATGAGGACTATATTGTCCCCACTATGGAGGAATGGGAGGTTTACCCGCGTGTAGCCACGGCGGTAGCGCTTAAAGCCATAGAGCAGGGTCTTGCCCGTAAAATAATGACCAGGGATGAAATATACCATATGTCGCGCGAGATAATAAAGTCCACCATGGACAAGTACAACATACTCTACGAGAAGGGCTTCATTAAAAAGATACCTGAGGAGGTGGATTTCTAGATGTATGAGCCCGGGTTAACTGTGAAGAAGGCCTCTGAGAAGCATGTAGAGGATATAGCTGACATGATGATCAGGTTCTACAGGTTCAACGAGGAGTTTGACCCTGCCTATGCGGTTAGGGAGGATGTACGCAGTATTGCGGTGGATTATGTGGAGGAGAGCATTAAAAGAGATGACGTGTTACTCTTGGTGGCCTGCTGGAATGGAAAGCCTGTAGGTTTCCTCAGGGCTGAAATCAGGGGTAACAGAATGCTGAGGAACAGTAGATACGGTACTATAGTGGAGCTCTACGTGAAACCCCGGTTCCGGAGGCAGGGCATAGCTTCTATGCTCATACGTGAGGCGGGCAACGCGATGTCTTCCATGGGCATATCAATACTGTCGAGCCAGTTCCCGGCTATGAACGTTATAGCAAAACAGTTCTATGAGAAACACGGGTTCCGCCCGTGGACGCATATCTATATTCACGAGGTGTAGACGGATGGCTTCTATAATTGTTAGGAAGGCCGGTGAGGAGGACGTTAAGGTACTTGCAGAGTATGTCGCTCGTCTCAAAAGCCTGAACGAGGAGCTGGATCCCCATTACAAGGTTGTGGATGACTTGGAAAGCGTTTCACTAGAATACGTGTCCAACGCCATAAGCAACCCCGACTCTATAGTACTGGTCGCCGTGGACGAGGATAGCGGCTCTGTAATAGGGTTCATCAAGGTCGATGTTAAGAATAGGATATTCTATGAGCCAAAGTATAAGGGTGTTATAACTGACCTGTACGTGCATCCCAGCTATCGTAGGAAACGTGTGGGAGGCTTGCTGATAGAGAAGGCTGTGGAGGAGCTTGGTTCACGTGGGGTAAACATGATTACCGCGGTGTACCCGGTGAACAACCTTATTGCACGAGAGTTCTACGGGAAACTAGGGTTCACCGACTTGGATATAGAACAGTACAGGACGTTCTAGGCTAGAGCTCCTTCACTTAATCCATCCTTTTTTATTCAGCTCTTCAACCACATCTTGAAGCACGTCACGAGGAGGCCTTGAGGCGTCGATGATTATCATCCCGTATTTTTCGGCGAGTTCGAGGTAGGCGTTTCTTATCCTATGCATTAGCTCGAGGTTCTCTAAGTGTTTTAGCCTTTCATCCCCGGTCCTCTTATATGCCTCGACGGGATCGAGGTCGAGGAGTATGGCTAGATCAGGCTTTACAGCGTACCTGTTAACAGTCTCCACCCACCCAATATCAGCTCCTCTCACAGTCTGGTAGGCAAGACTGGAGTATATATAACGATCCGATATAACCCATATGCCGGATTTTAATGCAGGCTCTATCACCTCTCTGACATGCATAAGTCTATCGGCAGCGAAAAGCAGGGCCTCGAGAGGCCCGTCTACATTATTCTTTACCGACTCCTGGATAACCCTAGTCAACAGGGGATGCCACGGCTCATAGGTTACTATGGATTCTATACCCCTCCTACCTAGTTCTTGGGAGAGGAGGCGTGCAAGCGTTGTCTTCCCCGACCTGTCTATACCTTCTATAGCTATGAATCGGGGTTCACTCATAGACCTCCACCTTGTCGCTGTTTATCAACACCCTTCTAAGGTATCTAGGTTTACTGTAGAATTCCAGCGGCATCCCCTCATACAATGCTATACCAGATATAACGGCCCCCGTTATTATTATTGGTTCAGCTTTATGCATTACAATCGCATGGGGGTTGACACCGTTTCTCCTCAAGGCGTACATTATATAGGATCCTACAGTACTGCCCCTGCCGTATGGGGCGAATAGTATTCTACCCTTTAGAGGGGATCCCCTCATCTCCGAGTCAGGCATTCTAAGCACACCGGTATCCGGGTCTACATCGCCTAGAAACGATATCGGCTTCTCTACAACCAAGCCCTCTCCTTCCACAGGCTTCCCCGCATCAACTATGGGCTTTACCTTATATGACTTCAAGGCTTGCCCTCCACCGCCATTCTCACCAAGTCTTTCAGGGGTGACACGTACGCGTCAATGCCATGTATTCTCCTTAGATAGAAGGCTGTTTTAAACGAGTTGGTAGCCACAGAGTACCCTGTCTCCCTCCAGCCTGGACTAACCACTATACACGTATCCCGTAGCAGCTTCACGTTTCTATCAGCCAAAGCCTGTGCTATACCCCTCTCTACAGCTTCACTGTATACCTTCCGGCTCAACGCCACCCAGAAGGGTATCCGGGCCTTACCACCGGTTTTCTTGAAGTAGTACAGGAGTGTTGTAAGCTCGTTGATAGAGCTATGTGGGCATCCGAGGAATACCAGGTCGACAGGCTTGTCAGGCTTCTGCTTATCGAGTTCTTCCTCTATCTCCCATGTTTCCAGTACTATTTCCTCCTCGGGTTCTAATCCTTCTACTGGAACGCGTGTTAAGCCGGGTATAACGCAGAGTTCCAGGTTACCAGCGGCCCCGGCTGCTGCACACATGGTCTTCAACTCCTCTTCTCTTATACCGCTTAGACCTTGGACTAATGGGGGCTTCCTCCTAGTCTTCTCCGCTACCAGCTTCCCGATTATCCCGGCATAAGCCTGGTCTTCAACGTATTTCTCAACCACTATCCTCGTCCTGGGCAGCCTATTTTCCGGCAAGTGTACTCCCGCATAATAGGTCTTCCCCAGGATACCCGCTAGGAGGGCGAGGGGGCCTCCCTCCCTGTTTGTCCAGGCGCCTATAACGCTGTTCGCATAAGCCACAGCGCTAGACTCGCCCCAAGCAAGGTGCCATCCGGGTTTAATAGTGTCGACATAGTAGGGGGTACAGGTCATTACAGGCTTTGCCCCCATTGCCGACAGGTACTTTATTATTTTGGCCTGCTTCGAGACGAACTCGGGTGTAACCCCGGGTACAATGTATGGGTTATCCATATCGGTTCCCACAGGGTTTATAGTGGTTTCAACCTTGAATCTGGCTCCGGACCGGTATAGGTCCTCTATGAACCCGAGGCCGGCATCGCCTATGTTGTTGTATGAGATGCCCGATACGTGGGCATGCCTTATTCTTATAAGCCTGCTCGCTCCCAGTGCCTCTCCTACTTTTACTATGACACGTATAGCCTTCTGGAGGGCTTCCCCGTATTCTCCATTATATATCCTCTCCTCCTCACGTGTAAGGTACAATGCACAGGTCCCCCGCGGTTTGCATGGGATGCTTCTAATCGCTGCAACCGGGTATTCCGGCTTTTTCGAATGTCTCACCTGCATGCAGTGGCTTTGTAGCATCTAACCCCATCTTAGACGTGACCCCATCTTTAGCTGAGGGGTCTAGTGTTGATCCTCTAGCGTTGTTTATGACGACGAGGTCTTTACTGGCTTGGAACCTGGTAGCTATGGCCCATTCAACCTGGTAGGGGTCATCAGGGTCTATGTCATCATCTACTATAACAACGTGTTTGAGGCTGGGGTGGCCTGCGAACGCGGCCATGATAGCGTTCTTAGCGTCTCCATCAGTATTCTTTGATATACTTATGACAGCGTGGAGCCAGCCGCCGCTAGCAGGGGTTAATGCCACCTTATGCACCTTGGGGACAACCCTTGATACGCTAGCATAGATTTCCGCTTCTCTGGGGAACCCCATTAGTAGGGCGTGCTCCTTTCCTCCGGGCAGGATTATGTGAGCCATGCCGCCGGGTTTATAGTATATTCTCTCTATCTCGAGTACATGTTGCTCTCTAACCCTGTCATAAGTCCCCATGGCGTCCACGAAGGGTCCTTCCCTCCCTAGTTCCGGTGTTATACGTGCTTCTACTATTATATTGGCCTTAGGTACAGGGTTTCCGTGGAGTGGTGATTTGTACAGTTTAGAGGATAGCTTCCTAGCAGAGTATGCGAGTTCGTAGACTCCTAGAGGCGGACTCGTTGCGGCTGCCAGCGTGTGGAGAGGGTGGACACCCATTACTATCGTTACAGGCAGTGAATAGCCTTTACCCGTGTATTCTTTTGCTAGCCTGTAAAGATGGCGTGGTACAAGCCTTATCAAGATGCTACCCTGGGGTGACAGCATTATTCTATGTATGCTGGCATTACACACACCGTTAATGCATACGGATACTATGCTGCTGGTAAGATAATAGCCACCATCCTTCTCATAGAACTTTATCCAGGGCAGGGTGCTGATGTCTTCCGTCTCCCTATATTCCGCCCAGCTGTGTTCGTTTGTCTCAATGGTTTCAGAGTATTCTCTTATCCTTGATAGCTCGTTGTAAGCTGTTGATAAATCATCTGTGTTAAACAGCCTAGTTAAATCCCTCCGGCTTGTAAGCACTGCCGATACAAGCAATAGGGGGCTGTCTTTAACTCTGAAATAAACGGGTTCCCCCTGTTTCTCCGCTTTTCTAATGAGACAGGCTGGCTTATACTCTCTCTCGTAAAGGGGGACATCATCGTATTTCGGTACATGTGCCTGCATAGTCTCCATGAACTCTTCTAGAGTGTCTCCTACCAACTTCATCTCCTAGTAGATAAGCGTGCTACAAACGTTAAAAAGAGTCTAGCTATAATCCGTTTTTAACTAGTTTCGAAAACATCAGGGATAGTTGTTCTACGATGATGCCTCTTGCTCCTCCTTCTCTTTTATGGTTGAAGTTATCTTTTCAACTATCGCTTCTAGCTCCATGCTCTCCTTTGCCGCTCCAAGGGGTATAGTATAGATTTTCCCCGACGCTTTGTCCTTTACGCGTATCTTGTCCTCGAACAGGTATTCTGATCCTTTCTTCACCGCATAACGGTATATATCGAGTAGTTGTATATCTTTTTCCTCAAGCATATCCCTCAGCTTCCTAGCCAGGCTCGAGGTCACAGTATAGCCACCCCTTAGCACCTAATAGTTTTGCATACCTCCCCCAGATTAAAAAATTAGTGAAAAACGGGTGACACGATGAGGGGACATCAAATAGTGATAAAGCTGGACCTAATACGGCTTGCAGACTATCTGGTCTCTAACAGCAGGACAGGGTATATAAGAGTAAGAGACCTAGCCTACATGCTTGGAGTCTCATCCAAGAGTGCAGGGAAGATACTTGCCCGCATGGAATCACTGGGTATGGCGGCAAGATACAGTAATAATGTTTACAGGATAATGATAAAAGAAAACATGCAGACACTCCGCTAGCCTTCTATGTGAATTGTTATACAGAAAGTTTCACAGCCTCCTTCAGGAGAGACTCTATTATGTCAAGTCCAGCATCGGCTTCCTCCTCTGTTATTATGAGCGGGGGAGCTATTCTAAGAGTTGAGACGCCTGCACTGATTATAAGTAACCCCCTCTTGAAGGCATTATTAATTATCCAGGCCATCTCTTTTCTAGCAGGCTCCTTCGTATACTTATCCCTAACTAGCTCCACTCCTATCATCAATCCTTTCCCCCTCACTTCCCCTATCAGCTCTATATAGTCACTCATCTCGTTCAACCTTTTCATGATATGCTCTCCCACACGAGTAGCGTTGTCCAACAGTTTCTCCTCACGTATAACATCGATAACTGCCTCTGCAGCCGCCAGAGAGACAGGGTTGCCTCCGAACGTGCTGGCATGGCTGCCAGCGGGAAGATCCATAACCTCCTTTCTACCACCTATAACGCCTAGAGGGAGACCCGAGGCGATTCCCTTCGCACTAGTCAGTATGTCAGGCTCCACCCCCCAATGCTCAACAGCATACCATCTACCCGTTCTTCCTATACCCGACTGGACCTCATCTACTATCAAAAGTATCCCATGCCTCCTCGATAAAGTCCTGAGTTTAGGCAGGAAATTATCGGGTGGCACAATATATCCTCCCTCGCCCTGTATAGGCTCTAAAATAAACGCTGCAACCTCGCTGGGGTCAACAAGTTTTGATAGTATCCAGTCTTCTATATAGCCTATTACCGCCTCACCACACTCCTCAGGAGTCTCCGCCTTGAAGGGACACCTATAGCTGTAGGGGTAGGGGACATGTATCACCCCCGGTACAAGAGGGGAAAACCATTTACGCTGAACAGGCTTGCTCGCCGTTATGCTTACTGCACCCATTGTCCTACCATGGAATGCTCCCAGGAACCCAATTATATACTGGCGGGACCCCCTGAAATGGCCCCTCGCTATCTTAACTGCCCCCTCTACTGTTTCGGCTCCACTGTTAGCATAGAAGAGTCTCGAGTCGCCTGTGAACGGCATTATACCCTTAATCTTCTCTCCCACCCTAACCGCTTCCTCGTAATAGAAGTCAGTTAGGCTGTAATGGAGAAGCTTCTCTGCCTGCCGTTTAATACTCTCCACAACCCTCGGATGGTTGTGCCCGACATTCATAACCGCCAGGCCTGAGTTGAAGTCGAGGTACTTGTTGCCGTCAACATCCTCAACTACTACACCCTTCCCTGTTTTAACTACTAGAGGATACCATCTAACGAAACTCTGCATCAGTATTTCAGAATCCTTCCCGAGGATTTCACGGGCCCTCGGCCCCGGAGGCTCAATCCTCACTGCAGGAGCTTCCATCGTTTTACACCCCGCGAATAAATATACCTGCACCCAGATAAAATACCTTGGTGGCGGCACGTGGAGCTAGAAGTGATTGAATCATACATCCTGGGAGAGGAGGGAGTGGGTGCTGAGAAGAGATACAGAATCAAGGTAAAGGACACCAATATAGTGCTCAACGTAAGGGCATCCAGTCTAGAGGAGGCACTGGCGAAGGCTAGAGCCATGCTCGCCTCCTTGACGGGGAAGAGGTCTACTCTATCTTAACCAGCTTGTTACCAGTTATCCAGTAAACACCGTCATCCCTGACTTCTCGTTTCCAAATAGGAGCCTCGTGCTTTACACGCTCAACAAGTTCGATCAAAGCGTTGAAGGCCTCCTTCCTAGATACAGCTTTAACAGCAGCTATAAACGTGAGATCCCCCGGCCTCCTCTTACCTATATAATGCACCACTGAGACACTGTCCAGGTTATACTTGGAGAGAACCTCGCCGGCGATATCCCTAAGCTTGTCCTCGAGGCGCTCATGCGCCTCATACTCCAACAAGTGCACCCTGCCCCCCCTGTTATTCCTCCTCACAGTGCCTACGAAGAATAGGGAAGCACCGGTCCTATCGCTTGTATCCATCTCATAGAATAAGTCGTCCAGAGATAAATCCCCCCCTTTCACCACTCTAACTATAATCCTGGAACCCCCCGCCGAGGGAGGCAGAAGCTCAACCCTAGAATCCACCGTGTCATCCTCCCTAAGAATCCTCCCACCCTGATCCAAGACTATTACCCTGTCAAGACTAGAGGCCACACGCTCCAGTCTAGGATACCGGCTATACAACTCCTCTAAGAGCCTCTTAACACTGCATACACCACCGCATTCAATGCGAACAATATCAGACCCCACTACCTCCCTGAATAATGCATACAACTTAACCTCAACGGAAGCCATGCACCCTCACCATCCTCCCCTACACTATATCTTCTTCTCCCTCACCCTACTCTTCCTAGCCTCTTCCAGCTCCTCTAGAACCTCCCTAATGGACCTACCCGCACACTCTTCGTCAAGCCTCTCAAGCAGTAGCCTAAGAAACTTGGAAGCACATTTACTACTATGGAAGTACAGCGTGAAACCCGACTTGCTGATCACTATCCCCTGGCCTCGGGGGAACTTCCTGCCGCAGACGCTGCATTCCAAGTACTCCTTAACCATGCACAGCTCACCTAGGAACCCCTCTCACTTTGAACCAGGTAGGAGTTAGACATATAAAAGCTAGAACCACACTATTCAGGGAAGGTATTGGGACGTAGAAACCAAGACACTATACAGGAAACCCAGACACGTAGATAAGTCTCCCGGAGACTCCGAGTGCTAGGAGATGAGATGATATGAACACTGTAATCAGGTCGAGCAAGCTTAACGATCTAATAAAAGAGAAGGAATGGGAAAGCCTAAACGAGCTACAAGTAAAGGCCTACCAAAGCATACGCAGAGGAGACGATACCCTGATAATAGCCCCTACGGGGAGCGGTAAAACCGAGGCAGCGCTCATACCTGTGCTCGACATAATGGTGGAAGAGAACCCTAAACCTGTATCAGTCCTCTACATCACGCCCTTAAAAGCCCTCATAAACGATCTCCACGAGAGAATATCATGGTGGGCCGGGAGACTGGGCTTCATAGTTTCTAGGAAACACGGAGACGTCTCCAAAGGCGAGAGGGCGCGCAGGAGTAGGAAGGTCCCCCATATACTTATAACGACACCGGAGAGCCTTAAAATAGACCTCGACTGGGCCAGCTCGTTCAGGCAGAACTACGCTAACCTGAGATGGGTAATAATAGACGAAGTCCACGAGCTTGTCGGCACAAAGAGAGGAGTCCAGCTGGCGATACTGCTGGAGAGGCTTAGACACCTAGTAGGCAGGAATATACAGGTAATAGCCCTCTCGGCAACAGTGGGTAACCCCGGGAGAGTCGCCGACTACGTTTTCGGCTCCTCCCGGAGGCCCCGCTCCATAGTAAAACCGGAAATAGCTAAGCCGGTAAGCTTCAAGATAGAATACCCTATGGGCGATGACGTATTCGAGGAGAGCGCCAAAATTATAGCTAGAGAGATACAGCACGGGAAAACCATAGTATTCGTGAACTCTAGATTCATAGCCGAGAGGCTCCAGGATTACCTGGACAAGATAGGAGTTAGGGAGGTCTTCGTCCACCACAGCAGTATCTCAGCCGATCTAAGGGAGAAGGCGGAGGCTCTATTCAAGAAGGGCGGCATAAAAGCCATAGTAGCCACAAAGACACTCGAACTAGGTATAGACATAGGAGAGGTAGACAAGATAATACAATACCGTAGCCCCCCACAGGTCTCAAGTCTGATACAGCGTATAGGCCGGAGCGGCCACAGAATGGGGGAGGAGAGCAGGGGGATAATAATAGCACTAGACCCTGTCGACTACCTCATATCTCTCTCATCAGCCCTTCTAGGCGTTAATGGATGGATAGAAGAACCCGAGGATCACTACACACCTCTCGACGTTGTTTCCCGCGAGATTGTGGGGATAACGCTTGAGAGGGGGGAGGTTGAAGAGGAGACCTACTATGCTATACTTAGAGGAGCAACTCCCCTACGCGGCCTGGCAGAGGATGATATAGTAAGGCTTCTAGACTATCTCATCGGGAACAAGCTCCTCATCAGGAGAAACGGGAGGATAAAGGTTGGCCCCACCTTCTACAAGATATGGAGGTTCAAGGACAAGGACAAGCCCTGGTGGGCTAAGAGTTTCGCCGAGTTCTTCACAATGATACCGCGTAACGAGGTATTCACAGTATACTATAAGAGGAAGCCCGTGGGCAGCATAGATTCAACCTATGTATACCGTCACCTGAGGGAAGGGGACACCATAAGACTGGCAGGAGAGCTCTGGCAGGTCAAGGAGATAAACGAGCAGACTAGGTCAATAGAGGTGGTTAAGGGATCAGGGAACGGTGAAATCCCGCTGTGGAGGGGGGAAATGTTCACCAGGAGCCCCAGGATAGCGGAGGAGGCCTACTCTATCCTCAAGTCCATATACGAGAAGGGCGGATACGAGCTCCATGAAAGCATAGAGGTCAGCTCTGAGGGCGAGAAAGCGTTAGCCAGTATGGCGGAAGAGTACAAGTCCATAGGAGCACCCCCGCCATCCAGTGATATAATGCTGGTAGAGGTCTCGGAGGGCGAGTACATCTTCACATACCCGCTAGGCACCAAGGTCAGCGAGACACTGGGCGCCATACTCTCATACCTCATATCGAAGCAGCATGGCCTGGGAACCTATTACAGGAGTAGCCTACTAGGCTTCTCCGTGAAAACGCCGAGCGGGACGAACCCGCTGGATATGCTCCTAAGCATTAGAACAGGAGAAATAGAAGAACTTGCTCTAAAGGCCGCCATGCGTACCCCATACTTCAACCTCGTGCTCTCCGAGATCAAGACGAGTTTCGGCCTCATAGTAAAGGCCGACCCCGAGGAAGACCAGATTATAATGAACGATGCACTACACCAGGTAATGTCTAAGATATTCGATGTGGAAGGAGCCAAGCAGTTTATAGAGAAGCTGCAGAAGGGGGATATAAAGGTATACACGAAGACAACGGGTCCCCTAACCCCTATAGCACGCCACATAAAGAACCTACCACAAGTTAAGCCCTGGATGAAGAAGGTTGAAAGACTCATAGCAGAGAACCTCCAAGGGTTCGCTATGACTATAGTAGAGCTCTCCGAGTCCCTGGACTTGGCGGTGAAGACGATAGAGAACGCTCTCCGGGAAATGAAGAAGCCCGGCCACCCCTACAGGGTCTTCTGCTTCAAAGACCCCTACGACAATGATTGCAGATGGGCGCTCGTAAGTGACGCGGAGACTGTTATGGAGATGGAGGAATTCCAGGAAAGCTTCCAGCCCCTAAAAGGGGAGCCCTACCAGGTCGAGATACATACCAGCCGGGGAGGAGTACCGTACACCTTCATGTACAACCCTTCCGACGGCGTTGAAGCCATGAAGAAGCTGGAGGTCCTGCCTGTCAACGTGTACAGCCTCAAAGTCAAGTCGATGAACCTGTACGACGAGAGGGAGGTCACTTACACGCATGTGCCGAAGGAGCTTGTAGGCAGCCTTATAGTTAACGCGATAGCATATATACAGAGGACTAGGATGTACTACTAACATGTTCCCCTACTCTACTTGAAGGCAGGCCATGATGAGCGCTGCGACCCTGAACACTGTTACATGTGGACGGCACGTGTTTCTGAGCCTGCATACAAAGCCTTTTATCGTAAAACCCTGAACACTAGAGAATGGTGCATCGAAGTGGAGACAATAATAGAGCATAGACCATCATTCTCCGTGTTAAAAGCTAGGCTATCCCCCGGCGAGACTATATCAGTTGAAGCGGGGAGCTACATGCTGCACAAGGGGGAAGTAGAGATACAGACAAAGACCGGCGGCCTCCTAAAAGGACTGGCTAGAAGCCTACTAGGCGGCGAGAGCCTCTTCATTAACACCTTCATAGCCCGGTCCAGCGCGGAGATATGGATAGCCCCCTCAGTCATGGGTGACATCGTGGAGGTAGACCTCAACGGCACCCTCTACATACAGGACACCAGCTACCTGGCCCATACGGGAGACGTGTCAATAAGCGTCGGCTGGCGGGGGCTGAAGGGCTTACTGGCTGAGGGGGAGCTTGTCTGGCTTAAAGCGGAAGGCAGAGGGAAGGTGTTCATCAATAGTTATGGAGCAATAGAGCTCATAGAACTCAAGCCGGGAGAGAAGATGACGATCGACAATATGCACTTTGTAGCTATGGACGGCAGCGTGGAGTGGAAGACAAGGAAGTTCGGCGGGTTGAAGTCCTTCATATTCGGCGGAGAAGGCATAGTGATGGACGTATACGGGCCTGGGAGAGTATGGGTTCAATCCAGGAATCTACCAGTATTCGCTAGCATTCTAAGCAAATACCTACCCGAGTCAGG
>CAYVIZ010000030.1:0-14001 GCA_964451715.1 uncultured Desulfurococcales archaeon | reverse complement strand
GAGCAGGGAGTTCTGAGTAGACTCGTGGTAAGAGTGGCCTATCCGGGGACAGGTAAGGTTTATGTTTCAACCAACCCGCTTACAATGCTTGACACACAGGCAGCAGCGCGTATAGCCGCTATGGTCGCTTCGAGGCTGGCAGGCAGGAATTTCTGGAGCTACGATTACTTCTATGAAATGGAGTCGGATAGCCTGATAATAGGAGGTCCAAGCGCGTCGGCCGCAATGACGGCCCTGACACTAGCATGCCTGATCAATGCCTCGGTGAGAAACGATACCGTTGTAACGGGAATGATAAACCCTGACGGGACAGTGGGTCCTGTAGGCGGGTTGAAGGGTAAGTTAGAAGCCGTTGCCACCAAGGACAAGGTCTTCGTGATCCCTGCCGGCCAGAGGGTTTATACTTACATAGTATACAAAGAAGAGAGGCTCCCCTTCGGTTTTATCATCTATAAAACAGAGAAACGCACTGTTGACCTTGTTGATCTAGGCAGGAAGCTAGGTGTAACGGTTTATGAGGCAGCTAGTATCAGGGATGTATTCTACTATCTAACAGGTATACGACTAGGCTATAACAGTTTCAACGATCCCGGCTTATTCATCTCTGTCTACGATAATGTATCTGCCTTCCTCGAGTCAGAGTATGACAATTTAAACCAGAGCTATACATCACTAGCTGAACAGGTATCTAAAAACGTTCTCAACTATGCATCCAAACTCCATGAAAAAGCAGAGGACGACTACAGAAAATCCCTGAGCAAGCCTGAGCCTTATAGGATGTACCTCTTAGTAGAGGCCGACGCGACTCTGGAGAAGGCGGTTCAGGTGATGAATGCATCGCTCAACCATTGGGATGTAACAGGCATGGTATCAAGCATATACGAGCTAATAAACGAGACTAGAACAACTATATCCGCTATGAGAGAAGGGAGTCTATCTCCTCGTCAGGTGGAGCTAGCGGTTTATATAACATCCCTTGCCGATGATTCACTTGAATTATTCCATTCAGCCGTCTCAGCCCTGACAGAGGATAATAACAGGTATACATTACCAGTATCACTGTTTGGTACTGTAGACGTCAGGCCTTTGCTCCAACTAGTTGACTCGGAATGGAAGGCCTTGCTTGCAAGAACTCTGTACAATAAGCTAGGAGGCTACTATAGAAACTGGCCAGATGAAAGCAGGGTTTATAGTTCAAATAGTTTGAAGCGTGTTGCATTAGAAGAACTCGAGACTGCTAGAAGCATGCAGGGATACGCGGTGAGCCTCGCAGACGAGCTGGGGGTGAAGCCTGACTCGTTGGAGAAGGCGCTGGCTTACTTCAGTAATGCAACGAAAAGACTAGACGAGGGAGAATACTTCAGCTCGCTCTCCTACTCCATGCTCTCAATAGAGTATTCTACAATGGCGTTCATAGATATGTTCGGCCTCAAGGGAGAGGTATACTTGACGCCTCTAGAGGAGGAGATGAATTCCACGCTGGCATTCTATGCTGCGAGGAACACTGTGCCATTCGCGTCTTACACACTTTATAAGATAGCCCGATCCCTGCTCAAGGACAACGAGACCTCTTACTCGTACATGTTAATGGAGAAGGCGACACTATACATTGAACTATACACGCTACTAACTGGTCTAGGACCCGAATACGCGAAACCAGTAAATACAACCACTCCCCACACTAGCCCGGTCAACACAAGTAATAGCACTACACAGCAAGAACATACAACCACCACTACAGGGAATACAAGCAATATTCAGACGACGAGCATAGAGGAGGGAACAGGCAACCTGGCCCCAATAGCCGTATTTGTGGCCGTGATAATCGTGTTCGCATCAGGTTATCTAGTCGGGAGAGCAGGTAGAAGATAAAGTGAAACAATACAAGATAGCGGTTGTAGGAGCAGGCTTTGCAGGGCTCTTCTCTTCATACAAACTGTCAGACATGCATGACGTAGACCTTTACGAAGAGCATGGAAGGGTGGGCTTCCCCAAGCATTGTACGGGCCTCATATCGGGAGAAACCTACCAGCGCATTGGAGAGCCTGCCTTCAAATCACTCCGTAAAACCTATAACACTATTATCATGGAGGTGGCTGGCGGGGAGGAGTTTGTTTTCCATAGAAGCAATATAGCGGTTATAGTTGACAGGGTACGGTTGGAAGAAATCCTACTAAAGGAGTCGATCGTTAAGGGAGTCTCATATTATCCTAGATGCAGGGTTCATGCAGTAGGAGAAGATGGCAGACTGGTTAGCAACTGTGGAACCAGGTATTATGATGCTATAATAGTAGCCGACGGTCTCAACGGCTCTGTATCAGGCTCGCTAGGTGTCAGGAAGAATTACAGGAGAATCTATGGGCTTAACCTCGAAGTCGGATACAGTCATGGAATGAACAGTGACTCCTTCAAAATAGTGTTTAACAAGAAGTATTACCCCGGGTTTTTCGCGTGGATCATACCCTTAGATGACGGTAAAGCCGTCGTAGGGGCAGGTTCGTCTAAACCCCTCACGCCTGACGCTATACTAAAAGGTCTCAATATTAAGGGTCAAGTGAGGGATACTTACGGGGGAATAATACTAGCAGGGCCTCCCGAGCCTGCTCCTCATAGGGGACGCTTGTTTGTTCTAGGTGATGCTGCGGGGCTCACGAAGCCTTTCACAGGAGGAGGCTTATACCCTAACTCCAAGATAATAGAATGCATGGCAGGGAAAAAGCCTAGCGAATGGAGCGGATGCATGGAGAGTGTGGTAAGGGAATTGGAGAGGAGCGTCCCTATAGCGAGGATATTCCATGACGACCTCGATGAAGAGGATCTAGCGTTGGTCTTCAGGTATATCAAAAAGACAAGCCTAGGTGAGAGGCTGTCCAGGTTCATGGATTACGATGATCACTCTGTGTTGATAGACGAGGTTTTATCCCATAGGAAAGACTCTCTATATATTCTCCTCATGTTTTCCCTTAAACGGCCATTGAAGACTCTCAGGATAATGTATAGAGTATCCGGGCTTCTATTTCAGCACCTTCCCCGTCTCCATATACCATAAATACAGGTCTAGAACCCCGGGTTTAAGCCCTGTCTTCTCCGCTATAGAAGCCAGGATACCTTCTATTTCCAAGTACTTCTTCCTACTCATTGATCTAGGCCTTTTTACGATACCATGTTTTTCAAGAAGGTCGAGTATATGGTAATCCAGTATGGCGAGGTCGAAGTAACCTATATTTCGAAGGAAGTGGCTGGCCTCCTTGTAGCCTATTCCCTTGACATTCTTCACTAGCCACTCCCTCATCAGGAAGGGATTCCCTATACCTGTCAGTATCTCTTTCAAGGCGGAAGAGTATCTCCTAGCGAGAACGATGTACTCCGCTCTCGCCTCTGGAAACCTGTGGCCTAGCCTCCTCAATCCCTCGGCTAGTTCTTCTTTGCTGCATGTAAGGAAGCAATCTCCAAGCGTCTGCTGTATACGGATGCCTCCTTCGGCGCTATAGTTAGCCGTTAGTATGCAGAACGCCAGCTCTTTGAACCATTCCCTAGAGTCTTTCCTGTTCAACTCCACGAATTCTCGTATCCTCTCATCCACCTTTCGCGATACGGGGCTCTTTTTAAGCTCCTTGATCTTCTCTATCAGTAACTCTATACTGTTTTTCCTATCCATAAGCATCTCCCTCATAGCGTATCGCTTATAAGAACATAATCATAAATGCCAGAGTTATATCCATGACGGACTAGGCTGGGGGACTGGGCGTGAACTGTGTTTTCTGTAGAATAGTGGAAGGATCCGCCGAGTCCTATAAGGTGTACGAGGATGATAGTGTAGTAGTAATACTCGATAAGTACCCAGCGTCTAAGGGGCACCTGCTCGTCATAAGCAGGGACCACTACGAGTCTGCTTCCAAGACGCCTCCCCCGATTGTTTCTAGGGCTTTCCTAGTAGCTGCGGGGCTGGCCAAGTATTACCGGGAAGAACTCGGTGCTCCCGGTGTTAACATATTGGCAAATGATGGGGCTCAGGCCGGACAGATGATATTTCATTTTCATGTACACGTCATACCTAGGTGGAGAGGAGACCCGCTCTCCTTCCATGGGAGAAGAGAGATAAGCCCCGAAGAGGCTAGAGAGGTTCTCTCCATGCTGGGTAACGTACAGGAATACCTTGCAAAATACCAAAATAACTCTGTGTAATGTAAAGAGGTAGATAATCTTTAAATATCACGGGGAAACCGCTTGTATATCCTGGAAACATATATGCAAACCCCTGAGAGGTGACTATGTATGCCCATAAAGGTCTGGATAGACAGGGATGAATGTATATCCGACATGGTATGTGTAAGCCTCTGCGGAGAAGTCTTCGAGATGAGCGAGGAGGACGGCAAGAGCCAAATAGTAGCCCAGTTTAGGGTAAACGACGATGTAAGCCAGGGCGTTGTACCCGACGACCTGAAGGACTGTGTAGAGAGCGCTGCTGAGAGCTGCCCCGTCAATATAATCCACTTCGAGACCCAGTAAAACAGACTCCACAGGGGGCCATAGCCCCCGATTATTTATTTAAAAGACTTAAAAGACCGTTGATTGTCTAAGGATAACAATTTGTTCTACCTCTTGTAAACCCACTCGCTCTTATCACGGTAGTCGAGCACAGTGATACCCATACCCGCCAGCCTATCCCTTATAGAGTCGCTCAGCTCATACATTCTATTCTTCCTTAGAATAGATCTTACCTCAAGCACGAGGTCAACCAACTCCTTAAAAGTCTTGAAATCCACCCCGCCCCCTGATTCCCTGCGGAAGTAATACACTGTATTAACCTGTTCTATGAACTCCTTAGATAAGAGCGTTAATGCGGCACTCTCAGAGCCCTCCAGGTCGGAGTGTACAAACCTCGTGAATTCCCACAGGTATTTCTGTGCCTCTCCAAAGTTGAAGTCATCGCTTAAAGCCTCATGGAACCCTTCAATTATAGATGCCAGCCTCCTCAACCGCTTGACGTCCTCGTCTTTGTCATAAAAGCTCCGTGAAACCTCTACCAGCTTACTCTCGATAATAGAGTATGAAGACACGAGTCTATCATAGAGTCTACGGGCTTGGTTTATGATGGTCTCATTGTATTCTAACTGGCTCCTATAATGTGTCGAAAGAATCCACAGCCTCAACACGGGCACGCCCAGCTCCTTCACCGCGTCCTTCAGGGGTATAATGTTCTTAAGGCTCTTACTCATCTTCTCACCGCCTATAGTAAGGTACCCGGTGTGAAGCCAGTACTTAACCCATGGTCTCACACCGAAATACGCTTCGCTCTGAGCCTTCTCATTCTCGTGGTGGGGAAATACGAGGTCCTGGCCTCCCCCGTGTATGTCTATCCTAGGGCCTAGGTAGCGGGAAGACATTACAGAGCACTCGATATGCCATCCAGGCCGTCCTGGCCCCCATGGGCTGTCCCAGAATGGCTCGCCGGGCTTCATTTTTTTCCATAGTGCAAAATCGTAGGGCTTCCTCTTCTCGGATAAGAACTCCTCTTCCTGGCTCCATAGAGACTTATCTGTCCTACCGCTCAGTTCTCCATAGAACTCGTATTTATCCACGTCAAAGTAGACACTACCGTTTGACTCATACGCATAGCCCTTCTCTATAAGGCCTTTTATGAATTGTATAATCTCTCTTATGTGAAGCGTCACCCGCGGGTTGTAGTGTGGCTTGACTCCAAGCTCTTCCAGAAGGCTCAGATACTCGCTTGTATAATATTCAACTATCTCCCTCCAATCCCTCCCTGTTTCCCTGCTCTTGTTTATTATCTTGTCATCAATATCGGTTATGTTCTGTACGTGTATCACCTTGAAACCCCTGAGCTCCAGGTAGCGTTTTATGCCGTCGAACGAGATGTACATCCTTGCATGACCCAAGTGGCTGTGGTCATATACTGTGGGACCACAGGTATACATCCTTACAAGAGGAGGGTTGAAAGGCTCGAAGGCTTCCTTCCTTCTCCCAAGAGTGTTGAATACCTTTATCAACACAATAAGCTGCCACCTTGTGCATCAACTGTTAACCCATGGCAAAATAAAGCTTAACATTCTCTGTGTTACATACACGGCCCGGACCCCTTTATAGCTTGAACGGGAACCTTAGGCGTCAGGTAGACTTTTTCACTAGCCCTGTAGACAGGGTAACCCATTCTCCGGAGAACCCTCGTGTCAACGGCTATATAAACGGGTGTTCCCCTCCTACGTGAAGCGGTTTTACATGCATCCATCACAGTCGGTGACAGGTGAACATAGAGCCTCTTACCCGGAATTATGCCCTCCACCATTATCTTCGGCAGGTTCTCCCTGAGCGTCCCGTGGAAGAGGAGCCTTGCTTCAAAATCCTCAGCATAATCTATCCTGACACTTATAGAGTGCCCATACCTCGCCCTAATCAAGCCTCCCCTAAGCTCGAATCTACCCTTAGGATCTGTTGAGGCTACACCCCTGATCAGCTCTTCTCCATACCTTCTCCCAAGCGCGTTGCTGACAGCTGAGGCAAGCTCTCTTAAACTAGTCCACCCCTCCTCGTCAAGCTCCACACCGTACTCTCTGGGATTATGTCTTAGTATCTTACTCATAAGCTTGCTCAGCATGACAAGCTCCTTATCATCTAGAACGAGCATAATCCTACCCTTGCATCCCTCTGGAATCCTGGTATAACGGCGGTATCCATCCTCTCTGCAGAGGTAGAGAGCCACCCAGGGGACACCCTACCATCCCAGTGCCTTACGTTTTTAATAATACTAGCCTATAGATGATATATAGTGAAGGGGTAGGCCCGGACAGCCGGTTTCCAGCCGGCTTGGGATGATAGGGCCTCTCCCGGCCATTTATACCCCGCCTCAACAATAGATGCATGGTAGGTTAGAGTGGCTGAGAGCCCCATGTTTGTATGCCCCACCACCGGGGAATACACGTCTAACCTGGTATGCAGCGACAACACGACTATAGCTATACCAGCCGATACAAGTAAACTCAGCCGCATAATGAACAAGCTCTCCCTTAAGGAGGGGAGAACGCCCATTCTAACATCTATTTTAGACGACAGAGTATTGATAAAGGATGAGACACGCAACCCTACGGGGAGCTTCAGGGATAGAGCAGCTCTCCCCAGCGTTGCCCACATGGTTCTCACAAATACAAGGTCGTTCATCGTATCGGGTGACGGCAACACGTGCGCCTCCTACGCGGCATACGCTGCGAGAGCAGGTATGGGGTGTGAGTCGTATATGCCTATAGACAGTGACTTGGCCAAGGTAGAACAGGTAAGAGCACTGGGATGTAGTGTCAACCTATACGGTGAAACCCTGGATGAAACACATGACTATGCCTTCCGTAAAGCATCCGAGAGGGGGGTACTACATGTTAGGGTTGACCTAGACCCTTATGCCTTATACGGTTATGTGGTTTTCGGAAAGGAGCTTTCGAGGGAGGCTGAGGACAAGGGTGTCGACGCTATTGTTCTGCCTGTAGGATCGGGCGCCACGCTTGTAGGAGTATATACGGGGCTCCTGATGACGGGAATGAAAGGGGTACGCCTTATAGGTGTACAGGCAGGCCCTGGGCCTTATTCGGCCATGTTTAACGGGTCGCAGGAAGGGGGAGGACTAGGCTTACATTATACTCTAAGGTATAGGCATTCACCTCTTCTCGATGTGGCTTACAAGGCTACTGTAGAGAGTGGTGGTTGGGGGCTCCATGTGCCTCTGGGAAGGGTTTTCGAGGGCTCTATAAGACTGTCAACGCGGGAGGGCGTCTTCGCGGAGCCGGCCTCTGTAGCCGCATATGTAGCTGGGCTGGATATTGCAGTCGAGAGAGACTGGCGTGTCATGGTTTTAATGACGAGCACAGGGCTTAAGACTGTCCCGGCTAGGAGGAGGATCCTGATTGGGGAGACGAAGATAGATGTTTTAAGACTGCTTAACAGTTATGGCAGGATGCATGGTTACCTTATATGGAAGAAGCTCGGGGGTAGGGTTTCCCCTCAGGCTGTCTATTCTGCGTTGAAATGGCTGGAGAGTAGGGGGTTTATATCTTCATATGAACGGGGTAGGTATAGGTTTTACGGATTAACGGATGAGGGTAGACGGATTCTAGAGCTCCTGAAATATATCTTTTCCAGATATTAAACTACAACATTTAATATACTATACCAGGATTCCAATTATTACCCGGTGCACACTTATGGTCTCAGGGAGAGGGAGAGAAGCGAAGATACTCGTCTACACAGCCATAATGACAGCCCTAGTTTTCACTGCGACAATGGTGGCAATGGAGATCCCCGCCACAGGAGGCTACTTCAACCTCGGAGAAACCATGGTGTATACTGCTGCCATAATAGGAGGCCCCCTAACGGGGGCAGTAGCCGGCGGATTAGGCAGCGCTCTAGCAGACATATACACAGGCTACGGCATATACGCTCCCGGAACACTAGTCATAAAAGGCTTGGAGGGTTTCATAGTAGGCGCCATATTCCGTAGACTAGCAGGTAAAAGTGAGGGATGGGTCAGAAGCTATACTATACCGTTAACACTAATCCTAGCACTTATACTCTACATTATAGGTGTAGAATACTTTACAGGCACGGCTTCATTCTACGTTTTCAGCAGCGAGATAAGCTTTAATGTGACGAGCTGGTTCTGGCTGACAGTATCTATTCTACTCGTTATCCCCGCAGTGTATTTCTACTACAGAAACGATACAGAGGGATTCGCTATAACCTACAGCATCATACCTGGAGGCCTGGAGATGATTGCCGGATATTATCTTTACGAGATAAGCGTTGTAGGACTCGAGCCACAGCAGGCGGCTGTAGAGGTTCCATTCAACTTCGGGCAAATGATTATAGGCCTTTTCGTAGCCCTATACTTGGCTAGAGCCTTACGTGAAGCCGGTGTAAAGGTGTAGTACAAAAGTGTACCTGACGGTCAGGGATCTAGGCCTCGAATACGGTGGTGTGAAGGTTTTCAGTAATGTGTCGTTCTCTCTCGACAGGGGAGAAGTACTACTCTTAACCGGGAGGAACGGGTCGGGTAAGACGAGCCTGCTGAAAATTTTATCAGGCATCATACCTTGGGTTATAGATGGAAGGGTCTCAGGGGAGATTAGCTTAGGAGGAGTAAACCCTCTAGAAGATCCTGGGAGACCGGTTTTCCTATCTAGGTACATGCCCCCCAATTCCGAGCACTACATTCTAGCCCCAACCCCTTTCGACGATATAGGCTTCTCCCTCTCCCTTATCGGCAGGAATAGCGTTGGAGAAGACATAGAGAGGATAGCTGGTATTTTGGGTATGAAGGATTTCTTATATAGCCCTGTGACAGAGCTGAGTAGCGGGCAGGCCCAGAAGACGCTTATCGCCGGCACGATAGCTGTAAACGTTGGATGCCTGCTTCTGGATGAGCCTCTTTCACACCTAGACCGTGCTGAGAGGGAGAGGCTAATCAAGGTGTTAGGCATCCTCAAACAACAGGGTTCATGTATGGTTGTATCCACACATTACCCTGAGTATTTTACCTCTCTGGCTGACTCGACTTATAATCTAGGTGGTGAAGAGTATCAAAACAGAGAGTGTAGGATTAATAGAGGCAGAGAGCCTGGGAAGAGAGGCGTGCTTCTCAGAGCTGAAAAGCTGGGTTATACGTATCCTCTAGGCAGGGAGGTAATCAGAGAGGCTGACCTAACGGTATATGAGGGAGAAGTTGTTGTTCTATACGGTAGAAACGCCTCGGGTAAATCCACTCTTCTAAGATTGCTTGCAGGAGTCTTGAAGCCTACTAGGGGTTCCCTAGAAGTTAAAGGTAAAGCAGTTATCCTGCCTCCCGACCCGGTTAAAGTCTTTACACAGCCTACGCTTGGCAAGGAGCTTAAATCAGCGAAGACCGATCCCCGCAACTGGTTCGACAGGGAACTAGCAGGACTCCTCGATCGTCCTATAACCAGGCTTAGCAATGGAGAATTGAAAAAAGCTGCTTTTACACTACTTGCATCACAGAAGCCAAGTATACTCCTCCTCGACGAGCCGGAAGCCGGGCTGGATCCTGGGTCAAGATGCCAGCTTGCTAGTCTCATGGCTAGACTCTCCGAGGAAGGAGTAGGCATCGTACTAGCGACACACGACGAAGAATTCGGGCGCCTCGTAGGGGATAAGTTCTACACGATAGAGGAGGGGGTGGTTTCCGAGGTTTGATAGAGAGGTTTTTCCTCCTCCTATCACAGACCACAGCCTACAGGCATCCGGGTAGGATACTGGAGAGAGTAGACCATAGGTCCAAGACGTTATACCTGCTACTCACATGGATAGCCTTCCTTTCCACAGGTAAATCCGAGGCAGTAATACCTGCTTCTATACCAGTTGTAGTCTACGTATTGCTTATACCACGTAGAACCAGCAAATATGTTGCCACACTACCTCTGCCCCCCTCCATTATTATCGCTTTCATCGTCTTTCTACTACACTCGAAGCCAACAAGCTACAGTGCCTCACTAGGCAGCGCCGGTCTAATAGGGCTCAGGATATACGCGGTCTCTGTAGCCACCCTAGGATACGCCTCTACAACCAATCCTGTAGAGGTAGCCTCCCTATTCAGGAGCATTCCCAAACTCCACGATTTACTGGTGCTTATATCTAGGTTTATACCACTCTCACTTAAAGAACTATGGGAGACCATAGGAGTCCAGAAATCCCTCGGTAGACCGGTCTACAAGGTCTTATTCCCGCTGACACTAAGCATTTTCTCCAGAGGAGACAGTCTAACCGAGTCCCTATATATACGGGGATACGGCCTAACCGGCTCCCGGGGCACTATAAGAACCCCTGTAGGAGCCACGCTGGAGACACTGTTGTTTACACTGTTTACGCTAGTTGTTTATGTACCCGTAATCATGTATGGAATACTATAGGGGGGTCTAAAACACGTGAGCAAAATAATATATGAGCCCGCGCCAGATGTCTGCTGTATAGTGGACGCCATACTGGCCCAAGGCTTGTTTCCCCATATTAGAAGGGAGAGGGTTAAGTGTCTAGTTAGCTGGAACGCTAAAACTAGGGCTATAGCCAGGATACATGGCTTATCGAGTGCATGGATAGCGGCTGGACTCGAGCCAGGCTATGTTATAGAGGTTGTAGGAGAACGCTTCTACCGTCAATCACGGGAGGATAAGGTGAAAACCATTATACACGAGTTGCTCCATATACCATATACTTTCTCGGGCGCGTTAAGGCCTCACGGGAGACTCGTCAACGGGAGACGGGTGAATACCATATACCGGAGGCTTGATAAGAGGGCTCTAGATAAATGCCTTCGAGACGAAATATAAGACTGGTGCAGCCAATGTTGGGCATGCTCCCCGAGAAATATCTGGAGGACACCCTTAGGTATAGGAGGACACTAGTGGAGATGATGCTTGAGAGAGGTATGGATGAAAGCCTTGAATGCGAGCTTGTTAGAAGATCCCTACTGTTATCGCCTATAGTAGCCACCTGTGGACCAGCCGGCCCTAACGCCGCGCCGTTCATGGTGTCATATCTTGTGAAGGAAGAGTATCTCGAAGAGGCCCTTGAAAAGATGAGGGACATATCGAAAAAATACTGGGGTAATCCTCATCAGGCTATATCATCAGCAGCACGCTTCCTACTCGACTACGTGTACAACGAGGACAAGGTGGACCCGTCTAGGATGGTCTCTCATGTTATGAGCAAGGGGCATACATGGATTAACATAGCATCCACAGGCAAGGCCACACTAGCATTCATGGTTCCACCGGACAAGGCTGCCTACGAGGTTAGAACCAGGGCGTCCATCGTGGAGAGCGGGGGTATATACGAGTACACCAATATGCTCCACGATTTAATGCATGCTGTCCCACACGGGGAAAGGTCTCATCCATGGTATCCGGCAATCCTGTTCGAGGTAGAGGAGATATACGACAACAGCTATAAGGTGCTCGGCAAGAGGATTTATCCATCTACTTCATAGTAGCTGCTTCAGGAGTTTTCTCAACCTAGAATATAGGTCATCCCATAACCCGCTTATCTCTACACTACTTGTCTGGATCAGGAGAACTCCTACCCCGAAAACCATGAGAATAGCCAACATGAGGTCAAAACCGCTACTGTTATTTCGAGCCACCAGAGTTGTCAGGTTAGCATTAAACCTAGCTAGCCCGTCCATCACACTAGTCTTGTTAAGCTCGTTGATAAGTCTTGGGCCTTCTATACTAGTGTTATAGTTATGGTTTAGCGTGTTGGTTAGCGTCCATGTTAGAGGCTCCAATTCTATACAACCCCAAATTGTTATAGGTAGTGTTTTTCTATGGGAGGGTTCGCCGGACGTATCCCTAAATTACCCCGGTCTAATTCATTAATATTACCGGGGGATGAAGTGAACTCCTATGGACTGACAGTAAAAATGGAGTCTCCGGCAGAAGCTGACCCCTCCCAGGTGTCCAAGGCATGCTTAAACTGATAGGGTTGGGACTGTGGCGTAAGCAGGTAACGCTCGAGGCCTTAGAGGAGCTGCGGTCCTCAGACAAGATATACTACGACTATTACACCAATATATCACAGGATCTGACCCTCGAGGAGCTCTCCAGACTGACCGGTAAACCCATAGTTAAAGCAGACCGCGGGATTCTCGAGTATCCGGGTCTGAAGAATCTGGTGAGAGAGGCATCCAAAATAGATGTAAGCATAGCTGTAGTAGGGGATCCGCTGGCTGCAACTACTCATGTAATAATACTGGAGGAAGCTAGGAAACAAGGTGTCCCCTATAAGGTTGTCCACGGCGTTTCCGGCCTCTACGTATCACAGCTGGAGAGCTTCCTACAACCATACAGGTTTGGGAGGACTGCTACTGTAACGTTCCCCTATGGGGGATCCTACCCCGTTACCACTGTCAGAGTCGTATATGAGAATCTATGCCTAGGACTCCACTCTCTACTCCTTATGGACCTCAAACTCGACGAGCCACGCTTGATGACTATAGGAGAAGCTCTAAGCATCATGAATAAGATAGAACAGGATAACTGGGGCCACCCTATTCTAGGAGGCCTCTTGGGAATATCGCTTGAAGCCGCTGGAACCCCGTATGCTAGGGTGAAAACCGGATGCCTAGACGATCTGAGGAATGAGGCTTTCGATAGGATGCCGCAGTCGCTGGTTATACCTGGAAGGCTGCACTTCGCGGAAGAGGAGAACCTAACTAGCCTTTTAGATACTAGCAGCTTGTGCTTGGACAAGCATAAAGAGACCCTGGAATCCGGGCATGAACTTATATGTAAACGTGCAGGCCTAATGCTGGATACGGGTGGATATGATGGCTGAGGAATTCAAGCTTGACCCGTGGGGCCATATAAGTGTGAAAGACTACGGGTGGCTCATGAAGACGTTCGGTATACAGCCTTTCAACGATGTGGTGCCGCTGCTGAAACAGGTGGCTGAGCCTAGCCTCCACATGAGGCGGGGTATAATATTTGGTCACAGGGATTTCGACAAGAGGGTAATAAAACCCCTGCTCGAGGGGGAGTCTGTTGCATTGTTAACGGGCTTCATGCCGAGCGGCAGGTTTCACTTCGGGCATAAACTAACCGCGGATCAGATAATATACTACCAGAAGCTGGGTGTAAAGATACACGTGGTTATAGCTGATGCTGAGGCATACGCGGTTAGACGGATAGACAGGAGGAAAGCGATAGAAATAGGCTTATACGAGTATATAGCCAACCTTATAGCTCTAGGGCTAGACCCTTCTAAGGCCGTGTTTTATTTCCAGACAAACCGGGGCAACAGCTACTACAGACTTATACAGCTCTTCTCTAGGAAGGTCTCAATGGCTGAGATGGAGGCTATATATGGATCCCTGGAACCTTCAAAGATAGTGGCAGCCCTAACACAGGCAGCAGACATACTCCACGTCCAGCTAGAAGAGTATGGGGGCTATAAGAATGTTATAGTCCCTGTAGGAGCGGATCAAGACCC
>CAYVIZ010000029.1:0-14795 GCA_964451715.1 uncultured Desulfurococcales archaeon | reverse complement strand
ATGGGGTGTTTCTTGCTTGGAGGAAGAGGAGTATAGAGGCGTTGTAGCCGACAAGCTGAGGGAAGCCGGGGCCAGTGTAGGTGATACAGTGCGTTTAAAACGGCGTGACGGGTTCACTGTGGAGGGCCGTATACTGCCCCGGTACTCCTTCACATCAAATGATATCCTAGTTTTAAAACTAGCCAACGGCTACAACATCGGCATCCGAGTAGACGATGAAACGGTTGTAGAGAAGCTGGAAAAAGCGGGGGAGTCGAAGCATGCTGGAACACCTGTCCCCCTGCTTGACAGGGTTGAAATGAAGGCTGCTGAGAAGGTATACGTTATAGGTACGGGGGGCACGATAGCGAGCCGTATAGACTACAGTACAGGGGCTGTATACCCGTATATATCAACTGAAGAGCTCCTCCAAGCCGTGCCGGAGCTCTACGAGATAGCCGACGTTGAAGTGGTGGAGCTGTTCAACATATTCAGCGAGGACATGAACCCGCAGCGGTGGAAGCTGCTGGCATTGAAGATAGAGGAGCTCTTCAATAAAGGCGCGGAGGGAGTTGTCGTGGCGCACGGCACCGATACTATGGGGTACACCGCCGCCGCGGTAGCGTTCGCCTTCAGGGACACGCTCCCCGGGCCAGTCGTCTTCACTGGTAGTCAGAGGAGTAGTGACAGGCCCAGCAGTGACTCGGCGTTCAACATGGTGTCAGCTGTACTCATGGCTGCAAGGTCGCCCTATAGGGAGAGCATGGTTGTAATGCACGGAGTGACAGGGGACGAGTACGCTCTTGCCCATAGAGGCGTGAGGGTCCGCAAGATGCATACCAGCAGGAGGGATGCATTCCAGTCTATAAACACTCTGCCCCTAGCCAGGATAGACCCGTATAAGAAGGAGATAAGAATCATAACCCGCCCCCTCTTCGAGAAGCCCTACACGGGTTCCCCGGAGCCTCTCCCCGAGTTCTCCGACAGGATAGCTTTGATCATGCATTACCCCGGCATGGAGGGAGAGCTCATAGACATGCTGCTGGACAGGGGTTATAAGGGGATAGTAATAGCGGGAACAGGCTTCGGCCATGTTTCTACACAAGCTATAAAGAGCATTGAGAGGTCAAGGGATCTAGGCGTCCCCGTGGTGGTCACCAGCCAATGCCTCTTCGGAAGAGTCAACCTGAACGTCTACTCGACCGGGAGGAGGATGCTTAGAGCAGGAGCCATACCCGCCGGCGACATGCTGCCCGAGACGGCCTATGTAAAGCTTTCATGGCTTATAGGCCGGGGACTAGGGTACGAGGATGTGGCTGAGCTCATGCCCTCCAGCATCGTGGGGGAGACGGGTGATAGGAGCGAGATACGCTATTACCCGAGGTGGTACCATGGCTGAGAAGCTAGACTATAGGGAACTAGGTCTCCGGGTAGGCCTAGAGATACACCAGCAGCTGGCAACCAGGCATAAGCTCTTCTGCTCCTGCCCAGCCGAGCTGGCTCCCGAGGACGAGGCTGAGGACGAGTTCGAGAGGAGGCTCAGGCCTACACGCAGCGAGATAGGCGAGGTTGACCCTGCCGCGTTGTTCGAGTGGAGGAAGGGGCGGAGGTACCACTATAAGGCCCCGGTGAACCACTCATGCCTTGTAGAGGCAGACGAGGAGCCTCCCCACCCGCTTAACAGGGAGGCGTTACTTGTAACCATAGGCTTCGCCCTCTCACTAGGATCCCGCATAGTGGACGAGATATACACTATGAGGAAGATAGTGATAGACGGCAGTAACACAAGCGGCTTCCAGAGAACCTCACTCATAGCTTTAGGAGGCCACATAGAGGTTGACGGTAAAAAAGTCGGTATCCAGACCGTGGTCCTCGAGGAGGATGCGTCGAGGAAGCTGGGAGAAGAGGGTGCAACCACCTTTTACAGGCTCGACAGGCTGGGTATACCCCTAATAGAGGTATCCACAGCACCGGACATAGAGACCCCTGAAGAGGCTAGGAACGTTGCCTACCACCTAGGCCTCCTATTCAGGCTCACCGGGATGGTTAGAAGAGGCTTGGGTACCATCAGACAGGATGTAAACGTGAGCATAAGAGGGGGAGCGGTGACAGAGATAAAGGGCGTCCAGACACTCGAGTTAATATCCAAGGCAGTGGAAATGGAGGCTTTGAGGCAGTATAGGCTTCTCAAGCTCAGAGACGAGCTGCTAAGCCGGGGCCTGTCCCCGAGTACGCTGGACTACGGCATATACGATGTAACCGACCTGTTCAATGAGACGTCCAGCAAGATAATCAAACGCGTCATATCCCGTAAGGGCAGGGTAAAAGCGGTAAGACTACCGGGTATGAAGGGCGTACCCGGCTACGAGCTCGTCCCCGGTAGGAGGTTCGGCACAGAGCTCGCGGACTACGCCAGGTTCTGGTCTGGGGTAGGAGGCCTATTCCACAGCGACGAGCTCCCCGCGTATGGTATAACGAAGGAAGAGGTGGAAAAGGTTTATGAGAGGCTCTCCCTGTCCCCCGGGAGAGACGCGTTTGTAATGGTGGCCGACGAGGAGGAGAAGGCGGTTAAGGCGCTTAGAGCAGTACTCGACAGGGTTAGAGAGGCCTTCAAGGGAGTCCCCGACGAGACGCGGCAATGCATGCCTGACGGAACCACCAAGTTCCTCCGGCCAAGGCCGGGTAGTGCAAGAATGTACCCGGAGACAGATATCCCTCCTACCCGTGTCACACCAGAGATGATAAGCGAGGCTGAGAAATACAAGCCCCGGCATCCCGAGGATCTTATACGGGAGATGCAGGGTAAATACGGGTTGAACAGGCAGCTAGTGCTCCAGCTCATAAGATCCCCGTACCTAGACCTATACATTGGCCTAGCCGACAAGTATGGGGGCAAGGTTTCCACTACATGGATAGCCAGCATATTCACCAACCTTATACCCATGCTAAGGGGTGAAGGCCTAGACGTTAACCGCATACCCTTCAAGAGTATAGAGGAAACCGTTTCGCTGGTGGCGTCTAACCGTATAGGCAAAGAGGCGGTGGAGGAGATACTTAGGAAAATAGCCGAGAACCCGGGTACGACGCCCGAGAAGGCAGCAGAGGAGCTCGGCCTCACCGGGCTAACCGAGGACGAGGTACGCTCCATAGTAAAAAGCGTTATAGAGGCCAATAAGCAGGTGGTGATGGATAAGGGCGAGAGAGCGTTCGGGCTTATCATGGGGAGAGTCATGAGCATGGTCAGAGGACGCTTCGACGGTAAGAGGGTTGCCGAGATAGTTAGGGAGGAACTCTCTAAGACGATAAGCCGTTAGACAGAATATTAAACTCTTAGAGGCGGATAAGAGTCCATCCAGGGGGGATGATAGGTACTCCCGACGCTGAGCCGCATGATGTCAAGGCATTTACCTGACCCCTCTCCTAGCCTCATACCTGATGAAGACCCACCAAAGCAGGAGCCAGGAAGCGGATACTATAACGCCTACCATGGTTACCTTTATCCTCCAAGCCAGTGACTCGTTCATCTGGAAAAGATGGAAAAGAAACAGGTCTGATGCGAGGAAGAGCAGGAGTCCGCACAGGTATATTCTTAAAACCCTGCTAAGAGCCCTCACAGCCCTACCCGCCTCGTATCTGGGGCAACCGTTCTCTCCATCCATTTCCAACCCTCAAGCCTAGGAAGCATTGGTGGTCATTATATATTAAGGAATAGGTGCCTATATGGGACTCCAACGGGGACACGAGCCACGGAGCAGTGTATCGGAAAAGGCGGACTAGGTGCTGTCCAGCATGGTTAACATTAGTGATATAAGAGAACTACACGCCCCAAAAGGGGTCAACCTGGAGAGCTTCCTGGTAGCACTAACCCTTTACATGGCCGGCCTCCTCCTAAGCTTCCTCAGGTGGCACCTACTCCTGAAAGGGTATAACGTGGCTGAACCCTTCACGAGGATCTCACTAGTATACCTGGCTAGCTATGCTGTTTTCAGTTTTACCCCGCTAGGCCGGCTCGGCTCCGAGGGGGCTCGTGTAACTGTCCTGATAAGGGATTCCGGTAGACGCGGGGTAATAGCCAGCGTGGCATATGAGAGACTGCTCGATGGATTCTCTATCCTCGGATTATTCGCTGGATGGATCATCGCTCTAGCAGCGGAATTAGACCCCTTCTACACGAGCGTAGGCTTCATGGCTCTTATACCCCTGATCCTAGCAGCTAAGGGGAGTGTATCCAGGTTCAGTGTCAGGGTGGAAGGATGGATAAGAAGGCTCCCCCGCATCGGTAGCTATGTAAACAGGATGATAAGATTCGGTGGCACAGACATAAAAGACCCCCCGGTAAGGATCCAGGTCCTCTCCGCTGCTATAACAGTCTCTATGTGGCTTCTAAACCTATCACATATAGCGGTTCTGCTGAAAGCGCTCGGTATAGACAACATTCTAATAGGCGCACCCGCCGTTCTACTCGTCGAAATGCTGGGGCTAGGCCTCCCAGTTCCTCTCCCCGCCGGGTTGGGTGTAATGGACTTCCTCACGGCTATAACCCTTAAGGCGGCAGGATTAGGGACAGGGTTTGTAGGGCAGTACCTTATAGTTGAGAGGATAATCATAACCGTGATACCGGGTATACTGGGTGTAATCGCGTCTTTACACTTGGGCATAAGTCTTGCTTGGAGAAAACAGAAACAAGCATAGAACTAGTATTCCGTTAACCCTCTATTTTATATAGACGGTTACTATTAAACCCCGCAATACACTAATAACTTAAGAAACAGGGATGTGAAGGGAGGACAGCGATGCGTGGAGTATTTACCGGGTTCTGGGGAAAAGGCTACGGTGGAAGAGGCCGGGTGCCTGGTAGTTATAGGGCTATAAATAACGAGGAGGCTCCGGGCGCTTCGCTGGAATCAGTGCCCCCTGGGTCCAGGGTTAAGGTAAAATACATTATGGGGGGATGGAACGCTGCTAATAGACTGGCATCCATGGGCATAGTCCCCGGCGCGGAGGTAGAGGTTCTGAAGAACGATACAGGATACCCTTGGACCCCACTCATAGTACGGGTCAACGGGGTTGAGATCGCGTTAGGACGAGGCATAGCCTCCCGGGTCATAGTAGAGCCTCTAGAGTGACATCCCTGTTTTCAAGGGTGCACCTTATGACGCATCATTCCAGCAGACACTATAGGGTTAGCCTCCTGGAGGGCTGCGATGTAAAGGTTGCCATACTAGGCCCCCCCAACACTGGTAAATCGACACTATTCAACGTGCTCACAGGCGGTAACGTATTAGTAGCCAACTGGCCTGGGGTAACGGTGGACGTCGAGATAGGCAAGATAAAGACCGAGGCTGGAACCACGTGTATAGCAGACCTACCAGGAGTCTATGGTTTATACCCTACTACTATGGAGGAACGTGTGGCTGAGGCGTTTATACTTGACAACAAGCCTGACTGGGTCATGGTTCTAATAGATGCTACCACACCGGAGAAGAGTCTAAGCCTCCTAGTTCAAGCCTTAGAAGCCTTCGGAGCCAGGGTTATCGGCGTGATGACCAAGAAGGCCTTGATGCATGGTATGGGTATACACTTTGATGTGGAGGGGTTGAAGCGGGATCTCTCAATAGAGATAGTGGAGACATCCGTCCTAGAAGGCATAGGAGTGTCAGAGCTTAAGTCAATAATATCCAGGAAGCCTAGGAGCGGGGACAAGGGATACCTAGAGATGAATTATGGATCCCTCGAGGCTTACATAGAGAAGATAGCCGGCATGGCTGAGGTGTCTAGGTTCAGTATTGAGAGAGGGGTGTCCCCCAGATATATAGCTGTGTCCCTACTCTTGGGAGACCCCGTAGTATCTGCTTACTTTACCAGTGAACTACTAGAGGCCGTGAACGATTTAAGAGCTGAGGCCGAGAAGTCCCTCTCAATCGACTTGAGGCACGCTATATTCGAGAGGCGTTACCAGTTCGTTGAGGAGATCGCCTCTAGGCACATAGTCAGGACAGGCAAGTCTAAGGCCATGGAGAGCATTGACCGGGTTTTAACCCACCCGATCATAGGCCCCCTGGCGAGCATCCTTCTAGTCGTCACAGTATTCCTCGCGGTTTTCTCGGTCAACACGGGGTTCCCCCTAAACATACTCCTCAGCTATACTGGACACGATAACCTGGCATCCCTAGTTGAGGAGTATAGTTTCACGTCACTGCTTGGAGAAGTATTCGACAAACTGTCAAGCCTTACAGCGGACACTATAGGAGGGACTCTAGGTGACCTTATTGGAAACGGGGTAATCGGCGGTGTAGGCGCTGTTTTGAGCTTCGTCCCACTCGTAATGATGGTCTACATATTCCTCGGCATACTAGAGGATACTGGTATAATAGCAAGGATAGCCTCCAGCCTGCATCCAATAATGGAGCCATTCGGCTTGACCGGGAGAAGCGTGTTCCCCTTCTTCATATCTCTGGGATGCAATGTTCCAGGCGTGTATGCTACGAGAGCAGCCAGCTTCGAGGAGAGGATAAAGTCCCTATGGTCCGTCCCCTTCATACCCTGCCAGGCCAGGCTAGTCGTCATGCTGGCCTTCGCCGACGCGTTCTTCAAGAACCCAGCCGCTAAAGCCTTCGCCGTCCTGGGACTCTACACGGCGGGAATACTAGCCGCTCTATTCACAAGCATAGTAGCCAGCATTATTTTCAAGCATAAGCTTGGTATTGAGAGGAGAATACCCCTTGTGCTGGAGCTGCCCTACATACATAGGCCATCCTGGAGGGTGGTATACTGGATCACCCGTGACAATACATGGCATTTCATAAAGAAGGCAGGCACCATAATATTCTTCATGAGCCTGATAACATGGCTACTCCTATCCTACGGGCCTACAGGATACACGGACAACTTGGAGGAGTCGTTCGGCGGTATTATAGGTGAGAAGCTGAGCTTCATACTTGCCCCCATGGGTATACAAGGCGGCCCCGCCACTATTCTGACTCTAGGGCTCATAGTAGGATTAGTAGCCAAGGAGGTTGTCCTCAGCACTGTAGTCCAGGCTACAGGCATCGGAGACCCGATTAAAGCTGTCCAACACCTAGGCCTCACCCACGCCCAGGCATTCGGGTTCCTGTTAATAGTAACCCTCTACTTCCCCTGTATAGCAACGTTGGCGGCGATGTACGCCGAGACGCGTGACCCGAGGTACGTGCTCCTATTCGGCCTGTACAGCATAGTACTCGCCTTAACAGCCGGCTACCTGGGATACTATCTGCATACACTACTCTAAAAACCATGTTTAGGTAAAACCCTGTTAATGGGCGGAGATGAAGACACTTGCCCCCCTGGGATAGATGAAGACATTACCGCGTACTGATCCGCCCTGCTATTGCAAGGCTAGAAAGGGTGTGACGATGCATGGATTGTGGCTTGAACGCTATAAGGAATGGGAGCTGGAGGGAACTGGCTAGGATAAAGAGCACGCCGATACTGGCTAGCCACCACAAGCTGGACTTGAGGTCTCCGTGTGGAATAAAATGGGTTGTAGGCAGCTATGCTATGGAACCCGATGCAGGATGTAGGAGGGAGAGTCTAGTTACGGAGGAGCCTTCTCCCCCTACAGGCATATGCGAGTTCGAGTTGTCGATACCGGATAACAGGTGGGTTCTAGGGTTGGCTACATACTCTGGACTGCTCAGAGAGGATCCTGGGGCCCCTGATCTCTGGGTAAACCCCTCAGTATACAACGGTATCCCCCAGATCAAGATTTCCGAGCACCCCTTCCCAGGTAGTGTAAAGATAGATGATGACACATACTTTGGAGAGACTGTAATACCCCCATTATCTATGGAGCACATAGCCTTATCCTCAGAACTCCCTGAGCCTGTAAGGAAGGGAGAGCCCCCCTCATGGCCCATCCTGCTGGATGGACTGGAATGGAGGAGTGCCTCGGGATACCTATACGGTGAGGGGGACTATAGAGTAATTGTCCACCAGCGCCGCAATATAGCTGTCTTCATCAATGGTGTAGAAGAGTTAAAGCTCGTGACCCGCTACTATCGTCCGAGGCTTGTTCTCCTACATCCCTACATTTATGTTGAACAGCGGCTAGAGGAAGACACGCAGATAGTATCTCCCTTGTTATCCCTTTATGATCCTGTTAATAATTATACTACACTAGTATCTAGGGAGCCTATATCCTTGAACCTGAAAAACGGTATAGCGACGATAAATGCCAGCAGTACCCTTCTCGTGGCGAGGATGCCTCCTCACGCGGCATTAAAGACTTTCTATACCCTATTCGCGGATCCTGTCAGCGTTGAAGGATACAGGTTAACAGGTGGAAGAGGCTCCTCACGCGTGATAGCCTCGTTTAGAATGGGCCCCTCCCTAGTGGACTCGGCTGTTTTTTCCAGTGGAGGATTAACGCTCAGAATCTTCAATCCAGGTATCATGGAGGGATACGCGGAGTTCAAATTCAATACCAAGGTAGAGGAGGGTTGGATCGATGATCTATACCTTGAAGGGCTCTACGACAGGATAAGAGCGGTTATACCCTCCCCCTTCTTGGGGTTATTGAGGATCAAGCTGAAGCGGGGTTTAACAAGCCTCCTCTCCTGAAGGCCTAGCGTCTATTTCTGGTTATCGCATTTCTCCCCTCTAACCGTCTGACAGATATCACATGTCTTCTCACGGAAGACCCTGAGCCCGTCCCCGCCGCTGCTTATAGCCTTAGCGATCTCCTCAATGTAGCTCCTAGTGGTGGGCTCGCTGAGTATTTGTTCCACGAGCTTGTTCCCCCTCTTCCCCTTGCGGTAGTTTGTTATGGCGGCCGGCGTCAGGTTTAGTATCTTTGCAACCCTATAGCTCGTCAAACCATACTTATCAGTTAGGACTACGGCTAGGGCGGCTCTTATAGCCGGCAAGACATACCTGGCGGCCATCTCGCATGGCAGCATGAACGATCCGCTGTTTTCTTCCATCTGCTGATTCCTGTCAGCGGCCACCTTTAGCACCTTATTTGTGTATAAATAATTAACAGGTGTTATATACTTGTCCTCTATATTTCACAACCCTACCCTATAGTCCAGGGTTAGGGTGTGGAGAATGGTTAAAGTGTATTACCCGGTGTAGATAGAGGGAAAACTAGAGGCCGGTAGCGTCCCCGTAATCCTTGATCTTCATCTTCTCTATTTCTCCCCGATCCGCGTACTCCACGTATGTTATGAAGTCCTCCTCCACAGGGAGCCCTATGAATACTTTTACGCCGTTTATAGCAATAGTGGGGACGCTCTGAACATTGTATCTATCAGCTATGTCCGGGTTTTCATAGGCTTCAACTATGTCTGACACATACTTCTTGGAGCCCTGTTTCCAGCTTTCATAGGCGAACATGTTAGACAGCAGGGCCGCGTAGGGGCAGTAGGGGCAGGGCGGTGTGACTATGACCTCGACATAAACGTCGTTAGAGAGCTTCGCCAGCTTATCCGCGGTCTCCTCCTCGAGGCCGGAGTCGCCCTCGCTTATCCTCAATATAGTCTCTATGAAACCCCTCAACTCCTCGCCGGCCGGTATGCCGGTGTACTTTATATATCCATCTATCAGTGTCACCGTCGGAACCCTCTTCACACCCTCCATGTTAAACGCCTCCTTGTCCTCCTCGCGTTTGAACTCCTTGATTATTATCTTGCCTTCAGGGGCATTCTCCTTGATGAAATTCAGCAGCTTCAGTGTCTCCCCGCAGGTGGGACACTTGTCGGATGTGAACACATGGATTTCTACGGGTTCAACCAGGTCCTGAAGCGCTTCCCTCGCGTCCTCCTTCTCCTCCTCGCTGGGCTTAAACTCTATATGGTACAATCAGATGCACCTCCAAACCCGTTCTGCCTGATAGGCAATTGATATGGCGCGAACCAAGTTATAAGGATTAGCTATAAAGCATGTGGTGCAAAGAGGGTTGAAACAAGGGTTACCATTGTATCCCCTTGTTAGGCGTCGCAGGTCAGGCAGCCGCCTGCATAGTCCTCGCTAGCTGTAACGACTTCTATTATCTTAGACACCTTACCCTTGCCCAGCCTGAGCTTTGCCCTGCCAGCAGTCTCCCTCGTCTCGCCCTGCCCTCCACTCCTATCTACAGGCTTTGTATACGCCTCCACGTGCTCCTCACGCTTTACCTGTTCCTCGGCCTCCTTACCTGGTTTTTCAGCCTCTATAACCAGGGAGGGCTTCGGCTCCCCAGCCTCTTCCCCCTCATGCTCGGCCTCTTCTTCCCTTTCCTCCTCCTTCTTTATGCCGAATTCTATGACTTGGACACTCTTGCTCTTGTCCCTATACACAGTTATGCCTTTGACCCCGAGCTTCCATGCTAGAATGTATACCCTCTCAACGGTCTCAGGAGGCTCGTCGTGGCGTAGGTTGACTGTCTTACTGACGCCAGCGTCTACCCAAGCCTGCCACGCCGCCTGGTGGAGCAGATGCCACTCCGGGTCAACGTCGTGGGCTACCCGGTAGACTCTTCTAAGGGTTCTGGGCAGGTACTTGTTCCCCGCTATGCTGCCTGTCTGGGCTATCTCCAGTATTAAGTCCGGGTTATCCAGCTCGTATCTGGCTAGGTCCCTTAGGAACAGGCTGTCGACCTCTATGAACTGGCCAACGCTTACGAACCGCATGAATGCTAGAGCGAATAATGGCTCGATGCTGCTGCTGGTTCCCGAGAGTATGCTTATAGTGCCTGTAGGAGCTATGCTGAGGAGGGCAGCGTTCCTGAGCCCTGTACGCTTTATCTCCTCCTCTAAAGACTCCCAGTCTACTATGCCCCTCTCCTCTATGAGCTTCTCAGCTATACCCTCGCCTCTGACAGGTACACCGGCTATCTCCATTAGCTCCTCGGGTTTCCCGTGCTTCCTAGTCCTCCACACGAACCTGTAGAGCCTGGGGTTCCACGCCGGGAAGACGCCCTTCTCTGCTGCAAGCTTGTTGCTGGCCTTGTATGCATGGTATGCTATCCACTCGCTCACAGCCCAGGCCAGCTTTATGGCGTCGGGGCTGTCATATGGTATGCGCAGCCTTATCAGCATGCGGGCCCATCCCATAACACCTAGGCCTACCTTACGGGTGAGGAGGTTGGCCTCGGTTATCTGGGGTAGTGGATGCCTGTTGGCGTCTATTACGTTGTCAAGGAACCTTACAGCAGTCTCCACGTCCTCCGCGAGCTCTCTCCATTTTATCCTTGGCCCTCTAGGCGTTTCCTCCACGTACTTCTCCAGGTTTATGCTTCCAAGATTACAGTTCTCCCACTCGAGCAGGGGCTCCTCCCCGCAGGGGTTGGTCGCGTTTATTTTCCCGAGATACCAGGTCGGGTGCCTCCTGTTGATCTCGTCTATGAAGAGTAGCCCCGGATCCCCTCCCTCCCACGCGGCCTGGTATATGGTCTTGAAGAGCATCTTGGGGTCTACCCAGTCCACTATAGCCCCCGAATCCTCCGCTATAGACAGGGCCTCCTCCAGCGTTATGATGAGAGTCTCATCATACGGGACAGAACCCTTCTCCTCAAGCTCCCTAGCAATTAGATCCCTCACCCACTGCTCTCTAATACTGTGCCTCGCCTTTACTATCGCATAATACCTGCTGTCACGCTCGCCTCTCAGATCGGTCTTACGGGGGTTTATCAGAGGCCACTTTAACCCCTTCTCTAGAGCCTCCATGAAAGCGTCGTAAACCCCCACGCTTATGTTGAAGTTCTGGAGAACCTGATCCTTCCATGTGCCTGTCTTGGATTTTATGAACTCCATTATGTCAGGGTGCCACACATGGAGCACTCCCATGTTGGCGCCACGGCGTTTGCCTCCCTGCTTTATGACCTCAGTATTCAAGTCGAAGAGCTTCATGAAGCTTAGAGGCCCGCTTGATACTCCGGAGGTGCTTGAAACAGTGTCGTTGCGGGGTCTAAGCTCTGAGAAGTCGAAACCCGTTCCTCCACCCTGCTGGAATATGACGGCCTGGGCTCTAAGGGCGTCGTATATACCATCGCCTCGCGGCGTTGTTATGGAGTCCCTCACAGGGACAACGAAGCATGCCGATAATATGCCCAGCTTGGTGTCTGCGTTCATGAGTGTGGGCGTGTTGGGCTTGAACCTGTGCTCGTTGAGGAGCCTTAGGAACTTCTCCTCTATCTCCTTTACCTCCTCAGGTGTTTTCCCGTATTTCTCCTCCACCCTTGCCAGGAACCTGGCCACCCTCTTGTGGAGCATGTGCGGAGTCTCAATGTATCTCTGGGTCTCAGGGTCCTTGAGCAGGTAACGGGCTTCGAGCACCTTTATAGCGTTGAACGTGAAGGAGAGGTCGACGGGGTCGAACTCGCTCCATCCCCCCTTACCGTATACGTGGTTATATATCCTCGCCAGGGCATACCTCTTCGCAGCCTCTTCCCACGTATGGTCGTCGAGTATCTTCTCTATGATAGTCTTCTCCACGAGATCAGATATCATACTCGTGGGAGCCTCGTCTTCATGGGGTAGCTGGGCCATTACCTCCCTGTAGACCTCTAGCGCGTCCTCGGTAGTCTTCCCCGCCGCTGCAACGGCTTTCTCTATGCTCCTATAGAGTTTCCTGTAATGGAACTTCTCCTTCGACCCCGCCCGCTTAACTACGTAGAGAACCATAATGCCTCCTCCAGCCTTTTACCGGCCTTGCTCCTATACCATTAACTAGGCGTTCACGTACGTGCTAAACTATAACTTTAGGGGGTATAAGCTAGTTAAACTTACGCTACCTCAATGTAATGCCAGTATTTTTATATTCCATGAGATACGGTATTACCATTGATCAATCCATGGCAACAGTTTCCAGTAGAACTAAAATAGAGGCATACCAGCATTTCAAGGGTCTAACCGATAAAAGCCCCGGGGTACACCTAGATGAATAATATGGGTGGAGAGAGTTTGCCCAAGGAAAAGAATAACAAGCTTGTAAACAAGACGGTGAACATTGCCGTATACCTTAACATCCTAGACGAGGTGCTTTGGCAGGATATTGACAGGATCATATTCGAGAACGGGTACTCCTACATAGTAGACGAGGATAACTACATGGAGATGCTTGCATTCCTATACAGGAGGCTTAGGAGGACGTGGTTCGGCAGGAAGAACCCTAGCCCAGAACAGTTCAGGAGAAGGCTCAAATACTACTATACGAGGAAGCGCACCGAGCTCCTGGCAGTGGTCAGCTACCTAGTCTCCCTCTACTATAACAGTAGGAGAATGGGCCTCCACAACTAAAGCCCGTCCACCGGGGGTTGCAGGTGGCTAGAAAGAGGAGCAGGGGGAAGTTCAACCCGGACCCCCTAGTCGAGGATGTAACAAACAGGCTCATGGAGTACAGGGGCTACAGTATAATAGGTATACCGAGAGAGATAGTAGCCTCCATGATTAGGGAGATAGTCCTCGACCTCGCCTCCCAGATGGCCACAAAGCCCAAGCCCGACCCCGTGTTTAACAGGATAAAACGCAACATAGCCGGCTTCGAGAAAGCCCTCGCCGCCAAGCTTCTCGAGAAAACAGAGGAGCCGAGGGGAGATGTACTAGAATTCATAATAACCCGTAACCCAGAGCTGGCAGTGAAGGCTGCTCCCCGCCTGTACCCCCTGCTGAAGCGCGTTAACCGCGGCGATCTCGTGGAGGTTCTCAGAGACCTATGGAACTCGTCCCCTAGAGGCTTCCCCCTAGTTTGCCCGAGATGCGGGTTCAGAAGCCTTACACCGGACTTCACCTGCGTGGTATGCGGTTATACTGCGCGTGAGGAGGAGGTTAAGGAGGCGAATAACTTCGAGGAGAAGCTGTCAGAGCTTATGGAGAGACTGGACTCCAAGAGTTTGGAGATGCTTCTCCAGAAGGGTTTCGTATATGTTTTACCTGACGGTAGACTAGACGTTGGGGATAAAGCTGAAACCCAGTCCAGCCCCGTGATCTTTCTCTCTAAGAGTGAGAGGGAACTCGTTAGGAGCAGGCTAGAGCAGTTCGGAAAGGCGGATTAGGGTTTTCAGCGTGTTAAACTCCACCTCCCTGCTCTCCCCCAGCACGTTCAATAACACTTCACGCGCACCATAATCCCTGCACGCCGGTTTAGGGTCTAGTAGAGGTATACCGTTGACGTGTGCGTAGAGAGTTATGAGCTCTGACTCCATATTGTATAACGCGCTGACCAGTGGTATTCCACTCCTGTTCTGGACGGGCTTGGAGAGGTGTAGGAGGCTCTTGTTCCCGCTGAACATGCTGTATAAACCTGTCTTCGCGAGTAGGAACAGGGGGTAAGGCGTTATAACGGCTTCAGCCCCTTGTCTCAACGCGTTCTCCACCGCACTACTAATGTCCTCCTCCAGGCATTCACCTATACCGTCTCTCTCTATCCTGTAATTATACAGTATTACTCTCTCATACAGGCTCTCCACCCCGGCATCCAGGTATCCCATCATGTCGCTAGGCACTGCTAGATAGAGTTTCGTCCTGTACCGTGATTCGACGCGGGGCACTATTCTTGCCGCTATAAGGCTCGGCGTGGGCGCTAGCCAAGTTGTGTGAACTATTATCCTCATTCCCTCCTTGAGGATCCTGGTTTTCGCTAGGGACCGCTTCGCATTCTTCTTCACCACCTTGTCGAGGCATGGCTTGCATATGTATTCGCCGCTTATGGTCCTCTTCACTAATGCCTCCCGCTTGCCGCATATGCTGCAGGTTTTCACTTGCATTGCAGGCCCCTGTGCTGGTATTATTCGTGGTCTGGTTAAATGTTTGGTATCCGGTTTCAAACACCTCATTGTCAATGGAAAACTTTATATAGAA
>CAYVIZ010000028.1:9837-15081 GCA_964451715.1 uncultured Desulfurococcales archaeon | reverse complement strand
AGGGGCCTCCTAGTCTTTATGTTGTAAGCGTCTAGAAACGCGTCAGGGTTGTATGATAGTATCCTGTCTATTAGGGCCATAGCAGGAGGCACAGGGTCTTCGAGTTCTTCAGGGCTTTTACCACGTATAATAGATTCCGGCCATCCACCCTCGACGGGTATGACTCCAGGCGTGTCCATCATATAGAAGCCCGGCTCTATCTTGTATAACTGCACATGTCTAGTATACCCGGGACTCCCCGGTATGGGACTGGTTGAGGCGCTATGTTTGGCTTTAAGCGCGTTTATAATGCTTGATTTACCCGTTTTAGGATAACCCACCACTACGGCTGTGAATACTTCTGTTCCGGCTAGACTCTTTATATAACCCCTAAGCCTCCGTGTCCCCATTCTTCTAGTCGCAGATACATAGAATGCATTATACCCCGCTTTTCTGAACTCGTATATCCAGTCTTCAATAAAATCACGTGGTACTAAGTCGCTCTTGTTGAGGACAACCACCAACTTCTTACCTAGAGCCTCAACCATCTCTTCTAGTTTAAAGCTATGTGTTGAAAGGGGATCCCTAGAATCAACCACCTCCACTACTATATCAGCCTTGTTAATAGTTCTCGCTAATAGTCTCCACGAAGCCAAATCCACTGTGTGTCACCGTACTCTATATGTTTTTGTATCCTTGTTAGTTTGGGATTAAGAGTGTAGGGATCTAGAGTTAATAAATAATGTAAAAATAGAGCAACGATAATGATATACTATTTCCTTTGCCTAGTTCTCCTGTATTAAGAAGATTCAATTAGCTCTACAGCAAAGTCATTTACTGACTTATAACTAATGGCGTCATAATTAGAAGCATACATCGTATAAATAAGAGGTTTTCCGTTCTCTGCTAGTCTTAACGCTACCACGTAGTAGTACATTCCTGGTCTAAAGGTTTGAGTAGTTTCCTCCATTTTCTCGTTTAGTAGTATAGTGAAAATACGGCTCAGTTTCTCGGCTCTTAATCCCTTGTAAGAGAGGAATATTATTGTTGACCCTTTTTCCAAGGGTTTTTCCAGCATTTCTATTATGGGAATAGTAACGTTTTCGTTTGCCCAGCTACTGTCCATGTTTATTAATATTAGGTCGCTTCCTTCTATGGAGTTAATAATATTCGTATCAATGAAGGGGATCACTAGGTATTTTCCACTGATTAGAGAAGATTGAAGACTTCCAGGATTGTCGAATCCTGCAACGTATATTTTTATGGGTTTACCAGTGGAGTGGGGGGTAGTATCCGTGTATAATAATGAGAGTCTATTAGAGTGTCCGGTTGACGCTGAGGCTGTCACTGACGCTATAATTATTGTGAGTGCTATTATGATTAGCTTTAGATTAGTCAATCAGACATCACCCTTTAGAGGGCTAATAGTGTTTTTGTCTACAGTTCATTTAATCGGTGGTTAACCCTATAGGTGAGTATGGTAGAATATCGTTATAAGGGCGGCGATAAGGTAATACCATATTTTTACATTTCTACGTGAAATTGTCGTTGTTGAAAATAGAGGTTGGCTATGATTTACACAGTTTTAAAAAACTATTATACAGGTCTATACATGAGTCAGTTAATATATTTGATTTCGATATAAAAGATGGGTTGAGACCATACTCCTTTTTCTCTTGTAGGAGATCCCTTTTTAGTGATAGTACCACTTTAAGCCTCTCCTCTAGAAACCCTTTAAGCAAACTGCATTCATAAGGTATGGAGACCTCAATTTTAGCCGCCTCAACTATTAATGCAGAAAGTAGCTCCTCGAGGAATGCCACAAATCTTACAGGCAACGGTATTTTCCTGAGAATATCCCTGGACAATTCTTCTATATCATATCCTAGTAGATTTAATCTTTCAGCAATATGATCTCCTCCCTTAAGTTCGAATATGAATTCTTTGAAGGCCTCTATATCCTCTCCCTTCACAGCGTTCCATAAGAGCTCATATAGATTCATTGAATACACCGGTTATCCGGTTTCCTCGAGTTTTATGTAAGAGTCTAACTTCTCTCTTAGTTTCTCCTTAGACATGCTTCCAATGAGAGTGTCTACATGTTTCCCTTTCATAATAACGGCAATACTCGGTATGTGGTCTATCATGTACCTGTCAGCTATATCAGCGCTTTTGTCAACGTCTACTTTTCCGAACATGACGCCAGGCCTCGCCAGTTCTATAGCGAGGTCTCTATATGTAGAGAGGTATGAAATGCAAGGTCCGCACCATTCCGCTGTGAAGAACAGGAAGAGTATTCTATTGTTTCCTATAAACTCGTCTATATTGTGCCTATTAACCTCTACTATGGGGTCCTTAAACTTGAGTTCTAGGAATTCCGCTCTTTCCTCCAGCTTATCCGCCACAATAGCCAGCTTCTTCATTCATGCCACCACTATGGGTGGGATTGGCTTGCGGGTTAAAATAATAGCGTTTTACCTTTTTACCCTGATAAAGGGGAGATAGTTATATTAAATGTATATAACCCTGGTGATAGCAAGGTGTTGTAAATGGCAGTTAACACAGTTAATCCTAGAGGGATACTGAGTCCCCCCAGCAAGGTGTCAGTAGACGAGAACGGTGATGTATACGTCTCCATAGCTGGCCGTAAAATAAAACTAGGCGGTCCACTGCCTCAACTGAGGAATGGGGAGAAGCACCTCAATATAACTACAAGTATATGCCCTGTATGCTACAGGCTTCTTCCAGCAAGGGTGTTCGAGAGGAACGGCAAGGTATACATCAGAAAGATATGCCCCGAACACGGAGAGACTGAGGAGCTTTACTTCGCTGACGCGGAAATGTACAGGAGGTTTATGAAATACGAGGAGACCGGTAAAGGCGTTAGAAAACCCTATGTAGGGGTCGGTGCCCCTTGCCCCTACTCCTGTGGTCTTTGCGCTATGCATGAGAACCATACTGCTCTCGCGAATCTAGTGGTTACAAACAAATGCAACCTAAGCTGCTGGTACTGTTTCTACTATGCGGAGAAGGCAGGATACGTTTACGAGCCATCGCTCGAGCAGATCAGGTACATGATACAGAGATACAAGAGACAGGGCGTCACCATGGCGGTACAGATAACCGGCGGAGAGCCCACAATGCGTGAAGACCTTGTAGAGATCGTAAGACTGCTTAAACAGGAAGGCGTTAGGCATGTACAGCTTAATACAAACGGCATAAAATTCGCGGAGTTATACTTTAAGAACCCAGTCGAGGCAGTAGAGTATGCACGCCAGTTGAGGATGGCGGGCGTTAACACGGTATACATGAGTTTCGACGGAGTCACACCCAAGACCAACTGGAAGAACCACTGGGAGGTTCCATTCATATTCGAGGTGTTCAGGAAGTCGGGTATGACTAGCGTTGTTCTAGTACCCACGCTTATAAAGGGGGTTAACGACCACGAGATGGGTGATATAATAAAGTTTGCAGGCAAGCATATAGACATAGTTAGAAGCGTAAACTTCCAGCCCGTCTCACTTACAGGCCAGATGAAGAAGCACGAAAGAGAAGAAATGAGGATCACTATAGCGGATGCTATAATAAACATAGAAAACCAGACAGAGGGACAGATACCCCGTGAGGCGTGGTTCCCTATACCCGTAGCCGCCAAGTTCTCCAAGTTCGTTGAGGCGATGAGTGGAACGGAGCAGTTCTGCATGGCTAACCACCCCATGTGCGGCGCAGGAACCTACGTGTTCGTTGAGAGAGACGAGGAAGGCCTACCCATACGTTATGTGCCTATAACGAGCTTCTTTGACGTTGAAGGCTTCATAGAATACCTCGACGAGAAGAGGATAGAGATGGAGAAGGCCAGCCACAAGAAGTTGAAGGCTATAAGGATGATGGTTGACCTGAGGAAATTTGTTGACTCCGAGAAGCTGCCCAAGAATCTGAGCTTCACAAAACTGTTATACAACATCTTCGTCAAGAGGAACTATGACGCCCTAGGCGACCTGCATTACAACATGATGTTCCTAGGAATGATGCACTTCATGGACCCCTATAACTATGATGTAACCAGGGTTAGAAGATGCAATATACACTACCTAATGCCGGACGGCCGGATAATCCCCTTCTGCACATTCAATGTGATGCCCGAACTCTACAGGGACTATGTACAAGAACAATACAAGATAGCTGCACAAGAATACCAGAAACAGGTTGAGAAGGGAGGCCTAGGGCCTGGAGCAAAATACAACAGATCCAAATACTGGAGTATAATAAAGAACAGCACCATATATAAAGAAGCATACAAGGGCATAATATACTAGACTGTACTCCACTGTAATTTGTACTGTTTTTACGTAACTTGCATTATAACTACTTTATTACTCCCCTTCCCACAAGTTCATAAACCTGAGCTATCCAAACAAACTGGAAGTAGAAGGTGTCAAAAATGGCTCTAGACGAATTCAAACCAGTTATAGAGGAGATATTCCAGAAGGCTAAGGAGAAAATACCCGAAATCTCAAACTGGAACAAGGTATACCAGTTCGTAACGGATGAAGGAGACGAGTTTTATTTAGAGATCTCTAATGGAGAGTTAAAAATCGTCGAAGGCAAACACCAGAGCCCCATAGCTACCCTTAAGATGCCCCGTCAGGTTCTGGAGCAGGTGTTGAAGGGAGAGCTCGACGCCATGAAGGCATTTATGACGGGCAAGATGAAGATAACTGGTAACGTATTCGATACAGCGAACTTGAGGAAAATGATAAACGCTGGTCTAGGCAAAGAATAAACAACCCTAGCTATATACCAGAAAAGCCTCAGAGAACTCCCCATCCAAATTTTTATCCTGCTTTGAACCAAGTTCTCCACAGACATAACTTGACTACCTCCGCTAGCTATGGTGAAGACTCTAGTGACTACCGCTATCAGAGTAGGTGGACTGCTTAGGGGAACAGAGTTCCATCCCGAGAAGGACAAGTGTATTTTCATAGAAGAAGGCATCCTAGCCTCCATAGAAAACCCTTCAATGTGTCCTGCTCACTATGAAGATTTTTCCCATGCAGTCCTAGTACCCGCCCCAGCTAACTCGCATACACACCTAGCTGATTTCATGATACCGGAATATGGTGTGGACAAGAGCTTGCACGAGCTAGTAGCTCCTCCCAAAGGCTTGAAACATGTTCTACTTTCCAAGGCTGATTGGAGAGAGAAAATAAACGCGTATTCCAGGGCTTTAAACTATATAGAGTCTACTGGTGTGTCTCTAGTTAT
>CAYVIZ010000028.1:0-9737 GCA_964451715.1 uncultured Desulfurococcales archaeon | reverse complement strand
GGATGATATAGCCCTTCTATCAGAGAGGAGAATACCGGTAGCAGTATGCCCTCGAAGCACATTGTTCCACTCAACAGGCATACCCCCTCTACGCCATTTCTATGAAGGCGGGTTAGATATAATGATAGGCAGTGACAACGCGGCATGGCAGGTACCCAGTGTATGGCGGGATCTTGAAACCGTCTACTTGATCGGCCGCTACCAGGGATTACGCGGCTCCTCCTTCGTATCATGGATCCTCCGGGGATTCTTCTATAACCCGTACAAGTATACTGGTATTAACCCTCCTGTTATAGACGAGGGCTTCAAGGCCGATTACCTGCTTATAGACGCCTCCTCTAATGGTATACTTGACTCACAGGACATGAGGGTTGCATTGGTTAAGAGGGTTGATAGGAAAGATATTATAAGACGCGTAATCTAACGATACAATAACAGTCTGTATCGTATCAAATGACGGTGACCAACATGTCTATGGTTCAATATGGATGGAAGCAAGCCCTTATGTCCCAAATATCAATAATAGTATTTAGCCTAGCCGCCGCCTTCTTCAGGCAGTACTACAGTTACATCATACTGTTATTCTTCATAATCTACTTTGTAGCAATGGCGAAGCTGAACAAGGCAAAGGCTAGCAAAGGAAAGGTTTCCGTTGAGGATCTCCAGAAGGCTAAGAAGTTCATAGAGGAGAAAAATGCTAGGGAGATAATGATGGAGGATAAAGAAATATCGAAGGACATGGCTGACCAGATGAACACTATGAAGACGATGATGCTTCCAAGCCTCATAGTGATGATATACTTCTTCACGCTGTGGAAATACGTGCCATCTATAGGCGATACATTGTCATCCTATGTCTCGGATCATTCAATAGCGTTCTTCCTAGCTTTCCTACTCTATTTCGAGGGTAGCTTTATAATAAGCTGGGTTGGTAGGATATTCCTAATAAGGAGGGCAGGACACCTAGTCACTATAAACATGCCTACGTCATATACGGTTACCGACAAGGGTATACTGGTAGGGGGAATTATAGGACAACAGCCTATTCCATTCCCCCTAAATGATGACGTGGAAGTAAACTATAGTGAGAAGAGAAGGTTCGTCGAGGTTGTCCAGAGGCAGGGTAGGAACGTTATTAAAACAAGGTTCTACACAAAGAACCCTAAAAGGTTATACGAGATAATTCAAAGGTATGGCCTCAAGAAAGACACGAGAGACTCGGGCTAGACTCGGAAAATTAATTATCTCCAAGCCTTTCAAGGCTCACATGTTCCTCCATACCTGTTATAGTCACACCATTAACTCTGGCTTCTTTTAACACTATATCCTTAGCCTTATTCAGCAAATCCGTTAACCCTTTCTTTTCTCTGGATTGCATGTAAAGCCTTATCTTACTCTCGGTACCACTCTTCCTTAAAAGAATCCATGATCCATTGTCCCATCTTATTTTAACTCCATCCAGCTCAGATATGTACACGTGCCCTCTCCCCAGCTCGTTTATAAGTCTTTCCCGCACGAAACCGTAAAGCCTCTCCTTGTCATCGTCGGACGGCACCTTCAGGGAGACCCTCGCGCTGGGGTAGAAGGGGAGTTCTCTGAAGAGGTCTACAAGCCTCTTCTTAGAGGAGGACGCTATCTTAGCTATTAGAGCTGCCTCATATATACCGTCAACCCATAAGCCCCACTCAGGGTCTATAAGCTTCCACGGTTCCGCTCCAAGCAGAGCACCCGGTATGTCTCTAAGCTTCTCATGTATCTTCCCCAGTTTGGCCCTCACAATACGTCCTCCCATAGACTCAACTATCTCCTCAACCTCGAGGCCCACGTCGACTGATACGACGATAGTTCCACTCCTATCTTTTAGCTTCTCCTTCGCGAAAAGCGCTATGAGCAGGTCTTGCTTCACAAACCCGTACTCGGGTATAACTAGGGCTAAACGATCAGCATCACCATCATGAGCCAGCAGCGCCTCCACGCCAAGTTTTGATACGCTCACAGCATAGGGTTCAAGAACGTCGCTCCGGGGCTCGGGGCTCCTACCCGGGAAGGTTCCGTCCGGGTGGCAATTGAGTGAGATGACATCAGCGCCGAGGGCTCTCATTATTCTAGGAGTCACACCGCTGGCGGCGCCGTTAGCGCAGTCCACTGCTATTTTAGGTTTTCTCAAGGGTTCCCTGCCTTCTTCCATCAATTCGATTATATCCCTTATGTACCTAGACTGCACCTCGTTCCCTATAACCAGGCGGCCTACCTTGTCCCAGCTAGCATGCAGTCTTGACGTGTCGGACAATCCTATGAGGCTCTCCAAGTCCCTCTCCATGCTCTCTGTGTACTCCATTCCCTTCTCGTCGAATACCTTGAGCCCGTTATCCTGTGGAGGGTTATGGCTCGCAGTAACCATTATACCCGACTTGCTTCCCGTATGGCTTACACTGTAAGCTAGAACAGGCGTGGGGACCATTTCCAGGTAAATAGCGTCGACTCCCCCCGCCATCAATCCTGCAGCAGCAAGCTGTGATAGAAGCGGGCTTGTAGTACGTATATCGTGTCCTACGGTTACAGTTCCTATGCCACCGACATAGAAGGCTACAGCCAGCCCCAGCCTATAAGCCAGCTCTGGATACACCTTCTCTAGATACCTGCCTCTTATTCCAGCCGTTCCGAATAAACGCGCCATTCTAGTACCCCTTCATCTTGGGTATGGAAAGTATCCTGCTGGGAGCTCCGACCGTAATGGCTGCAAGCTCAGTGTATCCGTAGAGCTGCACTATCTTGATATACACAAGGCACTGAGGATCAGATAGGTTGACGGGGTTATCTATTAAAGCTGCGATGCTTTTTATGGCGTCCTCCCGGGGGATCCACCCTTTCCCCTTCTCGGGATCCCTGCTATATAGGTGGCCATCCATTTTTATGGCGAAGCTGGATTCTTCCCCGCACCTCTCATAGAATAGTCTTCTAACGTTGTCAGCTACCTCCTCCACGTACGGCTCTGCAACCTTGTCGACAGGTATGACTCTCAGTATAGGAGTATCCTTCTCCGCTAGAACCCTTTTGAACGCCTCCACAGCTTTATCGGGATCGTCTACCCTGAGGAACATTATGTTGGGCTGTACATCAACTATTATGGGCTTGTTAAGTATGTCTAGAACCTGCCTTCTAGCCACTATATAGTTCCGATACGTCGGCAGGTGTGTTATTATCAAGTTAAACGCTTCAGGCACCTTCATTGACCTCCATTGAATCCATCAAGAATAAAGGCCCAATATATAATATTCCCCTCATAAGCTAAACACGATTTCAGGTGCTTGGGGTTGACATTAAACCCTACTGGAAAGCCTAGGGTTACAATATTTTCCACCATGACCGTCGACGGGAAGATAGCGAGTAAGACAGGATACTCCAAACTATCCTGCCCTCATGACTTGGAGAGGCTCCATAGGCTCCGATCGGAGAATGACGCCGTCATGGTTGGCGCTAACACTGTTATCAAGGACGATCCAAGGCTTACGGTCAGGCTTGTTAAAGGGCCTCAACCTGTCAGAATAGTGGTTGACGCCAAGCTAAGGACTCCCTCCACTTCCAAGGTGTATCAGGGACTTCCCCCGACAATAATCATAACCGATGAAAGACTCGAGGATCTCGCACGCACGAAATACAGTGGAGTGGGAATAATCGGGGTCCCCTTAGATAGCGGCATGCTTAATATGAGGACTGCACTTAGCCGCCTCTGGGATATGGGGATTAGATCTATACTCGTTGAAGGAGGCGGGTTCCTCAACTGGAGCCTTATAAGCCAAGGCCTAGTCGACGAGGTCAGGGTAACTGTTTCACCCTACATATTCGGCGGCAACAGAGTATGCTTTGTAGCAGGCGAAGGCTTCGACGGGGAGCATAGAAGGGTCAAACTCAGGCTTAGAAGCATCGAGAAATGCAGGTGCGGCGAGGAGGTTCACCTGGTATATGATGTGGTAGAATATACTTAAATTATGCAAAAACCATGATTCAACCTTATAAAACCTTAACCATCATCATATACAGATACGCGTAACAAACGCGATCCCCTGATGTTATAAGGGAGGTGCCATCCTAGTCTTGACGAGGAATGTAGCAATAGTTGGAACAGGACACTCCAAATTCGGCAACAGGTATGATGTAAGCATAGCGGAGCTTGCCTGGGAGGCAATAAAACAAGCACTAGACGAGGCTGGAGTAGAGCAGAAAGACGTTGAATTCACCAGCTTCTCCAACGTGGGAGGATGGAGTAGTGAGGGCCTAGCATCGGTTGTAACACTCGAGTATGCAGGCCTGACAGGAGCACAGCTATACCGTGTAGAAGCCGCCTGTGCCTCGGGAAGCGCCGCCATCAAGGCCGCTCACGATGCGATAGCCAGCGGGCAAGCAGACATAGCTATGGCTATAGGAGTTGAGAAGATGAATGAAAGCCCCACACCTACTGTGATAGAGTTCATAGGCAGAGCAGGCAACTTCTTCTGGGAATTCGAGAACTTCGGATTAACATTCCCCGGATATTACGCGTTGTACGCTACAGCATATATGGCCAAGTATGGGGCTACAGAGGAGGACCTATGCCGTGTGGCGGTAAAGAACCACTATTATGCAAGCAAGAACCCCAAGGCCCAGTTCCAGATGCCTATAACAATCGAGCAATGCATGAAGAGCAGGTACATAGCGTGGCCCCTAAAACTATTCGACTGTAGCCCCATAACAGACGGTGCAGCAGCCGTTGTACTGGCGAGCGAGGAGGTCGCCAAGAAGCTCACGGACAGCCCGGTATGGATAGAAAGCATAGGCGTGTCAAGCGGTACGAGCAACTTGTCTAGGAGAGACGATTTCCTCCACCTAGAAGCTGGAACCCTGGCGGCGGACAGGGCATACAAGAAGGCAGGCCTTTCCCGGGATGATATAGTCAAGCATGTAGACGTAGCCGAGGTGCATGACTGCTTCACTATAGCGGAGATACTTGCATACGAGGATCTAGGGTTCGCTAAGAGGGGCGAGGGTTATAAACTGTTAAGGGATGAGCAGACCTACAAGGGAGGAGAGATACCTGTAAACCTGTCTGGAGGGCTTAAGGCTAAGGGGCACCCGCTGGGTGCTACAGGTATAAGCATGGCAGTCGACCTGACCAGGCAGCTTCAGGGCAGGGTGGAGAAGGATCGTCAGGCGGACATAAAAGTCGGCAGAGCTCTGGCCCATAACATAGGCGGCACAGGGCATTATGCATACGTTACACTATATAGTCTCTCCAAGCCTAGGAGGTGAACGTGATGTCCAACCAGAGAGAACAGGCGGACATGTTCCTCAAGCAGATGAACGACTTCGCTAACGAGATGAAGAAGGCTGTGGGAGTACCCGTAATACCGGAGCCCAAGAGTGGCGCCCAGCTCTGGTACGACCAGCGCGAGATAACACTGAAGTTCCTCATTAGTGTAGAGAAGATAAAGAAGTTCTTCCATGAGGGACTAGCCCAGGGCAAGCTACTTGCCACAAAGTGCAGTAAGTGCGGTAGAGTATACTTCCCTCCCCAGACAGACTGCCCCTACTGTAGAACCAGCGAGGTCGAATGGGTCGAGCTGCCCAAGGAGGGCGAGCTGCTGACGTATACTATAATAAACGTGAAGCCCTACAGCTTCGGGCACTACCCAGACTATACCGTAGGCGTCGTCAGACTGAAGAACGGCGTCCAGGTCACTGCATGGATACGTGAAACAGACCCTAAGAAGCTTAGGGTTGGAATGCCGGTTAGGCTGGAAATAGTGAAGAGGGAACCCGAGGGCTACTACACATACGAGTTTGTACCTGTAGAAGAAGAATAACATTATAATCTCTTTTTAAACCACCTCATGCCATTTTCTGACTAGAACCACGTTAGTGGGGTGTAGTAAATGGTCTTTCCATTCCAGAGCATAGAAGACTTCAAAATAGAGATAACAGAAGAGCATGAACTATTCAGGAAGGCTGTTAGGGAGTTCGTGGAGAACACCGTTATCCCCCGGTGGCAGCAGGTCGAGAAGGAGAATAGAATACCTGAGGAAATAGACCAGGGCATGAAGGAGCTAGGCCTTTTCGGTGTAGGCATACCCGAGGAATACGGTGGACAGGGAGGAGGCCAGGTTCTCACAGCGATACTCATGGAGGAGCTTGCTAGAGGCATACCCAGCCTAGCAGTCTACCTGGGAGTAAACCATCTCTACGCCATACCCATACTTCTATTCGGCAACGAGGATCAGAAGAAGAAGTATGTGACCCCCATAGCAACCGGAGAGAAGAGGGGCGCCCATGCAAACACGGAGCCCGGGGCCGGCAGCGATGTCGCTGGTATACAGACCAAGGCTAGGAAGGAGAACGATCACTACATACTGAACGGGCGGAAGATATTCATAAGCGGGGCAGAGGAGGCTGACTACTTCATAGTATCCGCTAGGACAAGCCCTCCTGGCGAAAAGAGGTGGCAGGGCATCAGCGTGTTCATAGTTGAAAAAGAGTGGCCGGGAGTGAAGGTGGGCCAGAAGTTTAACGTTATAGGCATGAGGGGAGAGCAGCCTAACGAGGTCATATTGGAGGACGTCAAGGTGCCTGCCGAGAACCTGGTCGGGCAGGAAGGCATGGGGTTCAAAGTCATAGTCACAACCTATGACCATACACGTATAGGCATAGCAGCCCAGGCTGTCGGAATAGGCCAGGCCGCCTTCGAGAAGGCGTTAAACTATGCACTACAGAGAGAAACCTTTGGCCAACCACTGATAAGCTACCAGGCGATACAGTTCAAGCTAGCAGACATGTATATGAAGCTGGAAGCCAGCAGACTGCTAACCCTATGGGCTGCCTCACTAGCAGACCAGGGTAGGAGCGAGTTCATAATAGCCAGCAGCCTTGCAAAGGCCTTCTCCACGGAGGCCGCAGAGTGGATAGCAAGGCAGGCTATACAGGTACACGGAGGATATGGAGCCGACTGGGAGATGGGGGTCGAGAGATACCTGAGGGACGCTGTTATAACCACCATATACGAAGGTACGAACGAGATTCAGAGGCTAACAATAGTGAGAACCCTTCTAAGGCAGGCAATGGGAATGAGAGTCTAAGAATCCTTTTCCTTTTTATCCTTATATATTCCGTTCCGCGTTTCCCGGAAAACCCTTTTACATGGCATTCTCTAACTTTTACTGGCGGCCCTAGCATAGCTGTATAGAATCCTTAGGGCTTTCCGAGGAGTAAGTCCTTCCAGCAGGTTTACAGGAGTATCGTCAATGCCGTAAACGTGGAGTGCACCCACAGCCGCCTGCAATACGCCCAGAAGTGATTTTTCATCCCTGAGGACATGATACTGGTTCAACACAGCACTCCACACCACACCCCTATAGTCACAAGTATTATACTGAGCGTCGAGCCACCCGCTTCCTAGAGCTATGCTTACTCCATTATCCCATAACTCGTAGAGTGGTACGAAGTGCCCGTTGAACCCGGCGTCTATAGGTAAATACACGTAGCCCCACTCCATATCGCGTAGTATTGTGAACTCCCAGCTCGCTACCACGTGTAAACCAGATATCACTATGCTCTTCTCTCTTACACCTATCTCTCTAAGATACTCTGTAAGCATGAATCCTTTTTGCTTCTTCAAACCATATATGAAGCTGTTATCCATAACATACACGACCCCCTCTACTTCTTCACTAGCAATCTTCTCCAGATCCTCTAAGCTCTTGATTACAGTAAGCTTCAAGATCGCACCGTTAGAGAGAATGCATTTCCTCTCGTTAATAGAGCAGTAAGCCGCTACTCCTCTGTTGCACTCAGGGTTGAGGTTGAAACCATCTAGGAAGTATTCTGCGGGAATATAGCCACTCAACGGGATGACCCCCTGTGAGGGATATTTAGGTGTAGGGCGATATTTTTAATTACCATCTAGTGAGACCACTCTACCTGGATGGGGGGATGGTATTGCCTTTGCCTGACAAGGAGGAATTATACTCAGAGATCAATAGCAAAATAGAGTTGGCCTATAAGACTGCCTTGGACAAGCTGGATAAAAGGAAAGAAGAGAATCTGGCCCGGCTAAAGGAGAAGCTCGATAAGATGGCCGAGGAGTTTGTTTCATCTCTCTCATCATAACAACCACAAACTATTGTCCACTCCTTTTATGAGCCTATAATGCTTTTCCTGTAGTAGAAATGCATCAAGAACAAGATTAAAGTCAGAGCTATCGCCAGAAAGAGTAGCCCCGTGGCGATCCTCTTGTTTGACGCCAACACGATCGGTATGGGTCCTATGACTATCACCGCCCCGCCTTCAAATCCTCTACCACTAGTTGAACCCTCTATCGCTACAAGTATCATTCCAACAACTATAACCACTATACCGATAAAGAGCAGTAGAAACCCTAACTCCATAGACTCCACTCTAATACACCATAAAGAAAACAATAATGGATTCTAGAGCTTTAACCCTTAACAAGGCCTATAGAGCCTTAAACTCCTCAAACCATTTCTCATACATTTCCACCATTTTCCTGTTAACACTAGGCTTACGCTTTGAGAGGACGGCATAGAAGTCGTCCATTGATATGGGCCTAGGCTTGTCAAGGCTCTCCTTCTTCTCGAAGAACTCTCTCACAGTGATCATATAAGCAGCTTGGACCACGTCTTTTATGTCGCTCCCACTGTATCCCTCCATGATCTCCGCCAGCTTGTCAATATCTACATCATCCGCGAGGCTGAGCTTTCCAGTGTAAAGCTCGAGAATCTTCCTCCTCGTCTCCTTATCTGGCAACGGTATGTAGATTCTCTTCTGGAACCTCCTTATGAAAGGCTCATCCAACTTCCACGGCTTGTTCGTCGCTCCTATAACGTATACGTGATAGTTTTTCGCCTTGTCTTGGAGTCCATCCATCTCCTTGAGGAACTGGTTCCTAACCCTGACCTCTCCGCCCACCTCGCTTATATTAACACCCAACAGTGCGTCTATCTCGTCTATGAAGATAATAACGGGAACCCCCTTCTCCGCCTTCAGCCTTGCATACTTGAATAGCTTCTTAACATTCTTCTCACCCTCGCCGAGCCACTTGCTCATAATGCTCGCAGCGTCTACATAGAGGAACTCGCCCTCTATCTCGTTAGCTATAGCGGCGGCTAGCATGGTCTTACCATTGCCAGGCGGGCCGAAGAGGAGTATCCCCCTAGGCCACCCCAGCGGGAATAAGTCAGGCCTCTTTATTGGAAACACTATAGCCTCCTTTATAGCCTGCTTAGCCTCTTCTAGACCAGCTATTTCATCGAACCTCACGCTCGGCTTCTCTACCTGGACAAATGCAGGCGGCTTCACACTGTTCTCCCCAGTAGCATCATTTTCCACTGTATCACCGGTGTCTACGTCAACGTATATGCTCTCATCCTCCTCTCCACCCTCTCCTTGGGGTATCATCATACGCTTTAACTGCTCCACTCTCTTCCTGTACTTCTTAATGTAAACAATGAACGTGTCACGGAGAGGATGATCAGGATATAATCTAACGGCTTTCTCTAGGAGCGTTATGGCTGCTTCATAGTTCCTAATTGCCGCATCCTTGTTGCCGTTCGTATCGTGTTGAACCGCGGCTAGTGCATAGCGCTTTGCATGCTCCACGAGATAAGCTTCACTCACAGCTACTCACCCTGCAGTATTAGTGCTCCTACTCCACGCTAGGTTTAACACTTGTAAGGATTAAAAGAGGTGTG
>CAYVIZ010000027.1:14292-15629 GCA_964451715.1 uncultured Desulfurococcales archaeon | reverse complement strand
GAGATTCAATCCATACTTAGGAGGAGAGGGTTCAGCGAGGAGCAACTAGTCTACCTATTCTTCAGGTACAACGAGGTGTTCTCAGGCCTCCTCGACTCCTACCGCATATATCCCATGCTAGTAGTGTTCGATATGATAGAGTGGGGGAAGATGCCAGGGCAGATACGCTCCATGGTAGGACTTGAGATCGGCTTACAACCATACAGCTCATACGAGTTATACGATATTTTATACGATAGGATAGAACGCGGCCTACTGGAACCCTCGCGGTTCCCCTCCTCCCTTATAGAGATGATAGCCGAATACCTAGGATATGATAGAAGCGGGGAGGGAAACGCGAGGACCGCTATAAACGTTGCGAGACAATCTGTCGAGGCAGCGGAGGCTCGTGGAGATGATGTCGTCAAGGAGGAGTATGTAAGGGAGGCCTTGTCCATGGTCGGGACCTTCAAGGTATCCGAGTATAGCGTGGAAAGCCTCGGCCTCCACCAGAAGATACTGCTCTATGCTCTCACACTCCTAGCCCTCAGAAATGAAGGAGACTGGATAACCATGGGGCTCTTGGAGGACGAGTATAGAAGTGTGTGCGAGTGGCTGAGAGAGAAGCCTAGGGTCCACAGTCAGATATTTGAATACGTGAAAGAACTCTCCTTCAAAGGCATAATACAGACGACACTATCGGGTAAAGGGATGAGGGGGAGAACAACCCTTGTTAGGGTATCGCCTGATATACCTGTTAACCCTCTTAAAATGCTTCTAGAGAAGGAGCTTAAACTGGCATGATAACCGTGAAAATAGAGGATGTACTATCGAGCAAGGGGAGAATACGGGTCCTGAAAACAATACTCAAGTACGGTGCGGTTAATGTTAACACTATAGTGAGAGAAACGGGGCTCAGCCACAAGCTCGTCTCGAAATACATCAACGAACTGCATAATGCGGGACTAGTATGGGAAAGGCGTTATGGGAGGCTCAGGATAATCGAGGCTAGACAAGACGATCCTAGGATTATCATGCTTAAAATGCTTCTAAGCGAAGATTCTAGAGGGGTGTAACAAGTTGGAACCAAAGGTTAAAGGAATAATAGACGTTACACGTAAACCCGAGGTGTATAGAGAGGCGAAAGCATCCGGCATTATAAAGCTCAAACCCTCTACTGTCGAGCTCATTTACAGGGGTGAAGTAGAGAAAGGAGACGTCTTAACAACTGCACGGGTCGCCGCTATACTAGCCGTTAAGAATACGCCCCAGATAATACCCCACTGTCACCCTATACCTTATACTGGTATTGAAGTAGATTTTGAGAAGCTGGGTGAGGAGAGGATAAGAGTTTACGT
>CAYVIZ010000027.1:12438-14192 GCA_964451715.1 uncultured Desulfurococcales archaeon | reverse complement strand
GCATCATGTATCTCTCTGGACCTCGATCCAGCGAGTAGAGAAATCATCTTATCATCCAGCTCCAATCCTCTAGCTATCCTAGCCGGGATCACCGGGTTCTCTGAGTTTCTGAAGATTACTGTTAGATAGGGTATCACGTCTCTCTTAACCGTCTTCTTTGAGGAATGTATGCTCCCGGCAACTAGTGCTGCTAGCCTCTCTCTAGTCTCACGAGCCTCTTTAGTTCTCCCCATTAGTTTTATCTTTTCTGGATAAGCAAATCTATCCTTTTTAGGAGGCCCATATTTGCGGGCGAACGCTATCCCGGGGCCTATATAGTCGAACACGTATGAGAGGAGCTCCCATGCAATCTTGAACCTAGCCCGGGACAGCATGACGTCTGCCCTGGAAAGAGAGTCGAATGCCCTGTACAGGTCTCTGGGGTCAGAAATCTTCCTAGGTATATTATCGTTTAGCCAAGCCATTACAGTCTCATAGTCTTCCTCGCTGGAGGTAACAGCATTCTTAGCCATCCAAGCGTATCTGGAATAGAAGATCCTAGTCAAAGTCTTGAATATGTCTATGCTCTTGTACCTCTCGCGAATAAGCTCCTGGACCAGTTTGACTGTGACCTTGGAGTATCCCTCGCCTATGTTTTGCAAGTCATTTATCGCGGCCCTCAGGTCTCCCTCAGCCTTCTCCGCTATATAGGAGAGAGCAGCGTCTTCACAGTACAGCTTCTCAGCTTCACATATCTTCTTAAGAACCTTTACAATGTCACGCTTCCCTAGAGGCCTGAACTGGATCATTATAACCTTGTCCCTCAGCGGCCTCAATTTATCCTTCCACGGATCGTTAGCCGTCATGACTATAGGATTACGCGTATATTCGAGTACCCTGACTATAGCCTCCACTCCCCCATAGTCTTCCCTACCCGCTATACCGTCTACCTCGTCTAGGAGTATTATGAAGCCCTTGTGGAAGAGGCTCTTCCTAAGCGCTGCAGTACCCACAACCCTCTCTATATCCTGCCTCCTCCTGAAGTCGCTGGCGTTAAGCTCCACTATGTCGAAGTCATAAGTACGCGCTAGTGCCTCGACTAGACTCGTCTTACCCACTCCAGGAGGACCCCAGAGCAGGACACCCCTCTTAGAGGGAAGGCCCCCTCTAGCCCATTCCTCTATCCACGGCACGAGAACCTTCTTGGCCTGGTCTTGGTCCACTACATCGTCAACACGGCGGGGGCGATACTTTATTATCCAAGGGATCCTAGAGCTCACAGCCTCTTACTCCCCCAGCTTCCTACCTAGCATGGAAAGCCATGCTATGAATGCAGTCAACTGTATATCATCATCTGACCCCTCTATAACTCTGAAGTGTATCTCGCCGAGGTAATCGGCTATTATAACCCTATACTCCTCCGGTATCTGAAGGCTATTACTGAAGAGCTCGCGGTGGATCTGCTTCAAGACATCCGTGCCTGCCAGTCCATAGTCTATCATGAGCTTCCTCAGCTTAGCCCGGGCCAGCTCGAAGTCCCCCTTCAGAGCAGTCTGAAGCATCTCCCGGATCTCGACAGGATGTGCTAGGCCTACTACCCTATATACAGTCTGCACAGTCACCTTACCTATCGACGCAGCTGCCTGCAGTATGTTAATCGCCTTCCTCATATCTCCCTCCGATATCTCGTATATACTCTCAAGCGCCTCGTTGTCATAATCCACGCCCTCTTTCTCAAGTATATATGCAAGCCTCGAGACAACATCTTCCTTGCT
>CAYVIZ010000027.1:1551-12338 GCA_964451715.1 uncultured Desulfurococcales archaeon | reverse complement strand
CCCCTCTCGTCGCTGGCGTTCAGCTCGAGGAAGTAAGACCTGTAGTCCTCCCCGTAGAGATCATGTGCCAGCGCGTGGGCGGCTGTAGTCTTACCCGTCCCCGGCGGGCCGGCGAAGAGTAGGTGCGGCATGTTCTTCTCCTCGACGAACTTCTTGAGCCTAGACACTATCTCCTTCTGGTTAACTATGTCGTCAAGCCTCCTAGGCCTATACTTCTCGACCCAGAGAATCTCGTAGAGTTCACTCAACTCTTATACACCTAGCTTAATAATTGATTTTAAATCCTCCAAGATAATTAATTGTATCACAGTCAGCAGTATTTAACGGTGCACAGTACTCGGGGTGGGAAAACTCTATTATCACCGGTTACGCAATAATTCCAGTATGGTGGAGCAGGGGCATTGACTGATATACGTGAACGTCTGAAGCTCCTAGAGCATGATTATCAACTGGAGCCTGTTAGAGTGGTTTTCCTGAAGGATGCAGAGATACCTACTCCCAACGGGTACATGAAGATTCAGAGGGGGGAGGAGCTGGATCTACCCCGCTGGCAGGCGAGGAAGCTCAGAGAGGAAGGCGTACTGGAGATAAAAGAGTCCGAGATAGGGTCCGAGGACATAGCCAGGATACACTTCACCGAGGTCCACTCCCGGGGGGCTATACAGCTGGCTCCTCTACCGGCTAGGTTCTACCTGAAGGTCCGAGAGTATATTGAGACACTCAACAAGGCGATAAAGGAGAACCCTAGTCCCTCTCTCTTCAACGACAGGGCTAACACTGAGAAGCTATTATCAGACATAGTCGACCGTAGGCTGAACAAGATAGTTAGACTCGTGGTGGCGGGGGGAGACGACAGCGTCCTCGACAGGATGACCCCCGAGGAGAAGATTCTCTACCAGACACTGCTCAACACCATAAAGTCTTGGAGGGAGGAGATCATAGGGTACCTAGGGAGGTGAAAGGGCTGTTGACTATAGAGGTGGAGCTGTCGGGGAGGGAGGCGTACGTGGACTTCCTGAGGAACTACAGGGACCGTAGCGGTGCACTCAAGTATATGGAGAAGATACGTAGAATGATTAATCTGAGACAGAAGAGCCTTATCGTAGACTACCTCGATCTCTACACTTACAGACTGGACTTGGCGCGGGAGCTTGTTGACAACCCCCAGAAGAGCCTAGAGGAGTTCGCCGAGGCTATAAGGGATATAGTCATTGTTGAGGATCCAGAGTATGCTGAGCAGGCGGCAGAGTTCTACCCCAGGATCAGGGGGCTGCCTGAGACCACGCCTATAAGAAGCATAAGGGCAGACTATATAGGTAGACTAGTACAGATTGAAGGCATAGTAACCAGGGTCACTCCTATAAAGGAGAAGATGATAAAGGCCGCTTACAGGCACATAATAAACGATGAGGCCTGTGATGGAGAACTATTCTATTATCCCGAGGAGGGGGAGATAGAGGATAGGCTCGAGAAGCCCCTCGTATGCCCCCGGTGTGGCAGGTCGGGCGGTAAATTCGAGCTCATAAGGGAGAAGTCCGTCTACGTTGACTGGCAGAAGATAACTGTCCAGGAGAAACCTGAGGAGACGCCGGGAGGACAGCTCCCTCGTAGTATAGAGGTTAGGCTTACAAGGGATCTAGTCGACATAGCGAGGCCGGGTGACAGGGTTACCATTGTGGGTATAGTGAGGCTAAGCCATGACAGCCAGAGCAAGCCATATTTTACACCGTTCATAGAGGCCATATCGGTTAATGTGTCCCAGAAGATGCTGGAGGAGGTTATTATAACACGTGAGGACGAGGAGAAGATAAGGGAGCTCGCCAGTGATCCCTGGATAGTACACAAGGTAATCCTCAGCATAGCGCCGAGCCTCTACGGTATGTGGAGCGAGAAGGAGTCGATAGCCTACCTTCTATTCGGCGGTGTGCCTAAATACACGCCTGACGGGACTAGGATAAGGGGTGACATACACGTCCTCCTAGTCGGTGACCCCGGTACTGGTAAATCACAGCTTCTCCAGAGCGCGGTCAAACTAGCTCCGCGCGGCGTCTATACTAGCGGTAAAGGCTCCACGGCGGCCGGGCTTACAGCCGCCGTCCTTAGGGATACGACTACGGGGGAATGGTACTTGGAGGCTGGTGCTCTCGTCATAGCGGACGGGGGAATAGCTGCTATAGACGAGATAGACAAGATGAGGGAGGAGGATAGGAGTGCTATTCATGAGGCTATGGAGCAGCAGACTGTGAGCATAGCCAAGGCGGGCATAGTGGCCAGCCTGAATAGTAGGACGAGTGTCCTCGCAGCGGGTAACCCTAAGTTCGGCAGGTATGATGAGAGCCTCACAATCCCGGAGAACCTGAACTTGCCTCCGCCCATAGTGTCTAGGTTCGACTTGATATGGCTCCTCAAGGACAGGCCTAACGAGGGGAAGGATAGGGCGTTGGCCGAGTACGTGCTCAACGTTCACAGCGACGTGGAGAAGTTTTCTCCGCCGATAAACCCGGATCTCCTGAAGAAGTATATAAGCTATGCGAGGAGGTACGTTAAGCCCCGCATATCGAGGGAAGCTGCCAAGCTTATCGAGGAGTTCTATGTCAGCATGAGGAGGAAGGCTCTAGAGGTAACCTCCGATAAAGGTGGACCGCCTCCTATACCTATAACCACGAGGCAGCTCGAGGCGCTTATCAGGCTGACAGAGGCTCATGCCAGGCTGAAGCTTAAACAAGTTGCCGATGAGGAGGATGCGGAGGCTGCTATAAGGATTATGGACGAGTTCCTCCATAACATAAACCTAGACGTGGAGACGGGGTTGCCTGATATAGATTCTCTGACTACTGGGAGGACGAGGCGTAAGAGGGAGGCCATTAAAACTATAACTAGGATAATAAGGGAGTTGAGCTCTGAGAGTGAGAAGAAGTGTGCTCTCATAGATGATATAATAGAGAGGGCTAAAACGAGGGACATACCGGATGACGAGGTCAAGGATATTCTTACCATGCTCCACAGAGAGGGTACAATATTCTTCAGGACAGAAGGGGGCAAGCGCTGCTATAGCCTTGTAGAATAAAACAAGAAAAGGGCAAAGGTGGCTACTGGGGTATGGAGCTAGAAGGCAGGCCGGCCAAGCTACTGGAATGCCTGGGCATAAGGGACCTCTATCCCCCCCAGCGTGAGGCCCTGGAGAAGGGTGTTCTAGACGGGGAGAACCTCCTAGTCTCTACGCCTACAGCGAGTGGTAAGACGCTGATAGCAGCGCTCGCCATGGCCTCCAGCGTAGAGCCCGGTGTTTCCAAGGGGTTCTACACGGTACCTTTGAGGAGTATAGCGTTCGAGAAGAAGAGGCTGTTCGAGAAGATGGGGGAATGCCTGGGTTTGAGGGTGGCCACAATAGTAGGGGATCTAGAGGTGCCTGAACGTAGGATCGAGAAGTCCGACATTATAGTATCCACCTACGAGAAGATGGATAGCATCATACGTAAGAGGCCCGACTACCTCTCAGAGGCTTCTACCTCCGTAATAGACGAGCTCCATTATATATCGGATCCCAAGAGGGGCCCGATAGTAGAGATTATAGTGTCAGCGTTCAAGCATAGGGCACCTCATACCCAGCTGATAGGCTTATCCGCTACAATATCAAACGCTGAGGAAATCGCCGAGTGGATGAACGCCGAGCTAGTGGCAAGCGAGTGGAGGCCCGTCCCTCTACTCGAGGGAGTATACCGTGATGGAGTGATAACCTATACGAATTCAAGGATGGAGCCTGTCTCGGTTAAATCGGGTATAGCCAGTGTTGACCTCGCTATACATGCATCCGTCAAAGGCGGCCAGAGCATAGTGTTCGTTCAGAGTAGGAGGAAGGCCGTTAGCCTCGCCAAGAAGATCTACAGGTTCCACAGCATGCTAGACTACGATAAGGAGGCAGCTCGTGAAGCCTCAAGGAGGCTCTCCAACACCCCCGACAAGACTGAGGTTGGAGAGATCCTGGCGAAACTGGTCTCCGGGGGGATAGCGTTCCACCATGCAGGCCTGTCCAATGAGCAGAGAAGCATCGTGGAAGACGCCTTCCGCTCCCAGGCGGTAAACACTATAGTAGCCACGCCGACCCTCGCGGCAGGCGTAAACCTGCCGGCTAGGTATGTAGTGGTGGACGAGTACACGAGATACGAGGACGGGTATAGGGCACGTATAAGCGTGTCCGAGTACAAGCAGCTGGCTGGCCGTGCTGGGAGGCCGGGCTATGATGAAGTCGGGGTAGCGGTTATTGTTGCAAAGCATAGTGATGACCCCGAGGAACTCCTCGACTTCTACGCGAGAAGAAGCCCCGAGCCCGTTACAAGTAAGCTAGCTAATAGGAGGATACTCAGAACCGTGCTCCTAGCCTCTATAGCGTCGGGGCTCGCCAGGACGGAGGATTCCGTCTCGCGTTTTCTAGGTAAGACCCTCTACGCGCATCAAACCGGGTCCAGCATAATAGGATTCATACTAGAGGAAGCGGTTAAGGACCTGGTTAAATGGGAGATGATCACACGTAGCGGGGAAGGAGTCTATGAGCCTACAAGGCTGGGGCTCGTAACGAGCCTACTCTACCTGGATCCCCTAACGTCTCACACTATAATAGACAACCTAAGGCAGCGTCCTAGGGATAGTGTCCTAGGCTTCCTACACCTAATATCCATGACAGATGACGCCCTGGTAGTTAGGGTCTCTAGGAGAGACCTAGACGGGCTCTACCGCGTGTTGGATGAGAGGTATAACGAGCTTATAGTTACACCGGAGTGCTGTGTAGACGATGAGTCAAGATACCTTCAGGCACTTAAAACCGCCCTACTCTTGGAGGACTGGATCGAGGAGACCCCTATGAACGAGCTGGAGGATAAGTACGGTGTAGGGCCTGGTGATGTGGCCGCTATAGTGGAAACCAGTGTCTGGCTTACATACTCCTCCTGGAGGATTTCTAGGCTCTACCCTGAAACAATCCGCCTCTCAGGCTTCCTTAAAGGCCTCGAGGAGCGTTTGAAGTACGGTGTGAAAGAAGATGTACTAGAACTTACCAGGCTTAAGGGAGTAGGTAGGGTCAGGGCCAGGCTTCTATACAAGCACGGCTTCCACAGCATCGAAGATCTAAGGAAGGCGAGGCTCGAGGATCTAGTCAAAGTGCCCACAATAGGATACATAGTGGCACGCGAGATACTCAGCCAGCTGGGAAGAGACGTTAGAGGCTATGAGGACGCTGGAAAAGAGGAGCATATGAGGGAGGGCATTCTATCTTATACCTAGACCTCTAGAAAGACGGGGTTCTCATCGGTTGACACCACTCCCTTGTACTGGTCGATCATCCTCCTAACGAAGAGCGGTATACTCCTCATCCATACAATACTATCGTAATCCAGGGTCTCCAGACCCCCACTTATACGCTTCACCCTCTCATCGAACACATCCCTTGACAGAGTAGAGAGCCTTTCCCCGTTTCCTGTAAGGTTGAATCCCCACATGCTGTCGAATCCCCTCATATACGTCATGTAGGGCTCCGCCCAGCCGAAGACTGCTTCTAGGGTCGACTTTATAACACCCATGGCCCGAGGAGTCGATGTAGGGCTCGTGCTCTGGGTTACAAACACGCCTTTACCGCTTAGCAGCTCTTTTACCTTAGAGTAGAACTCCCGTGTATAGAGTTTGAGGGCGGGCCCGCCCTCCATGGGGTCGACGAGGTCTCCTATTACAACGTCGAACTCTTCTCTGCCGGCATTCTCGAAGACGTATTCTCTAGCGTCTCCTATTACCAGGTTGAGCCTATCATCATCGAAGGCCCCTTGATGCCATTCCGGCATATGCTTCTTGACTAGCTCTATGAGCTCGCCGTCTATGTCGACCATTACAACCTCCTCCACCGTCTCATGCCTCAATACTTCCCTCGCAGTGGCACCCTCGCCTCCCCCTAGTATAAGCACCCTCCTAGGATTGGGGTGGAGCAGCATTGGCGGGTGTACCAGCGCCTCATGGTAAACCTTCTCGTCAAGCAGCGTGGACTGGATCTTGCCGTCGAGAACCAGGGACTTACCATACACGCCTAGCTCCATTATCTCGACCTGTTGGAACCTTGTTTTCCCCGTATAGTATACCTTGTATATCTTGGTCAGGTGACCGTCCTCAGGCGTGTCCCATTCGATATGCCAGTTCCAGTAGTACATGCCCTGAGAGCTCACCGTGTATACACCTCTACAGGAATGAATAGTTGCAGGCATTAGGAATAATAGTGTTTGCGATAATTTCCTCTCGCTCGGTGAACTCGGGGAACAGAGGTTTTTATAACAACCATATATACAAACCCTCCCCCGTGGCAGCCGTTTGTATGGTCACTATACAAGTGGTGGGGTAGAGGAAGCGTGGTATACACGGGTAAGACCTGGATTATACACTTCTGGCATACGGAGGATCTCGAACTACTGGTCTATGCCCTCGCAGGGCTAGCGGTTCTAGGAATACTATACGGTTTATACAGACACTACAAGATGTGGAGCCATGGCGGCCAGAGGATACCCTTTACAAGCAACCTGGGCAAGAGGATCTACAACCTGGTCAAATACGCTCTGCTCCAGTACAAAGTCATAATGAAGCCCTGGCCGGGGTTCATCCATCTCCTCATATACCTCGGCATGGCCTGGCTCCTCATAGCCACCACGCTGAGGGCTATAGACCTCCACGTGGTCAGCATCCTACATGGAGGCTTCTACATGGCTTACAAGCTCCTCAACAACTTGGCAGGCTTGTCCGTAATAACAGGCAGCATACTAGCCATCATTAGAAGAGCCAGTGGCCGGGACAATCTCCCGAACGACAGGATATACTATATCGTGCATGCCGCTTTCCTGACGATAGCAGTAACAGGATTACTCTTGACTGGAATGAACGACGCCGGGTACAGGATAGCCGCTGGCACAAGCAGCCCCTACTATGATCCTGTAGGATACCTCATAGGATCCAAGCTTGAGGGATACAGTTCCCTCGCAACACTCTATAGGAGCGTATGGGTACTACACTTAGTGGTTGTCATGACGACACTTGCACTGCTACCATGGACGAACCTATGGCATATACTTGCAGGCAGCCTGAACGCTGCATACGCTAGGGAGAGCATGGCTGATATAGCCGAGGTGGAGGATATTGAGAAGAAGGTGGATGAAGGTGAAACCTTCGGGATAATAAAGCTCTCGGACACGAACTGGAAGCATAGAATGGACTACGACGCCTGCACCAGCTGTATGAGATGCACCAACGCATGCCCAGCCTTCAACACGGGGAAGCCCCTGTCACCTAGGGATCTAATTATAACGCTTAGAAACATGATGTACAGCGGTAAATGGGACGAGAAAATAATCGGAGAAGGAGACGGTAGCGTTAAGCCTGAAACGGTGTGGAGCTGTGTGACCTGTGGAGCATGCGTTTACCAGTGCCCAGTACTCATACACCACGTCGACACCATTCTGAATCTTAGGAGGGGTATGGTCAGCGAGTACAGTATACTTGAGAGCGAGGAAGCAGAGCAGGCAATACCGGAGGACGCTAGGAACGCTCTCTACAATATGATGCAGACAGGCAACCCGTTCGGCTTCAACCCCGCGGATAGGGAGGAGTGGCTCAACGAGCTTGCATCCAAGTTTGGAGACGAGATAATAGCACAGCCTGACGAGGAGTATGATTACCTGTACTGGATAGGGTGTGTCACAAGCTATGATCCCAGGATAAGGCCTGTAGCTGAGAGCCTTATTAGGATACTCAGGAAAGCCGGGTATAAAGTAGGCATCCTAGCAGAAGAGGCCTGCTGCGGCGAGCCGGCTAGGAGGATGGGAGACGAGTTCCTGTTCAGCGAGACCGTCAACCAGAACAAGGAAATACTGAGCTCCTATAAGTTCAAGAAGCTGCTAGTGACTTGCCCACACGGGTATCATGTATTCAAGAACGAGTACAGGAAGTATGGCGTCGAGCTTGACGTGGAGCATCACAGCATGCTTCTCGCGAGACTCATAAGGGAGGGCAAGATAAAGCCCAACAAAGAGGTTAGAACAATTCTCACATACCATGATCCCTGCTATCTAGGCAGGTGGAACGGGCACTTCGAGGAGCCTAGAGAGGTGATAAAGAGCATACCCGGAGTAGAGTTTAGGGAGATGCCTAGGAACAGGGGCAACAGCTTCTGCTGTGGAGGAGGAGGTGGTCAGATGTTCTACGAGATAAAAGCAGGGGAGAGGCTTGCCACAGTGAGGGCTAAAGAGGCTGCTGACACGGGGGCTAAGATAGTGGCTGTAGCGTGCCCATACTGTAACACCATGTTCAGAGCCGAGGCAGACCAGTTTAACCTTGAGGTCAAGGATATAGCTGAGCTCCTAGCGGAGTCCATGGAGGACGACGGAGAGTCCTCATAGCCTCCACGGATACTCCGGGCTACACTAAGCCCTCCCCATAATATTATTTCCCGGGTCCAGTGAATGCTATTTACTGGAGGGGTGTTTCTAGTTGTCATCTTTCACCAAGCCAGGCGCTCCACTCCTACGTGACCCGCTTGATGTGAGGCTGAGAGACCGGCTGGTAGAGGATATAGGGGGTGCAGACATCGTAGTACTAGGCGTGCCCTGGGACTGGAGCGTGACGGGCAGGCCGGGAGCCAGGTTCGCTCCCCACAAGATAAGGAGTTATCTTTACAGTCTAACAACGTTCTCACCCTCGAGGGGAGAGATAAGATGCGGTATACTAGACCTAGGCGACGTAAAGGTGTCCCCTGGAGACTGGGCTACAACTAGGAATAGGGTAAAAGAGGCTATAAGAGGAGTTCTAAGCCAGGGGAAGAAATTCCTCGTTCTAGGCGGAGACCACAGCATAACAGGGCCCGTGCTAGAGGCTCTACTAGAGCATGGGAGTGTGGGTTTATTCTTCCTCGACTCCCACTATGATCTGAGGAGTGTTGGAGAGGGATACAGCAGTGGTACCTGGCTGTGGGAGCTCTACGAGAGCTATGGCGGGAGAAGTATTAGGACAGTGGTTGTGGGGATAGAGGACTATTCGAACCCAGCATACCTGTCTGAGAGAGCAGCAAAGCTAGGCGTCAGAGTAGTCAGTCTAGGCGATATTATGGAGGAGGGGCTCCAGTCGGCTTTCGAGGCTATAGACTGGCTGGCGGGAGAAGAGGTTGACCATTACTATGTGAGTGTTGATATGGACCATCTAGGCCAGGCATATGCTCCCGGGGTAAACGCCCCGGCCCCCATCGGGATGACTCCTAGGGAAACACTAGCACTACTCGGATACACGGTAAACAAGCTGGATCCCGTGGGCGTAGACTTCACGGAAGTTACTCCCACCGTGGATATAGGAGACTCCACCTCGAAGCTTACAGCCCGCCTCGCAGCTGCCACAGTAGGCTTCATGTGTAAGAGGTAGACAAGGGTTGAGGAGAGAGGTAGACCTCCTCGTATACAATATAGGGGAGCTGGTGAGCTTTAAGGACACAGTGCCAGGGAGGATAACGCATAAGGATGCAGGAGTAATCCGGGATGCAGGAGTAGCTGTGGATAGGGGCAGGATAGTCTATGTGGGCGGATCCGAGGACGCGGTGAGAAGCTTTAAGGGCCGGGAAGAGGTTGATGCAGCGGGAAAACTCGTCACACCCGGCTTGATAGATACTCATACCCACATGGTTTTCGCTGGAAGCAGAGAGGACGAGTTCGAGAAGAAGCTGCAAGGCTATAGTTACGAGGAGATACTGAGGAGCGGCGGGGGAATATACAGGACAGTCAACGCCACGAAACAGACAAGCGTCGAGGAGCTCGTGGCTAGAAGCGAGGCGGTTGCGTGGTCTATGATAAGGAACGGCTCCACTGTGATAGAGGTCAAGGGGGGATATGGTCTCTACATTGAGGAGGAGCTCAAGATTATGGAGGCGGCTAAGAAGCTCGCAGGACGGATACCTGCTAGGATAGTAGCCACCATGCAGGCACACGTGGTTCCAGTTGAATACAAGGACGACAGGTCCAGGTATATAGAATACTATGTGGGGATGCTGGAGGAGGCGTATAGGAGGAGGCTTGCAGTATACTCAGACGTGTTCTGCGACGAGGGAGCCTTCACGCCGGGGGAGACCAGAAGGATCCTAGGGGAGAGCCTCAGGCTGGGTTTTAGGCTTAGGATACATGCTGACCAGCTCTCATATAGGGGGTGCAGTATGCTTGCACGCGAATACCCGCTTGACGCTCTAGACCATCTGGACCATATGCCGCCCGAGAACGCTGCCATACTCGCTGAATCCGGTTCAGCGGCAGGCCTCACTCCTACGTCCCAGCTGGCAATGTTCTCAAAGGCCAGTCCTCCCGTCGAGGCCCTTAGACGCCACAAGGTGCCGATAGCTCTGGGGACAGACTATAATCCTAATAACATGACCCCGAACATGCAGTTGGTAGTGGATCTGTCGACTTACATGTATAGGTTTACACCTCTGGAAGCACTGGCTGCAGCCACGGTTAACGCAGCCTACAGCCTCAGGATCCACCGGAGCCATGGGAGGATAAAGCCTGGATACAGGGCGGATCTACTGGTTTGGAATATACCGAATCATAGGTGGATAGGATACTTGTGGGGTGTAAACAAGGTTGAACGCGTATACATAGGGGGAACCCTTGTATGGGTCAACCCGGAAGCGGCTTGAGCCGAGAACTCGCGCCTGATGCTCTAAACGTAGCGTTGAAAGGGTTCATAGGAAAATGGAGGAAGATACTGTTTATCGTTGAAGCATCGGTACT
>CAYVIZ010000027.1:0-1451 GCA_964451715.1 uncultured Desulfurococcales archaeon | reverse complement strand
ATGTGTCTGAAAGGGTTATTAGTAGTATAGTGGATAAAATGAATTGCCAGGAGAGTAAAAGTTTCACTAACGGGAAAGCCCTGTTCTAGGTGATTCGCTGTTCTTCAGTGAGAGGCATATAGAATCGCTTACAAGCTCGTCTAGGAGTATTGTTATGTCCTCCATCTTAGCCTTAACATCTAGGTAGCTGTCTCCTAGATTGTCGAGTATACCGTTGATGCTCTTCTTTATTTTCCTGTAGTTTACCCCTCTCTTCATGCTCTCCGAGACATAGCTCCCCACTGCCTCCTGTATGGCTATTCTAAGCTTTCCTATAAGCTCCCCCACAACGGGGTCTTTACTGTGTTTCGCCACTATCCTAGCCAAGCCTGCCAGCATTAATGGCAGCATGCCAAGAAGGGAGGTGGCGGTGTGCCTTGACATTCTGTCTCCTTCTCTGGCTATGGCCCTCTGGCATACCTTGTTTATCAGTAGCCGGTAGCTGTCGTGTAGTTTTCTTATAGTATTCACAGACTCTTCGAGGGCCTCCTCGTCGACTGTTCCTGTTTCATGGGATTTGGCCAGGGTCTCCATGAGGTTGTGGTATTCTATGAATATCCTCCGCAGATACTTCTGGGGGTCTCCGTCGTCTTCCTTGAAGTAGACCATTATAGAGTCTAGCTCGTCTACTACTTTATCGACGAAGGATAGACCCTGTGCTTCCTCGATTATCTCATCCGGGTTTTGGTATGTCACGGAATAGGTTATCCTGACTCTGCTGTAACCGTTTAGATAGGCGCATTTCAGTATCTCGCTTAGGCCTACCTCTCTTAGGACTCCGTTGTACTTTGTCTCTAGTTCCTCGTTGAGGCATGGCCCCTTGTGTGCTCCGGGCATTATTTTGAGGTGACCCCCTTCGTCTATGAGGTATATCGGGTCTCCGGGCTTTAACCCGTTTTTGCGTGTCCATATCTTTGGGAGTGTTACGACGAGACTACTGCTGCCTAGTCTCTGTATTTTACGTGTCTCGACTAGGAGCGTCATTCTTCATCTCCGACCTAGTATATGGGGTGGCGTCCTATAAAAAGTTTAACTCACGTTAAATATCTATTTTAGATACTAGAAACTGGACCAGCCCCCCTCAAACAAGCGGGAACCACGGAAATAGACACCAGAACCGCTTAGAGCACGGCCTACAACCATACAGGGCCACTCCGAGACACGTCTACACCATCTGAGAAACTCGTCAAGACACTCTATCCCCACTAGGAGAAACAAGTTGTAATCCTCGCCGCTAGAAAGGAGTCTATAGTCCCCTCCTACCACGTCTAAGGCCTCATTATCAAAATACAACTCGTCAACCACAAGCCTAACACTAGAGGACCTGCTCAAAAGCCACAAGGAGCGTGCATAGCCATCACTATTATCTATAGAAGCCGTTACACAGTCGTGTGAAGCAACAAGATATAGAT
>CAYVIZ010000026.1:0-18074 GCA_964451715.1 uncultured Desulfurococcales archaeon | reverse complement strand
CGCTGAGCTTGAAGCCCTCCTTCTTAAGCTGCTCAACCTCCTTGTTAACCTGGTCGACGGCATTGGCGAAGTTGGGGCTCTGAGGATCATACATAACGGCATCAGCTACCTTCGCACCCTGTACTATTTGCTTAAACGTTTTCACAGCTTCTGTATACAGGCCGCTTCCCCAATCGTCGTTCCTGACGAGAGGCACTACAGCTTTTATGCCTAGAGACTTCATAGCTTTAGCTATTACTGGCCCCTGTATAACGTCTGTGGGGCAGAACCTGAAGACGAAGTCGTCTGGTATGGCTAGGCTGGGCGCGGTGCTGCTCTGGCTTATTATGAGCACGTGGTTCTGGTCTGCCACCTGCTTGACCTGGGAGACCTCAGCACTGGTCTGGGGACCGAAGACTACCTTTACTCCTTCCCCTATGAGGGTGTTGAGTTTCTCCACGGCCTGAGTGGGCTGCGTGGCTGTGTCCTCGATCAGTATGTCTATCTGGAAGTTGTACCCGTTGTCCTTGAGCCACTTGTTAACATCGTCCTTGGCGAGTAGGATGGCTGCCTGGCTGTTAGCACCGTAGCTGGCCAGGTCGCCTGTCAGGGGGAGGAGGGCGCCGAACTTTATGGTTCCACTAAGCTCTCCCTGGGCGTTCACCGTCATGAAGCCTGCTGTGAGGGGTAGCAACATGAGAGCGATCATTAGGCCTGCAAGGAGGAATTTCCTGTTCACGGTTCCCACCTTTCATGTATTGGTTAGTTGAATGTATTCTTGAGTAATGCATTAGTGGGATACCTTACTAATAAAGCTTAGTTTTATATATACAAATTTATGTTCTTATTAAACCACCTAAGCAAGCATGGCTTCCGCGCTATAGTATCCTGTCCTCTGGGTTCAATGATATTACCCGCTGTCAGGAGAGGAGGTTGTATGGTGGAGCTTGATGGACGAGCGTACCAGTAGGGGAATACTAGTGGTTAACGCGTATAGGCCTGCAACATTCTACGCGTTGTTATCGTCTCTCATAGGGCTCGCAATAATACTGTACGCCTTTCTATCACGCGACCCCACGGTCCTAGTCCTACTAGTCTTCCCTCTGTGGATGTACTCATACTCGCTGAAGAGGCTGAGGCCTCTAAGCGACGCGGGGATTGGGCTACATGGTGGAGGAATATATGTATCGTTGGAGAAGGGTTATAGGGTGGATGAAGTCTCTAGGGGGAGGCTATCAATAGTCTACACGTTAAGTGAGGGGAGCGAGGATGTAAGTGTAGAGTATGATGGAACCCGCTGTGATAGTTGTTACAGAGTGGAAAACGGTAAACTTATCCTAGATAAGGGTAGGGGCCTGGGTTTTATCGGGGTAAGAGTTAAGCCTACCAGTATTGCTGTCATGCTGGAGGACGCGTATAAGATAAGATTCAACGGTAGAGCAGTATACATGGGGTACATGTCTAGAGGATCCATTAAGCTGGAGACCAGCATTGAAGGGGCTTCAGTGGATGTGGAGGAGGATGGAGTGGTTACAATAGGCTTCAAGGAGCTTCCAGGTAACCCATTGGAGCTATACGTCTACTCCGAGTGCTGCGGGTTCAAGTCGAAGCCCGTTCTAGTAGGCCGCTTCTCGGAGGAGCCTGTAGAGGCTAGGGTGAAGATCGGGGTTCCACAAGAGGATGCTATAATTGTAATGCCGGATAAACCATACCTCCCAAGCCTAGCAGGGCATATGCTATCCGGCCTAGGCTTCCCGTCATCCTATACAACTACGCACCCCGACTCTAGGATAGTGATAGGCGTAGGTGGACGGGGAGAGATAAGTGGCAGGATTATATTAAAACCCTTCACCACAACAGGCTCAGACAACGAGCTTCAGGGGTGATGAAGAGTTTTGGAGTCTACTCCTAGGAACACGGTAAAGCTAGGCAAGGACACGTTCCTCGTGAGGGGAAGCCCCGTAACCCTACTATATAGAGACCGGGGAGGGGGGAGGGTCTATATAGTGGATCCCGGACACGGCTCTAAGAGGGCCAAGCAGATACGTCAGGCAACCAGCGATATGGGGATAGAGGATACAATAGCTGTTATAACACACTACCACAGCGATCACCTGGCTATAACGGGTAAGCTATCCCCGGGGGAGATAGTGGCTCCCCGGCAGGATGAGGCCTTCATCAGGGATCCCAGGCTCCGCATAATAGTGACCTTCGGCTACCCGCTGAAGCCTGGAGACCCGCTTCTCCCCTTTGATGCCCCCGGGGTAGAGGTCTCTAGAACCATTAATCCCGGCGAGAACATAGGGCCGCTTGAGACGGTCCACCTACCTGGACACACGCCGGGCCAGATAGGGATCCTAACACCTGACGGCATCCTCTACCTGGCAGACGCCGTCTTCGGCCCCCGCGTATTGGAGAACTACTACATACCATACCATCTCGACTTCCCGGAAGCCCTCAGGACACTCTACAGGATAAGGGATGAATACATACGAGACTCCAAGAGGATCATCCTGGGACACGGCCCTCTAGTCGATAAGGCTGAGTCCATGAGGATTATAGAGGAGAACATAGCTCACCATGAGAGGATATACCGTGAAGTAGCAGAGGAAGCCCCCGGCAGAACAGCCGAGGAGACGGCCGCGCTCCTACTGGAGAAGGCGGGTAAGAAGCCTACCGTGCAGCTCGTAATGCTGACCTCGGGGAGTGTTAGGAGTATAATATCAGCCGAGCACGGATTAACATACGGGCCGGGCAAAGGCGTTGTAGCTGTTTCCAGGAGTTGAAAACTATCTTATTTCTTATAATTCTTCATACACCGTGCCTTACCCGCGAAGCCGCCGATGAAACCCATAACCGATGAGGCGACTACAGATAATGAAAACGCTATACCCGCAACTACTGACCCGGCAGCGACGCCTATAATGGGGCTGCCTATAACCAGTAGAGGCACAGCTACTAGCGCGAAATACACTAGCGATGCAAGGAACGCGGATATGAATCCCGACAGTAACCCCTTCCCAGGACCACACGAGTTAACCCCAGCTATTATCCCTCCTATGATACCAGCTATTATGAAACCTCCTAGGAAACCTAAAGGTACTATTGTAAAGAAGACATATAAAACGACTAAGACAGTTGTCCCTATAAGTATCGGCTTAATCGTCAACTACACTACACCCCATAGACATAATTATACTGATCCATAAATAAAGTAAAGCAGGTTTCCACTAGAACTATTAACCGATTAACCACTTGTGAAGTAAAACGGATCCATGTTTAGGGTATTTTTATTAACTCTATTGTAGTATGATTATCATATGGGTAAGTCCGCGGGAACGGATGATAGGCATGGTCCATGACCAGTACCGCGGCTCCATACTATTCCATCCTTTTCTCGGTGCTTCTTGGTGTTTTATCAGGTTCGGATAATCTTATTACATACCAGAGGATTATTCCAAAAGTAAATACAGTCAAAAAACACATCTTTTATAACATTCAAATACTTTTCCTTGCCTGTGACTAAATAGTAGTTAACCGAGCCAGCAATATAATCTGCAATCCATATTAATGGTTCATTGTGAGAAGAAACATGATTCACGTTAAAGTATACTTTGTAACCTATTCTCTTCTCATAGTCTCTCATATAACTGTATTTGCTCTTGATATATATTTTAAGATTTTCTAAAGCCCTAGAACCTAGGCGTTTATCGATTATGATATTTATTTTAGAATTAGGAGGGGGATTATATCTTGGTATGAAGTGTGTTATTAGAGGATGAGTTAATGCATAGTTATAGAGATTGTTTGGCTCCATTCTAAGGTGGTGATGTGCAAGTTTTTTATCAACTATAGATACAGCAGCGTTGACTCTTAGAGATTTTATACTGTCGAGAACTGAGACTCTGGTGTCATCTAGTTTTTCAATGTATTTGGATTCATTTATACCTTGATGCCTAAGCTTAGTCTTTGAAAGCGTAAATTTCAATTCACCAAGCCGAATAGGCCATTGTTTTTTCCTTACAAACCTCTTTAAAAGCTTCTTCATATATCTCCTAGCTAAGCAAGCTTCAGTTGTGAATATAAAGGATAGCACAAGGTATCTTGACGATCGATCGCTAAACCCTAGATCACCCGATTCATCTATAGCTATCCATAGCTCCATGCATCATCACTTATCAGATGAAGTAAAGCTAATTAGATCGAATAAAAAGTGACTACGACTATGATTGCATTATTGGAATAACTCTAAAAATTTTATGATGACTTCAGATAAGGGAGGAGGGATCTAGAGGAGAGTTTCACGTTTCGGGTTCTACTTTTACTGCCGTTCCATAGAATACTATCTCGGCGACGCCTGAGGCTATCATGCTTGTAGACAGGCGTACTCCTATAATGGCGTTTGCCCCCATCTTTTCCGCCTTCTCCATCATCCTCTTTAGGGCTGTATCCCTCGACTCCGCCATTAGCTCGGTGTATTCCTTGACTTCTCCTCCCGCGATGTTCCTGAGGGACGCCATTATGTCTCTGCCTATATGTTTGGCTTTTGCTGAGCTCCCGCTTACTAGTCCTATGACCTTTACAATCCTGTATCCGGGTATTTTCTCTGTAGTAGTAACAATAATGTCATCCATTAAAATAGTCACCTACTAGTTTTTTGTTATATTAGATGCTTATATATTTATACACTCTGTTTCCCACTTAACTAGAAGGGCTACACGTGATGGAGCAGGGTAAACGGGAGGATTGCTTAAACAGTCTACTGCTCAGAATGGCTGTCTCCGGCATAGCAGCGGGGTTTATAGCTGGTTTAATTATTTCATTGAATGTGGACACAGTCATAGATACAATAAATAGACTATCAAGACACTACGGCGTATCCCCTCATCAGGGCTTGGAGGGTGAGACGCCTCTCATCCGGGGTTTACTCGTATTGTCTCCTCTGCTTCAACCAGTAAACCAGGCAGTATCAGTGGTTATACTGGGCTTGATCTCATGGTGGCTCTCCTCCCTCTCGGGAGACAGGTGCAACACTACCAGGCTCCTAAGCCTACTCCTCTATACTACTATAACCATGGCTTCCACCATGTACCTGGCATCGTCATCAAAAAGTCCTACGATATTCTATTTGCTAGGCGCTTTCTCGATAATAGTTTTCATAGGCGTCCTCCTGTTCCTCGAGTGGAGGAGTCTGCCGGGATCCGAGCCGGGCAGAGTGTGAAACCCCTCTAGCCCTCCGGGTGCCTGGAGGGTTATGCGAGGTAGATGTAGGAGAATACGAGTAGAGTGGCTATAGACACTGTTGCCAATGTGTATAGCAGTGATTTACCCATGCTGGCCTGGAAGTATTCCACGGTAAGCGCCAGGCACAGGTGTACAGGGCTCATCATGACGCCTAGGAACCCCCCAGTATAGGCGGCTAGAAGCACGTCCCCCCTTATCATCCCGGAGCCGGGCTCTATGAAGGGGAGGAGTAGGGGTATGGCTGTGGCGGCGAAGAAGTTCTCCCCTCCCGCCGCCAGCCCGGCTATGAAGGGCACGATATACGCTACAACATATATGCTCAGACCCGACTCCGCCGCCAGCCCAAGCAGGTCGTGCGGGGCGCTTGTTCTTGTCAGGAGCTCCTTGAAGAAGAGGCTCAGTATTAGTACTCCGAGTATGGTAGGGCGGGAGGCGAACTCTACAGCGTTCTCTATCATCTTACGGGACGGCTTATAGTATAATACTGCTACCAGGAGTGTTATGAGGAGGCTATATATCATGTCCATGTCGAGTATGAGGACGAGGAGGGCTATAAGTATAAAGGGCCACATACCATAGGCTAGATCACCGAGGGACCCCGAGTTAGCTGCACCGCACTTCCTCCCTCTAAGTATGAAGTATGCAACCACGATTCCCGCCGCTATACTTGCTAGGGAGGCGGGCCAGGTGGACTTTACTATATTCCCCTCTTTTACACCGAGTATCGCGGCAGTTATTATGAGGCTCTGGAAGAGGGGCCAGACCGGGACCCACACGTGTCGGAACCAGTAGTTGAGGTATACGGCCTCGTTCCTCGAGAGCCCCAGCTCTTTCAGGTACCTGTCCCTCACTATCACGGCGGAGACGAGCGCGCCTCCAGGCATGGGAAGGAGGCCTACTATGCTCGGCACCGCCAGGCCCCCAAAGCGGCATCCTCCACGGCTTACGCCTTTGAGGAGCCTGTCTAGGACGCCCACTTCCTTTAAGAGGCCTGCCGTGCTCAGTGAGAGGTAGAGCACTATCACGGCCCGCGTGTTCCTCCAGGAGAAGAAGCCTATTGTTGCGTCCTTGATTATCCCCGGAGTTGTCCCTAGGACTATGAATGCAGCCACCATAACTAGTATGCTCTGAAACGCCTTGAGCCCCCTGCTCGAGGCTATAACTAGGAGTAGGTACGATAATATGAACGCCTCCAAGCCGTGTAGCAGGGGCTTCAAGCCTTTATACCCGGATAGGCAGAATGAGTGCACCGAGTATATATCGATTACTCAAATACTCCTAATATTATACCGGTAACACAGAGTCCAGACTAGGCGTATGAGGTGAATAGATAGTGGATGTGACAGCGTCTACAATACGCAGAATAAGCGTCATAGGAGTAGCTGAGACAATAATACTTCTAACAGTCTCAATCGCACTCCTACCCCTCGGATACCCGAAGACGCATGCGAGGCTCATGGCTTACACGGTTCTCCCATTATTCGTGTACTCCGTGGCAATGGTGTACCTGGCATCGTCGAGGCCTAGACACGAGAAGACGATCTATCCACTACTAATATTGTTCCTCGCGTTATACGCTCTACTCCCCCTTACAGTGTTATCAGGCTTCACACTCCTACAACACTATTACGGAGCCGTATCCATACTCTCCTCGGCCCCATTCTTCATAGGAGGTGCATCGAAGAAGGGGAGCCTGAGGCTGAGCCTTCTCCTCCTCGGGTTCTCAATGCTTCAAACAGGAGTCATACTACTCTCTGCAGCCCGGGTACTAGGAGCAGACTTCTACCCTCCTAAACTGGGTCTTCTAGCACTCATAGGCTACCCCGTCACCGCCATCTACGCTGTATCAATACACGCCGTACCCCGCACGTATAAGGCTCAACCCCACGGGATAGCCTCAGCCCTGCTAGTACTTCTCCTACTATCAGGCTTGACATCATTTACCGCAGGATACTATAAGATCTCCCTGACACTCTATGCCCTCTCTCTCCTAGTCTACCCTCTAAGCATAAAGCTATACAGGCTCAACGAGTGGCTTAGAGAGACTTCCACCAAGAAGAGCCCCGGCAGGCCTGGAAACCTATACTTCCTATACGGCCACATATTCGTCGCACTGTTCTCCCTCATATCAGCCTACGCGGTAGCAGGTTTCGCGCTGGGCTATATCGGGAATGTCTTCACAGCTATACACCTAGTGGCAATGGGGTTCATAGGAGTACACATATACATACACGCCCCCATGATGCTCCCTGTCGTGGTCGGAGTTGCGACTAAAAGGAGGTACACCATGCTCCCCTTCATACTACTATTACTGGCCACTCTAGTATGGCCCCTAAATGGCCCCCTGTCACTGCTCTTGTTCCTGCTCAGCCTATGCAGGACACTAGACATAATACTAGGCTTTGTACCGGAGAATCTCTACAGGCCCTTCATGATAAAATAACCCATGGGGAACAACCCCCATATAAAGGGGCCGCAGCCCTCTTTTATATTAGAGCATGCATATGGGGGTGTTAGAGTTGCCATCCTATCCCGACAGGCCCCACATAGGGGTAGGCGCTATAGTATTAGAGGATAACAGTATACTCCTCGTTAAACGAAAGTATCCACCCCGGCCGGGCTTCTGGAGCGTCCCCGGGGGCCACGTCAAGCTCGGGGAGAGAATAGAGGATGCCGCCGTCAGGGAGCTCGAGGAGGAAACAGGTCTTAGAGGACGCCCTCTAGGCGTTGTCAACCTCGACGAGCTCGTCGTCTACGATGAGACGGGACGTGTAAAGTACCACTACATACTGGTCGATGTCCTGGTCGATGTTTTGGGGGGAGAGCTGCGCCCGGGCAGCGACGCTGAGGATGCTAGGTTCTTCAAGCTAGAGGAGGCCTATAATATGAATAATATAGTTGATAGTGTGAGAGGGCTTATCGGGAAAATACTCGGGGGGAGAATACCTCTGGAAGAGCCCTTCAAGCCCGTGTTGACGAGCTACACCTGCTAGATGAACCCTCTGAGCTTCCTCCTTATAAACTCCGACACGATACGCGGGTCAGCTTTACCGCCCAGCTTCCTCATAACCATACCTACGAGATAGTTGAAGGCCTGCGTCTTACCCGATATAAGGTCGTTCACAGCCTTCGACTCCTCCCTAAGCACCTCATCCACAGCCTTCTCTATCTCCGCGTCTCCAGGCCTAGCCCCCTCCTCCCTGAGTATCCTTCCAATGCCTACACCTCTCTCCATAGCCTTGGGTAGGAGGACGTACTTGACCATCTCCAAGTGTATAACCCCGTTGTCAACCATCTCTGCAAGCCGGGCTATATCGCTCGCCGGCGGCAGGTAGGTGTATCCCTTCTTGTCCCTGAGCCCCTTAACCACGTTGCCGATCATCCACGCTATGATACCCGGGTTATTGTATATTGAAACCGCCTGCCTATACGTCTTTGCGAGATCCAGGTCCTGTACTATGCTCCATGCAAGCCCCCTCTCCACGCCCCTACTGGTCATCGACTCCCACATCGATAGAGGGGTAAACTCCAGCTTCCTCTCGGCCGAGACGATCATAGACCTCGTAACCCTGACGGGCGGCAGGTCAGGGTCGGGGAAGTACATGTAATCAGTCTCCTCCTCCTTCACACGTGTAGGCCTGCTTACACCCTTAACAGCGTCCCAGTGCCTGGTCTCCCTAGGTATAGAGCCGCCTGCCTCGACTATCTTGGTCTGCCTGAGGATCTCGTAGTGCAGGGCCCGCTCCACCTCCTGCAGGCTTCCTATGTTCTTCAACTCTACACGTCCTCCTCCACCCTCCACGCTGATATTAGCGTCAACCCTGAAGGCGCCCGGGAGCCTGGGATCCGTTACCCCGAGATACCACAGTGTTAACAGGAGATTCTCCACCGCCACTCGAGCAGACCTTGCATCACCCAGCTCCGGCTTGGTAACCACCTCCAGCAGCCCCACTCCGCTCCTGTTATAGTCTATGAAGACGCGGGGGCTACTAGTTATACCGCCCTTCTCGTAGACGGCCCGGCCCGGGTCTTCTTCAATGTTTATCCTGTCAAGCCCCAGTCTCTTCACAGTCCAGTCGGCGGGGTCTATGTATCTTAGCACGCCGCCCAAGCATACGGGTGCCCCCGCGACGGTCTTGTACTGTGTTATCTGATAATTCTTAGGGAGGTCGGGGTAGAAGTAGTGCTTTCTGGTAAACACTAGCCACTCGGGCACCTCGCATCCAAGCGCCTTAGAAGCCGCTACAGCCAGCTCTACAGCCTTCCTGTTAACAACCGGTAGAGCACCTGGGTAGCCCATGCATACCGGGCACACGTTCGTGTTGGGGGGCTTGTCCCTGTAGTCGCTCGGGCAGCTGCAGAAGAGCTTTGTACGTGTACCGGTTATCTGAACGTGGACCTCAAGCCCTATAACAACCTTTGCCCTGGCCAACACTGTCACCCGCTCAGAGGGGTAAGCAGCCCTATCTTCTCCTCCAACATTACTGCCACACCGAATATGAGAGACTCCATGAAGGGCGCCGCCATCCACTGCACACCAACAGGGAGGCCCTCGAGAAGGCCCGCGGGCTGCGCTAGGGCGGGTATGCCTGCAAGGTTAGCCGTAACAGTCATCACGTCCATAGCGTACAGTGTCCGGGGATCCTCTATCCTCTCACCTAGCCTAGGCGGCAGTATTGGGCTGACCGGCGAGAAAACGAGGCTGTATTCCTTGAAGAGCCTTAGCAGTGAGTCTCTTATGAGTCTCCTCACCCTGGTGGCTTTTACGTAGTACTCCCTCTTGTAGCCCTCCATCAATACATATGCCCCCGCTATTATGCGGGCCTTCACCTCAGGCCCGAACAGTGCGCCTCTAGCCTTGGAGGAGCATTCCTCGTATCCCCTGCAGCCGGTTACCCTGTTACCGTGTATAACCCCGTCGTACCGGGCTAGGTTGCTTGAGGCCTCCGCCATCGCTATAACATAGTAGGCCGGCAGGGCGTACTTGGCTACCGGCAGGCTGACAACGTCGAAGCTGAACCCCATGGATTCAAGTGTGCCTACAGTATTCCAGAATACACGGGCCACCTTCTCGTCGACCCAGTCCATGAACTCCTTTATTATGGCGATCCTAGTCTTCTCAGGCTCCACCCCCGCTACCCCGTACTCCTGGTCCACGCCTATCGTTGTAGAATCCCGGGGATCGTCCCCCTTGATAACATTGAATAAGAGCACCAGATCCCTAACACTCCTAGCCATGGGGGAGATCTGCTCTAAACTATTAGCATAAGGTATTAACCCGTATCTGCTTACGAGCCCGTAGGTAGGCTTCAACGCTACCGTACCCGTATAAGCCGCGGGGAGCCTCACGCTCCCCCCGGTATCGCTGCCCAACGCCAAGTCAGCCCCGCCATAAGCTAGCACCGCACCGCTTCCACCACTGCTCCCCCCGGCAGTCCTCCCAGTGTCCCACGGGTTCCTCACCGGCCCGTAGGGCGTGAACTCCGTGGTGGATCCCATGGCGAACTCGTCCATGTTAGTCTTACCTATAACGATAGCGCCCTCCCTGAGGAGCTTGTCTATTACCGTGGCGTTGTAGGGGGGTATGTACCCCTCCAGCATTCTAGAGGCTGCCGTGGTGGGCATCCAGCTGGTTGAGATGTTGTCCTTAACAGCCACGAGGAGCCCTGCAAGGCGTCCTCCTCCACGGGCCTTCTCCTCTATTAGCCGGCGGAGCCTATCAGGCTTCTCCAGGTACGTGTAGGCATTCACTTTACCCTCGAATCTATCTATCCTAGACAAAACGTCTTCCAGGTGGCCTAGAGGATCGCCACCGCCCGACTTATAGGCCTCTACAAGCCTGTACGCCTCTATCACTCGTAACCCCCCTTCCAAGGCGCTGTAATGTAGCCGTCTCTAAGCCTATCCTTGAGCCTGCCTGTTATCTCCTCGGCAGGGAAGCCCTCGGTCATGTCGTCTCTAAGCTTCCCGGAGACCTCGAGAACATGGTAGAGGGGCTTGACCTCCCCGGTGATGGCCTCGTCTAGCTCCTCGAAGAGCCTCATTATACCCGTTATCCTGCTGCAGAGGACCTCCTTCTCCTCCTCGCTTAGGGAGAGCCTGGTTCTCCTGCTTATCGATTCGAGGATGCTGCATTCTTCTCTAGTTAAAATACACACCCCGACACCTCTCCGTGTTCCCGGTGAAGTATTCGGATCCTAGTCTCCGTATTTAAGGCTCACGCCGCTATTCCCAACGCGGCGTTTATCAGTATTGTATACATTATGAAGCGCGTGAACTCGCTCCACCCGAACCTCTTGATGGCCTGGGCTCCACCCGTTATCTTCGACGGTTTAAGGATATTGAGCGTGTACCTGAACAGGGGCTCTATAAAGGCTATGCATAGTATTCTACTCCACCAGCAGAGTATGTAAACGGGGAGCCATACTAGTAGGGGGATACGGGGGTCGAGTTCCCGGAAAGGAAGCCTCGACTCTATATAGGCTGACGACGCCGCTATATAGATGGCCGTAGCCGCCCACGCCACTAGGATCCTCGTGTTCAGCTCTCCCACTAGGAGTGCTGGGATACTTATGGCTGGCAGCGTAGTTATAGCAGAACCCGTTATATAGACCCATGGATTATTCCACCTCATCCTTGAGGCCAGGATCAAGTGTAGGCCTATAACTGCAAGCGACACTGTGAGGGCCTTGTAAACCGCGTAACTGCCCTCGACTAGACCGTAAACATAGGGGGCAAGATTCACTGCGGCGAGCAGCGCGAGCCATCTTATATTCCATCTCCTCGCCTCATCGAGTATAGGGTCGAACGTGAACAAGTGCACCATCATCACGGTTAAACCTAAGACTATTAAACCAGGCGAATCCGCCCCGGCCTGGTAGAGCCCCGTCAGCGTAGACACTATTATAAAGCCAGCCGCACTAGGCTCCCTAGGCTTCCTCGCAATCCTCCCAAGTATACCTTCACCCATAAGCCTAAACCCGCCGATCCGATAGTTGCCTGGAAAGGCTTTATTGCTCTTCGTAATTACACAAACCACCAGGCTGATGAGGAGCGATGGGCAGTCTCTAACCAAGAGGAAGGGATGAAGAGGCTCTGCAACACTGAGGCCCTCCAGGGCATGCTATATCCCTATAACGGTTACAATAACCCTCCTACGACTCCTAGGGCCATCCAGCTCCACCAGGAAGATCTCCTGCCACGTCCCCCTGACAATCCTGCCCCCCGTCACGGGGAATGACCTGTCCGCGCCTATAACGCCCGCAGCCAGGTGGGCGTGGGCATTATCGTCTATCCTGTCATGCATCCACCCGGAACCCGGCTTGAAGAGTTCCCTGAAGAGCCTGATGAAATCCTGTTTAAGCCCTCCCTCGTCCTCGTTGGCTATGACTGCCGCAGTGGCGTGTGGGACGAATACGTGGACAAAGCCCTCCCTGACCCCGCTATCCGCCACGATCTCCTCCACGTGCCTCGTTATATTAACCAGCTGGAACCTCTCACTAGTAGAGAGGGTTACCTCCCTCCTGTAAACCTTGAATCCATCCAACCCATCTTCACCCTATCAGTATTTAATGACAATGTTCTATCCTAAAGATAAATATCGGTATCCCGTAATGCAGAGAGTCAATGTTGACGGTAAAGCGAGGGTGGCCCCCTACATCCCCACGCCCCGCAGTGTTATGAAGGCGGTGATGGAGGAGTCCCTCGCTTCTAGGGCGAGAGTCTTCTACGATCTAGGCTGCGGGGACGGCAGGATGCTCGTCTACGCCGCGAAGCACTATGGTCTCAAGTCTATAGGCTACGAGATAGACGAGGACCTCTGCACGCTGGCCGAGGTGAACGCGGCCTACAACGGTGTGGAGGGCCTCGTAGAGGTTAGATGCGAGTCCTTCTACAATGCGGATCTAGGAGACGCCGACATAGTCTACGCATACCTCTTCTCGAGCATCCTGGACACTCTCAAGCCGGTATTGAAGACCGCGCCCGTGGGATCCAGGATAGCTGTCCTCGACCTGCCTATACCGGGCTGGCTGCCCGTCAGGGTTAGGAGGCTGCTAGACGAGTCGGGAGTCCCCAGAGCAGTAGGAGTCTATGTTAGGGGGCTGAGCGACGATAAGAGAAAGAGACCCCGCCTCAACAGTTTATAATGGAGACCCTCTCCAGCAGCTCGAGCGCCTCGCCGAGCCTCCGCGGAGGCTTCGGGGAGTGCATTATCCCTACTATGGGTATGCCCCTGCTACATGCGTCTTCCTTAATCTTCGACAGCACCTCCTCCTGCACCCTAAGCACGCCTAGGCTATCAGCTGTACTCCTGTCTAGGAGCCTGTTGACTATTATCATGCTAGGCCGGGTCTTCATCTCCTCTAGGAACCTTATAGTGTTCTCGGTCTCGTAGAGAGGCAGGGGCTCCGGCGTCATTATGCAGACATACCGGGTCCTAGCCTTGTCCCCCAGGTTCCTGTAGAGAAGCCCGTAGCGCTCCTTTAGTTCTAGAAGCTTGTTCAACACGGGATCCCGGGGCTCTATATCCCTCCCCATGGTCCTAGCTATTATATACCTGAGGTTTATGATTCTCTTCCTAAGCCTTATGAGCTGCTCCACCCAGAACATGTAAAGCTTCGGCAGCCTGAGCATCCTGTAGGTGACTCCCGTCGGGGGAGTATCGACGACGATGTAGTCGTATTCCTTCTCCCCGAAGAGTCCTGAGATGTACCTAAGATAGACCTCCTCCTCGAAGCCAGGGTTGAACTTGAGGCTCTTAACAACGTCATCCGCATTCACCACGGTGAGCCCCGGCATGACGCTCTGCATAAGGTTAACATAATCCATACTCTCCTTCCTGATCAACACGTTGACGTCAACCTGTACAGCATCGAGGCCCTCCACGATTCTCTCCTTCTTCATAGGCTTCCTCATACCGAGGTATTCGAGGAGGTGCATAGCCTGGTCGAGGCTGACTAGTAGAACCCTATTCCTCCGGGCCAGCTCGTATGCGAGTATTATAGAGGCAGTAGTCTTCCCGACGCCCCCCTTACCTATAACGAAAACCAGGCGTGGAGGCTCTCCTCCCCCCTCTTCTACCCATCTGGCCAGCTTGGACTCCTCCATCACCACTCCCCGCCCAGCGTGCTGAAGAAGTCTGCCAGAGTATCAGCCCCTAGGAATGCCCTCTTCTCCATTATGCTTATCTCCTCCTTGACGAGGGGGAGGAGCTCCATTGCTATACCGGAAGGCAGTAGGGGTATGCCTACTATGCCCCCTATGACCATGCTGAGGAAAGCGTTCTCGATCTCTAGGTACTCCTGCTCCAGAGTCTCGACGCTCTGCTCTCTTATAGCCTCGAATATGCCTTTGTTGAAGCGGAGGAACTCGAGTATGAGGTTTTTAAAAAAATGGATGATTTTACGTGAGACGCCCAACTATGCTCATCTCTCTCTACTCGTTCCTACGCTGTAGACCGATTATATACAGTATTATCAGCAGTATGTCGAGTATAAGGTTCACAACCACTATGGCGCCGGCGCCGTACTTCTGTATAGGCGACGATATATGCGGCATCACCACAACCAGCCACCAGCCCAGCGCTATGGTCACCGTTATCCATAGGAACCAGGCGGGTATCTGTATGAGCCAGTTAGTAGCACCCCTCACCTGCTGCACCTTATAGGCCCACAGCGCCACCGTGAGCAGCGCTAGAGCCGCCAGCAGCTGGTTCGTGCCCGCGAAGGCGGGCCATATAACGTTGTAGGCTGGCAGCTGCTTTCCTCCTATCGTGACGTAGGGGTACGCCATTAGGCTCCCGAAGAACACTGCTAGAATGCTTGCAACCCACCTGTTAGCTATTACAGTGTATAGTCCTGGAGAACTCGATCTAAGCGGCTCGAACAGCTCCTGCCAGGCGAACCTGCCGAGCCTGGTAGCGGTGTCTAGTGTCGTCATGATGAATGTTACCAGTGCTATTGCTGCGAAGAGCGCCATGACGTGGAAGCCGTCACCGAATGATACACCGAGCCTCTCCAGCGCCTTGGCCGACATGTAGCCGTATCCCACTGTGAACCTGTGGACCTTGTCTAGCTCCAGGATGCTGTTGTGGAAGACCCCCGCCTTTATCAGCTCAGGCGCGCTCCAGGCAAGGCTCACGGGTAGTATTACCGCTAGGCTGGATACTGCTCCCTCCGTGAGCATGCCGCCGTAGCCTACTAGGAGGCCCTCCATCTCGTTGGCCAGCTGCTTGCTGCTGGTTCCACTGGCTACCACGGAGTGGAAGCCTGAGAGGCTTCCACACGCTATTATCAGCGGTATAGCGGGCCAGAAGGGCGTCGGCTGTTTCTGGAATATCTTAGGCGCCCAGCTGGTGTAGGCTGGGCCGGCCAGCTTCATATCCGCCACTAGGAGGCTCGAGAATACTGCTAGGAAAACGAAGAACCATAGTATGTAGGCGTTCAGGTAGTCTCTAGGCTGTAGGAGGTACCATACTGGCAGGCTTGCCGCTATGATAGCGTATATCGCCAGTATTATTACCCATGAATGATACGCGTCCCCGCCTACTCTGAATGGTATATAGTAGGAGTAGACGAAGCCCAGCAGTATCAGTATAAGCATTATCGCCGTGGCGGTGGTTATCTTTACCCCGGCCCTGTAGACCATTATGCCGAAGAGCAGTGCTAGGGGCATGAATATTAGTGCTAGGGTGGCTGAACCGGGTATGGCTGCGAAGAGCTTTGCAGCGACGCTCTCGAAGGCCGCTATGACTAGTACTAGGGCGAAGTACACGTATATCAGGAATATGAACCTCGCCGTGCGGCCCATGACGTTCTCGCTTATACTCATAACGCTAAGGCCGCCGTATCTGACGCTGGCCATGAGGGAAAGGTAGTCGTGTACTGCTCCTATGAACACGTTGCCGAAGAGGACCCATATTAGGGGTAGTAGCCACCCGTAGCTCATGGCTATGGCTGGCCCTACTATGGGGCCTGCGCCTGCTATGCTGGCGAAGTGGTGGCCGTAGAGGACGTACTTGTTCGCCGGCACGTAGTCTACGCCGTCGTATTTCGCTATAGCAGGGGTAGGCCTCTCGGGGCTCGCCTTGACGACCTGCTGCTCCAGTATCTTCCTGCCATAATACACGTAGGCGAGGGCGTATATTATCACGACTATTAGCATTATCTCTATAGAGTATGCCTGCATCAGGCTTCACCTCCCCCCTCCTTAACCTTGGCCTTTATCACCTCTGGGGCCTCGCCGTAGATGAGGGCAGGGCCTACGAGTATCAGGAACCAGCCTAGAACCGCTGAGAGCGACACGCTTCCCCACCCATACTTAACGCATTTACCGGTCGTAGTATTGACTTGGGCGCAATCGCCCATATAGCCCTTGCTCCACCCGTCTATGAAGGCGTATGCCAGCATTAGTATACCCAACACGAGGATCACGTAGCCGATTGCCTTAACGGCTTGGGACAACTAGTCCACCCCGCTGTGTTCTTAGCTTGTGTGCTTGGCGTGGGATTGTTAGTTATTTTTATTATATCACTGTGAAATATAAAAGTTCCCTAAGGGAGACGGGAGGTAGGCCTGAGTGGGTTTTGAGTGGAGCAGAATACTGGAGCCCCTCTTCTGGATCGTTGTGATAGCAAGCTTCCTCAGCGTGGTGTGGTTCTTCCGCTTCAGGAGGATAATGATAAGGAGGCAGGTAAGCATACTACAGCTGCTGGAGGAGAAGCTCAAGCCTAGAGACACCAAGTACACTGTTCACGGCTACCTAGTAGGCTTCACGGGCAAGTACTGGGTTAACAGGGGGAACCTGATCAGGGCCTGGGTATACTATTCAACACCCCCCTACCACGTCTTCTTCTACCTACCGGTAATACACTTGTTCCGCCGCAGCGAAAGGATGGATTTCACGCTGAAGCTCAGGGAGCTCAAGCCGGGGGGAGAGGCCCACCTCGTAGTTCCCGGAGACCGCCATGTTGCCAGGACCGTATCAATAGACTTGGCCAAGAGAAACCGTCCCCTGCCGGAGAGTATAGTAGACGTTGACGGGAGAAGGCTTAAGGCCTACTATACTAGCCAGGCGGCGCTCGACAAGGCTGTCGAGATATACAGGAGACTGTCAACACTAGAGGATGTGAGGAGGGTGTCACTCTCATCTAGCAGTCAGGGGCTCCACGTGGCGATCGTGCCCCGCCTGGGGAACCTGGAAGCGTTTATATCGAGCCTCCTCGACACGGCCGAGTCGCTCCGCGGTTGACACTATAGTTTTTCGGATAAAATTATTACACTAGATTTAATTCTAGACAAGCCCAACCTGTAACACAGGCATAGAGTTGTAAGAAGGGGGTATAATCGATGAGTGGAGTGAGGGAGGTTATAAGATACCTGCTCTGGAGAACTGGTTGCATACATCCTTTCAGGGCTAGCAGGATACTAGCGCTTGCAGAGCTCCGCCACCTAGAGGATAGAGGCTCCCGCATGACTAGTGTAAAATACGTCTCAGGACCCGGCACGTTCTTCATAGAGGGGCTCAAAGAATTGGTCGAGGAGGACGACTGCATATCGAAGAGGGAGGGTGATCCTGAGAAGGGTGTTAAAGGATGCATCGAGTATACCTGCGGCAGGGAACCCGTGTTAGACGAGGAGGTTAAGCAATATATCGACCGTGCCGTGGAGGAGGCCTTAGGCGAGGACGACTTCTCCCTGAATAACAGGGTCATGAGCCACCCGTTGTTCAAGAGCATAGCCAGCTGAAGACGCCCCGGGTTAGGCGGGGGGTGCTCTAGAGGGTTGAAGAGGATAATTTCTGTAACCGGGGGAAAGGGAGGCACAGGTAAGAGCTTCGTCGCAACAAACCTA
>CAYVIZ010000025.1:0-18248 GCA_964451715.1 uncultured Desulfurococcales archaeon | reverse complement strand
GCGTAGCGTTTAATTCCTGTTTCATCATCCATGTCTAGCTTATCTGAACGAGTATGCCTCTCCACTGGCGTGCCAGCTTTTCCCAGAAAAAATACAAAGAAAAAAGACACACAAAGATTTTTCACGTAACATGACGACTGAGCCCGTGGGGATAGAGGCCTCGGACATCCGGCTCCGAAGGCTGGCGCCCTCTTTTTCGGTGTTGTCTTTGTTATACTATTTTGTGGGCTAGTTTGTGTATGAATTTGTGGTATATGTATAGGAATAGGATTGTTCTTGTGAGTATGTCTATGTCCATGAATATCCACTGGGTTAGTGGGCATGTGTGTAGGAGTGTTATTTTTCCTCCTAGTATGTATGCTGGTGTTACCCGGGCTAGGTAGAGGCTGAGTAGGTTTACTATTGTGGGGATCCTGGTTTCTCCTGCTCCTCTTATTGCTCCTCCCAGGGTCATTACTACTCCTAGGCCGGGTTCTGATATTCCTGCTAGTATTAGGTATATCATCGCCATCCTCCTTGTCGCTTGGTCTGTGGTGAATACGGCGGGGGCGTAGGGTGATGTGGCTACCAGTAGTAGGCCTACGGCTAGCATTAGGAGGGCGGAGACCCCTGCTACCTCGAAGCCAGCTCTCCGGGCCTCCTCCTTCTTGCCTCCTCCTACTAGGTTGCCTATTATGCTGGAGGCTGCCGTGCTTATGGCGAATGCCGGCATGTATGCTATGGATTCTATTCTCACGCCTATTGTGTGGGCTGCTATGGCTTTTGCCCCGCACCTGCTTATGGACTTCATGTAGACGTTGTTCCCGCCGGCGAAGACGACGCGCTCTACTAGGGCGGGGAATCCTAGTCTCGCGGCTAGTAGGGCGTCCCTCCCCGGGGGCTTAGGCAGGGGGTTGAAGCCGAGTACTCTTGAGGCGAGGAGGGAGTTTATGATTGCTCCTACGGCTATGGATGCTATTGATGCTAGGGCTGCCCCCTTCACTCCTAGTGGGGGTAGTATTATGCCGTATATGAGTAGTGGGTCGAGTATTATGTTTAGTGTGGCTGCGGTGGTTGATGATAGTAGTAGGGGCTTGGTTATGCCTGAGCCTCTGAAGGCGGCGTCGTATACTAGTAGTGTGAACCAGAATACCAGGCCTAGGCTCCTTATCCTCATGTATCCGGCGCCGAGGCGTAGGACTTCCCCGCTGCCGCCTAGGAATTGTATGAGGCTGCTTGATAGCGTGTAGCCTGTGATGGATACTGGCAGTGAGAGTAGTATGGTGGCGGAGAGCGACTCGCCGAACACTTTCCCGGCTCTCTCATAGTCTCTTGCGCCGAACGCTTGGGATACGAGGACCATGACGCCTACATAGTAGAGTGACCCGAATACTCCGAGGAGCCATAGTAGGTAGGAGCTTAGCCCTACTGCCGCTATGGCGTTGTCTCCCAGCCTTGATACGAAGAATGTGTCTGTTATAGAGACGATGCTATCCAGGGACTCTACGATGACGAGGGGCCAGCCTATCCTTATCGCCTGCACTGCGTAGCGGTATCTCTTCACATCGAAGGCACCGGCCACCCTGGCTCCGCTCCTCCCCTGCTATCCTTTAGTGGTTCCCTCTATTTTATTATATCGAAAGCAGTAATACAGCCGTCACGGCTAGAAGAGCGGACAAGACAGTCTCCGAGTCGTATGTCTCCCCCCTAGCCATACTGTAGACAACCGGTATAACAGTGTTGAGCTTTGCTATAGGAGAAACAAGGCTCACCGGGCCGCTGCTAAGCGCTTTAACCAGGCTTATAGTACTTACAGCGAGCAGCAACCCGTTCAACAGAGCTAGCCAGCTAACCCTGCCAAGCCCTCTCCCAGGGCTGGATAGGGCTAAGTGTAGAGTAACGGTCAAGTCGATTACCAGTGAAAGCGTCATACTATGAGGTTCACCGGCCATCCTATAATACGTCTTTAAAACTATGTCGGTGAACCCGTAGCCTAGGAAGGCCGTGCCCAAGTAGAGCAGGCCCCTACCCGTAATTCTCGAAGGCCTCTCAGCTAGGAGGAGCAACGACACAGCAGCGAAGGGCAGTCCTACAATGTTAACGGGCTTAACGTTCTCTCCTAAGAGCAAGACACCGTAGAGGAGGCTCAGCAGGTATGACAGGTTAACTAGGGGAAACACGGTAATACCCCCCAGAAGCCCCACCGCACGGTAAGCCGACACGCTGGCAAACGACACGAGCAAACCCGCCGCTACACCCACCACTACATCATACAGTGACACGCCATCCCCCAGAGAGAAGGGCAATAATACAATCGTCGCCGCCAGATAGCTATGAAATATGAAGACACCAGCATCTAGACCCCTGACATTAGCCTCCTTAACCAAGCTATTCCCAAACCCATATCCCAGAAACACCAGCAAAGCATACAACTGCCATTCCACTACACAGAACCCGGATAATAACCTGGTTCCAGCCCTCTAGAATAAAATATTCAACACCATAAACCCAAATCCCCCGCGGGCCCGCCACCCAAATACCCCTATATAAAGTCTGTCCTTTCTGAAGAGTAGAGTTGCAACTCTAAATCCAGTTAAGAATCTAGGTTAGTTCTCACTTCACCGGGGATAGTCCTGTTGATAATCTCTCCTTCAAGAGTTAAGGAATTACTTTGAGCCATGGGATTCGCTTGAAGTCATCGTCAAAAGTAGCTATAGTGCTTATGCCGTAGTGTCTTGCAGTTATTGCAATTAGGGCATCTCCTGGTAAGAGGCTGTACCTCCTCACGGTTTCTAGAAGTTCTGTGAGACCGCCCTTGTCTTCTAAAACAATTATTCCAAGTTTATCTATCATCTCCTCAACATCTTTTATTAAATCATTGAACCCTTTCAGGCCATGTTTTCTTATATGTTCTCGTAGCTGGTCTAGTTTCCTTATCCCTAGCCTTCTCCAAGCTTCGAGCCGTATGAGGGTGAAAACTACCTCATCAACTATCCTGAGGGTGACTGCTATGTTTTCTCTCTCAGCTAGTACCTATTTTACCTTAGAGGCATAAGGCTCCACACGGTGTAGGTAATACACGATGGCGTTAGCGTCTAGCAGTATCACTGTGCCTCAGCCTCAAGCATGAACTCGTCAAGCAACTCTTTTGATGCCGAACCACGTTTCCCATAAAACTCCTCGATAATCCTCCTCCTTTCCTCAACTCTTTCCACTCGGACTAGAACTTCCTCACCTTCTCTGAGCTCTATGGGTTCTAAGAGCCTTAATACGCCCCTCTCATACCTAGCCCTAATAACCTTAGACAATTCCAGCCCCCGTCTGGATACTATGTGTGTTGGAGCAATTAGCCTTTTTCCTAACCAGTGTTTCCAGATTATTAAATAATATCCCTAGTGATAAGTATTTACGAAGAATGTTCCCATTTTATGGTTTCTACTGGAGAAACAAGGTTTATAAGTCCTTGGTTTTCAGAGCAGGTGTTTACTATTTCCATATTCCTATAGGCTCCCATTATACCGGCTGACCTATTGTCTCAGTGGATAAACCTCTGGAATATAGCTGTAGTAATCATGAAGTTCTATAAAACCTCTAGGTGTCCTCTCTTTATAATTTGGGTAATCCCGTTTTTGATTCTAGATTGCCTAGTGTTGGTTTCACTAGCAGTGTATGGGTGGTACTCCTAAAGAAAGGGACTTACTGATGCTCTGTCCGATTCTTCTTTTGACTGTTTTAATATATGGAATGGTTTGTATTATGATTTGATAAGGTTTTAATTTTATGAAGCACGGAATATTCTATATATAATAGTAATCTTAGTCTTGTTTGTGAGGGTGAAAGGGGGATTGCCGGGTTCCTTCTATGATTTGAAGGGGAGAGTAGCCCTTGTCACTGGATCCTCTCGGGGTATAGGTGCTAGTACGGTTTTGGCCTTCGCTAGGCGTGGCGTGAACGTTGTCGTTAACTATAGGAGGAGCCTTGAGAAGGCGTTGGAGGTTGCCGGTAGGGCTCGGGAGTATGGTGTGGAGGCTATCGTGGTTGGGGCTGATGTATCCCGCTGGGATGAGGCGGAGAAGCTTGTGAGGGAGACTGTAGAGGCTTTCGGGAGGATTGATTACCTGGTTAACAACGCGGGTGTATTCAAGTTGAAGCCCTTCATAGAGACTGGGCCAAGTGACTGGATGGAGATGATAAATACTCATGTCCTGGGTGCTATGAACGTGACTAGGCTAGCCCTCCCCCATATGGGGAGGGGGGCTGGCATAGTTAACGTCTCTAGTATTGTAGGCGTTAAGCCCGCGCCTGGCCCGGGGAGGGTCGCCTATGCAACTGCTAAGGCGGCGCTTATAGGCTTCACGCTTAGCCTTGCTATGGAGCTGGCTCCCCAGGGTATAAGGGTTAATGCTGTAGCGCCGGGTTTGACGCTTACCGATATGGTGAGGGAGGGTATACCGAATCTGGAGGAGAGGGCTAGGAAGATACCCCTTCAGAAGATCGGTAGTCCGGAAGAGGTTGCGGAGGCTATAGTGTTCATGGCGGTGCATCCCTATATAACGGGGGAGGTGCTCGTGGTGTCGGGAGGCGAGTAGGCTCTAGTCTGTGGAGAGTAGTATGACTGCTGCTATAGCTAGGACTATACCCGCTATTTTCTTCGGGCTAGCCTCTTCTCCTAGGAATATGTAGGAGAGCGTGAATGTTACCGCGGGATATATGCTTGTCAGGGCTATTACTGTGCCGGCACTCGCTTTCTCCAGTGCCTTAGCGACGAACAAGTAGCCTAGGGTCCCGAACACGCCTGCGGCTAGGACTATTAGTAGAGACGTGTCTAGTGGTATGGCTGGCTTGTATGCCGCGTATATCAGGGGTACCACTATTAGAGGGGCAAGAGAGGCTACTATATATACTGCTATGCCGGTCATGCCTTTCGTTGTGGCGTATTTTATTATGACGCCCCATACACCCCATGCTAGTATCGCTGTTATACTGAAGAGTAGGGCCTTGTGGTCCATTCAGTCTCCCGAGGAGTTTTTGTGTTGTTCTAGGATATATTTTAAGGGTTCGCTAGAATCAACTGGGAGATTGCAGAGCCCGGTGAAATAAGTGCTGCAATGGGTTGTTGGGGGTGTTTAAAAAGGAGGGGTTTCTGTTATGATGTTATCGGAGGGGTTATGCGAGGCCTAGCTGTTTGAGGGTCTTCTCGCTTACGAACTTGTAGGTTATACCGCAGTCGCCTGGACAGACTGCTTTTATGGCTTTCCTGCCGTTCTTCAGTGTTACTACTTCGTAGTTGGTGGTCTTCATCTTCTTCCTGCACTTGACGCAGAATACCTCTATTTCGGGCTTCTTCTTGGCCATGGGTTTTCACCCATTTTTCTATGTTTATACTTTTGATATTAAAAGCGTTGTGGTTAGTATCACATGTATTAATAAAAAATTTTACATGAAAAACGGTTATACGCGTCAAAAAATTAACGGATATAAATGCTTGGCGGGGCTCAGTGTTTCCGGCTCTCCTCACCGCTCATACAACCTGGTGCTCTGGAGACCCTCTTCCAGTCATCGCCCCCATTAATACTTGTAATGCTTGGAGCAGGAAAATAAGTGAAGTAAGCCTTGTATTGTCTAGTATGTGCTGAACTCTATGTCGGAGAGGCTCACCACGCCTACAAGGGTTCCCTCTTCGTCTACGACAGGCAGATGGCGGGCCTTTATCTTAGCCATAACATTCTTCGCCTCCTCCAAGGAGGCGTCAGGTCTTATCGTGACAGGATTAGGCGTCATGACCTTGGATAGCCTAGTGTCGAGTGGGAGCTCCTTCGCCACAACCCTCACCAGTAAATCCCTCTCGGTGAATATGCCTACAACTTCACCCCTCTCATTGACTACGGGTATCGCGCCTATCCTTAGTTCAGCCATCTTCTTCACTGCATCCAGTACAGTCTCGTCCTGCCTCGCGGTTACAGGGTTCTTGACCATTACATCCCTTACAAGATAGGTAGAGCTCAACAATCACGCACCCCGGGAAACAGAGGTTCGTTATGCATGATTTATTCATTATGGCTTATCTATATAAATAGTCCATAAGCCTAAACGTTTAATCATTGAGGTGGATAGATTGTCAGAGGATAACGGTGAAAGATTCAAGACAGTGTTCGAGGGAGAGGCTAAGATAGGCGAGGTTATGGGAGGCTTCCAGGCTGTGAGGCTTTCACCCGAGGATATAAGTTCTCCCCTGTCATTCCAGATGGCGTTGACTAGGATCTATGAAACCCTCATGAAAAGCATAGAGGAGGGCCCTAAAAAGAAGTACTTCGCGGAGGTCAGATTCAGGGATGATATGGGTAACACTGTTGTAATAAGCATAGACCTCGGGGAGAACCCTCCGCTCTTCTCCAGTGACCGGGTTAAGGCCCGCGTGCTGGTTGAACTTTACGAGGAGGATTAACGCCTAGGCTTCGACTTGGATTCCCTCACGTAGAAGCCGATGCCGATAAGTTTCTCCATTGTATCCTCTAGGAACTTCGCGTAGAAGCCTTTCTGGCCTAGGAAAGCACCTATTCCCTCCTTACCTACTGTAACTACTAGATCCGATCCTAGTATATCCACGTCTCTAACATGCTTGGACACCCAGCCCACAGGGTGTACCGCCTTTATGATCCCTGTAAAGTCTAGGTTAAACTCCACCCCTCTCACACTGGCGGAGAGCTCCTCTTCGATGCGGGATATACGCTCGCCGCGTGATCCTATAAGCCTCGGGAGGAATCCCTCCTTGACCACTACGAGAAAGTCCGGTGTGTGGCCGCTCTTCACGCTCCACTTGTCCTTCAATGACCTGAGGTCTAGAACTGTGACCACATCGGCGTCCGGTGCATAACTGTTTACTGCGAGCAACGCGTTTTTCTCTGCTTCCGTCAATGGTCTTTTACGCATTCTGAGCTCGAAGAACAGTTTTATCCCCCTCCTAGCACCGGGCCTAACGATATCCTTCAAACCCAAGTCGACCACTTCGGCATCCTCCATCTCGCCTATAAGAAGCTTCCTAGCCAGCCGTGCCCCGTTGAGAGACCCGGACTGTAGGACTGGATCCCCTATTATAATGAGCCTAGAACCCTCTCCCAGTCTAAGCATCATCTCTATAACCGCGTCGGGGCTAGTGTTCTGGGAGTCGTCGAATATTATGACGGAGTCGTCGAAGCTTCTCCCCCTTAAAAGGTAGGGGTGAACGTAGACCAGCATCTTATTCCTCTCCAGCTCCTCTATAGTCTCCATCCCGTAATACCTTGAAACGAGGTCGCGAACATAGCTCTTAACCGACTCTACCCACTCTATAGACGTGGAGGCTAGACCTATCTCCTCTCCCCTTGACACATCTATTATAGGCTTAGACACTATAACCCTCTTGAACGATCCAGAAAGAACTGCTCCCACGCCGTATACGAGGCTTATCATACTCTTACCTGTCCCGCTCAGCCCGAATACTCCTACTATAGATGAATCCTTCTTGTAGAGCGTCTCCACCAGCTTCTTCTGGCCTTTTGTCCTGGGCTTGAACTCCTCGGGAATCACTACATATTCACCCTCTCTAACGGATTTAGATTATTCTTTAGGTTCAAAACTATAATACTTAGTCGAACCGGGTAATAGAATATTTATTCCCTATCAGTAAACCGGCTAAAAACGAATAGCATAGAGCCCCGGGGGTCAAGATTTTGGAGGACAAGATTGTAGCAGGCATTGTTCAGATGCGTAGAGACGAGGACAACCACAGGAGGAACTATGAGAGACTCCTAGAGATACTAGGTACTGCAGGAGATTTCGACATGGTGTTCCTCTCAGAGAACTGGCTGTCAGGTAAACCTGTGGATCTCATAGAGTACATGAACATAGTTGAAACGATATCATCGCAGAAGAAAAGCACATACATATTCTCGGGATGCCAGTACACGAGGCTAGGCGGTACCGTTAGAAGCATTGGCCTCACCGCGTTTAATGGTGAGAGCAGGATATCCTGCGAAAAAATATTCCCATCCCACGCTGTAGGGGAGAGGGGGCGAGTAGAACCCGGTGTATACGTGGATCCCATACCCACGAAATATGGTAACATAGGATGCGTTGCCTGTGTAGACGTTATGTACCCAGAAATATCGAGGCTCCACGCTCTAGAGGATGCAGTGGTAATATATAATCCGGCTAGCATGCCTTATGACCGGCTGCACCTGTGGCATAGCGTGGGGGTTTCAAGAGCCGCTGAGAACCAGGTCTTCTTTATAGGAGTCAACACTGTGGGGACACGATACGCTGACGGGAGGCCTACAAAGGGTGGAAGCTTCGTGGTCGATCCCTATGGTAACATGTTGTTCAGCCTAACCGAGGAAGAGGGAATATTCAAGGTTGAACTAGACTTATCCCTGATCAGGGAGGCTAGGGATAGGAGGAAATACCTTATTGATGTACGGGAAGCTGTTTCAGCGTTCTATGAGAGATTCCGGTTCATGCTAACTCATAAATAGATGTGTAAATGAATCCAAGGATTCTCCCGCTGGCTAGATGATAAATGGTATTAGTTAATATCGCTAGGCCGAGGATTAGAGAGGCTTGCAAGGAGTTTTTAGGGTTGATGGGTTCAGAAAAACTGTTCCGCTGTTTACCGTTGTTGGGGTTTCGGGTGTTGTGAGGCCTGTTAGGCCTTGGCCAGCACTATCTCTATAGTTGAGACCCTGCTGGTTCTGCCGTCAGGGTTGGTTACCTGCTGGCTGCCTATCTTGACCTCTTTGACCGTCAGGTTCTTGAGGAACCTGTTCTTCACTATCTCGGCAGCGTCTACGGCCTTGCATATGCTTCTTCCGCGGGCCTTTATTATGACTTCGTTGGCATCGGTGTTGCTGAGCAGTGTCAGGGTTGCCAGTACATAGTTCATTACAGGCTTCTTACCGACGAGGATGACGTTTGCGGGTGTGGGTGTTCCCTCTTCCATTTCTTCTCACCTTATCTATTCATATGTTTCATGGGATGCCGGAACGGCATATTTGTTTTTATAGCTAATTGTAAAGTAGTGGATATTGTATTCTATAAAAACCTTTCTTTGTACCCGGTGTTCCTGAGGGACTCCCTTATCCTACAGAAGCTGCATACCCTGCCCGAGGACGGCATACCGCATATGCTGCACTCCCTTAGCACTGGCTTCCCAATAGAGAGTGAGGGTATTATACTGCTCCACAGGCTGGCTGCGTACATGTGTTTAAACCCCCTTACCTTCTCCTCGATGGAGTCGAGCTCCTCTGATAAAACGCTTCTCAGCCTTCTAGGCGGAGGCTTATAGGGGCATTTCTCCCTGGACACGGGTAATTCGGCCGCTTCAGTGTAGAGCTCTGTCTCCCTGTTGGTCAGGAGGCAGAGGGGCCTTATTCTGGGTACCAGCTTGGGGTGGCCTTCGTCCTGTCTCGGTAGGAGCTTGGACAGGCTGGTTACGTCCCCAGTTACTATATCCATGGAGGAGAAGAGGAGTAGATCATCTAGGTTATGCCCCGTTGCTATGGCTTCGAAACCCTTCTCGTATGCGTAGAGGTTTATCAAGTATCTTTTAACAGTTCCACATACGCTGCATGGAGGCCTGTTGAAGACACCCTTCCTGTATAAGTCGGCTGCTTCCTTTATGGTGAAACCATAGTCCTGTAGCTTGACGATCTCGATGGGAAGCTCTATCCTGTTAGACAACTCTAATACAGACTTCCTAGCCGACTCACTGTAGCCGGGTATGCCGAGGTCTATATGGAGGCCTGCTAAACGTATTCTCCAACTGTATAATTTCTTCATAACAACAGCCAGCACGCTGCTGTCCTTGCCTCCTGACAAGGCTATCAAAACCTTGTCAACTCCATTTAGAAGGCCTTGTCTTTTAATGCATCTGTCAACCTTAGCCTCGATGTAACGCTGATAGTGATCCCTACAAAGGTATCCCCTGTACTCGTGAACATACGTCCATCCCTGGGAGCCGCATATAACGCATCTACCGGTCAACCCCTGTTCACTCTCCGGTTCTGATGGACAGTATCTCTCTGCTCTCCACGTCTACCAAGGCTGAAACTCCTATTCTCCCCTTCCTGTCAACCCATATTACTTTGACACGCTTCTTATCAGGTGACTCTATCACTGCAACACTCGCTCTAGGCTCCTCCTCTAGGAACCTCTTAACCTCTTCTGTCTCCATGGTCTTCTCTATATGATCCGAGTACTTCTCTATCAGCGACCTGGTACTCTTTATAGACCAGGTCAGGAATGCTAGCAGTATTAGGGTAGCCAGGACGGCGAGCATTATCGGTAACTCGTCCACGGTGCCAGCACCATCCCCGCTACCAGAGTTTATACATGAGTGATATATATCTCGCTAATATTCCACGTCTAAAGGAGAAGAGGAGGGGTTATAGTTGTGTAGGTGTATAGGGAGAAGGGGCTGGAGTCTGGTGGAGTGTCTAGCCCCGCCCCGTGGAGAATATGAGGTGACCATCAAGCTGAGTGGAGGGAGGGTCCTTGTATTAAACAGTGAAGGCTTCTTCCTTAGATCCAGGCATCTACCAGGCAACACGCCTTTTCTTGAGACCATCGAGACACCGGTGAATAGAGAGTTCCTAGATAAGATAGCAAGACTTAACCCCGAGGATTTGCTATGCCTGGTAGTAGAGTCGTTGGAGAATGCAGCAAAGCATGGATCAGTCTATGCGTCATCGCTTGTAAAAGAGTGCAGAAACCTAGTCGAGGAAGCCAAGGCTTCATGCAGCCGTTCATCATAACGGATCTTGAAAGATTTCCCCTGCATACACTCCTACTTCATCGTTAACAGTCAGCCCATACCACTTCTCTGCCAGTTGTTTAACGGCATCCTTAAGATCGAGCATAACCTTGTGACGGAAGAAGCCGAGCTCTTCTGCAACCTCCTCCCAGGAGCGTCCCTGCAATACCTTACCTATTAGTATAAGCTCTTTATCCCTGTCAAGCCTAGGCTTAGGGTTTGGCGTGGATTCATAGTAGTACTTAACCATCCGGAGCACAATATCCGTGGCCGCCTCATAGGTCATGGGCCCGTAACTGTATATCCACAGCCTATCCCTGGAGACCAGATCCAGCTCCGGAGGCAGCCCCCCGCGTATAGGAGGGTCCATGTAGAGCATCTGGTATGCTATGGTTATCTCCAGATCCCTATACGTGTCGTAGAGACTGACGAGCAGTTTAGCCTTATACGCCCGGGTGCTATAGTCTACTAATAGCTTTGAGAGCCTTGTTATAGGCTTGACAACGAGTATAGTGTACTCCCCGCTGACCGGGTTCCTGTCAGGGCTTATATGGAGAACCTTGAAGCCGTTCTTCAGCCAGAACCTGAGAAGCTGGTCGTTGACGCCGAAGCCTGATCCCAGCCAGTCCACTCCATCCTCGGTTGACTCCCTGTACATTTGTTCCAGCATGAATGAGCCGATACCCCTCCCCTGAACCTCTGGATGAGTTGCTATTCTGACTATCCTGTACCCCTTCATCCGCCCATACTCCCTTATCCTGTGATGCTTGAGCATTCTGTCTGGTATTATGTTGCCCGGGGTTTTATCACCTCTGAGCAGGCTCTCTATTATCTCGTCTGACAAGCCTCCCTCCAACGCGGCCTGAACTGCGGCGACTACCTTCTTCTTCCTAGCAGTTCTCGCTATACGTATAAAGTGGTGTGGAGCATCAGCGAGTATAGCCAGGTCGTCCGGCTCGTTCCTATAGTGGGCCAGCACATATATCGAGAAGAGCTTCCTCAGGACACTCTCTCCCTCCCTAGAGAATAACCAATGGGGATCAGGTTTCTCGTATACCAAGTCCCCGTTATCAATATCTTCGAAATCCTCGGGCTCCAGCTTATCCGTCTCCGCGTCGAGTATGAGGGCGTCGAACAACCATTCCTCAACAGGGTCTCCGGCGCTGTATCTTATGGGTTCATGCATTTCCACATGCTTTAGTATGGTGGACTCATCCTCTCTCACCGTCTTCATGAACCTTATAGAGAACCCACGGCCCGCGCCCTCGTAGCCGTGTATTGTTGTAGCGAACACTATCCTCCTGTGCGCCTTCCATATCTTGTGTAGTAGTGGTACATGTATCCCCGAGGCCTCATCCACTGCCACTATGTCGCCTGAAAGGCGGGGTATCACCATGGGCTCCCAATACTCTAGGCTGAACCCGTCTCCCTGGATTTCTATTATCTTCCCACGCTTCTCCTTTGGCCTTGGATTCATGCCTAGCTTCTCAGCCGTTTTAAGGGCAAGCTGGAACAGGCTTTGGACACTGTCAACACTGGGGGCCGTTACCAGCATTCTCACCCGGTGCTTGTGCTTCCTGAGGGCGTGGGCGAAGCCTATGAGGCCTATTCCCACTGCACAGCTCTTGCCTCTGCCGCGATCCGCTGTCACCACCATTATTTTCCTCTTGCCGCGGGGCGGCTTCTCGTAGAACCACTCCATTTCCTTGACAACGTGGACTTGATCATTGGTTAACACGTTCTGGTATGCTTGCCGGGGGAAGAGTGTTTCCCGTGGAACCTCTATTCCCTTCCTAGCATACGCCTGCTCCTTCTCGGGCTTCCCCGATAACAGCTTCCTCCTATCAAGGTCGTATACATATATTCCCTCGCTGTGCTCTAGAAGTTTCCTCTTGAACCATGATATGAACACGTGCCTAGGCTCCTTGAAGCCGGGTACTAACAGGTTTTGCTTGAAGATTGTTAGACTGGTATCCCATTCCCTCCATGGAGGTGTTTGGAAGACTATTATGCCGCCGCCCTCGACTATACCCGTCAGTCTCCCTACATCATTGGGTTTGAGATCGTTCGTCAGGTCGAGGACGAGTGCCTGGAACGTGGTGCCTAGATACTTATCTGAGACCTCGTATACTGCGGTGTTATGCTTGAGGCTTTTAGCCTTGTTCTTTACGGTCTTCCTGACTACCTCCTTCCTAAGCAACGCGTCCTCGTACTCGTCGTGGAACACGTAGAGTAGGTTTATTTTGTCCTTGCCTTTTCTGGATCTGTAAACCTTCTCGAAGTAGAGGAGGAGCTTTGCAGTAGACGCTGCTACCTGTGCCGGGTCGCTTCCTGAGATAACGACTAGTACTCTATGCCGGTTCGCTATTGCTGCTTTGAGGGCGGCGCCTATCTTCGTCTGTATTCTCTGGAATCCCTTTGGCAGGTATTCTTGGAGATTGTCCGAGACTTCTATTGCTCTTTCCTCTATTTCCCTTCTAACCAATACCTCATCCCGTCTAGGGTATTATTCTGCTGTGATTTAAATAAGAACACACGGCATGAGGAATTCATGGTTAGATATTTTAACCATTGAAATAACGGTAAAAATAATATAAACGCTGAGGGTAAAATAGTTAAACCTTAGATAAGACGCTGCACGAGGGAGACAAAGCCTTGCCCCGGGCACCGTACCGTGACAGCCTCAAAATGCTCGTATTAAGGCTCCTCGCAGAGGAACCCATGCATGGATACCGTATACTCAAAAGGGTAAGCGAGTTAACCGGCGACAAATGGAAGCCTGCCCCAGGAACCCTGTACCCTCTTCTAGAACACATGGAGAAGGAAGGCCTCATAGAAACACATGCAGTGGAGAGAGGCAAAGTAAAGAGCGGCGAGCGGATACTTTACAGGCTAACCGATAAAGGCTGGGAAGAGTTTGCTGGCAAGCTCAAATATAAGACAGACGCCCTGATAAGCATGTACTCCTTCATACTCTGCGGGGGAATAAAGACTCTATACGAGAACGGGCATGAGAGGGTGGCTAAGGAGATATACCAGAGTATAAAAGACTCGCTTTCCAGGCTCGTCGAGTCATGTAATTACTTGGAAGACTAGGGTTTAGCCCCGATAGAGATACGCGTACATGTAGGGGTACCTAGACATCATCTCCTCTACATCACTATAATACCTTGTGGGAAGCAGGGCAACTATATACCCCTTATCCATCAGGTATAATACGCCTCTCTTACTGTATCCCTTCTTCAGGTTAGAGAATCTGGACCAGGATAAGTCTCCGCGTCCTGTTGATCGCTCGTATATCCTCATAATAACATCGGCATCATCCCTCTTTACCGTTGAAAGTACTACTCTCCTAGTGTTGCCGCCAGCGTTGTAGACTAGTCTTTCAAGCATAGATGCGGCCGGTAGAACGCATTCCTCCAGGGAATCACACATCTTGACCTGGCTTGTGACTGGATGATGGTCTCTGTATTCCTCGAGTAGATTGGGTTTCTTGTTGAAATAGTCTTCTATGCCTTTCTTTATTATCCTATCAGGACTCCTGTGCCTCTTCTTAGCGTTCAGGGCGTCTGAGAGCAGTTGATCCAGGTATTCTAGCCTTTCATAGTCGTCTTTCTCCATTCTAAACATGTAGGCTAATATATCCTCCGGTAATACTTCAATGGGTTTTATTTTTAGCATGGGGTTAAGGCGTATTATGAAGTAGGTATTCTTTGAAGGGCCTATTTTGAAGCTTTTCATCTTCTTGTTGAAGGCTGATGTAGAGAAGACTTTTTTACCGCAACACACGATAGATACAGGCGCTACTCTTATGTCGCCGCTTGTAAAGCCTATATTGTAGTTTAGACTGTCTACTCTTGCGGGTGAATTAAGGGGTCTTCCCGAGTATAGGTATACTCCGGGTAGAAGCTGGTATAGGGTATCGGCTCTTCTTTCCAAATCAGTATAGGATCCCTTTACTATAGAATAACTCTCGCTAACTGTTTCATAGCTCAACACGTTGTTCTCGGCAAGTATGTCCAGTATCTTCCCCCCTATAACCGCGGGGGCGTTCCTATCGCGCCGTATCCTTACAGGTGTAACGGTGTAAAACACCTGGGCCGGTAGTACTATAGTGTAGGGGTCGACTTCTATGTTCCTCGATCTAGCCATCAGCCACTCATGCATCTCGGCGAGCATATTATAAGTCCTGAGCACCATGCTGGGCTGTATTTCCTCCAGTTCGAGGAGCTTCTTCCTAAGCAGCTTATCGTCGGGTGAATAGAATGTTGTTATATAGGAAGTTCTACCATCCCTACCAGCCCGGCCGGCTTCCTGGTAGTAGTCTTCTATGCTCTCGCTCAGCATGTAGTGTACAACGAATCTTATGTTGGGTATGTCTATACCCATGCCAAACGCCTTAGTCGCCACTACGACCCGGGGGAGACCGCCCGTCTTACTGGACTTGTATATTAACTCCTCTATCCTGCTCCTCTCGGAGCTTGAAAGGCCTCCATGATATCCTACTGCGAAGCCTTCACCCATCCGGCTATTCAACAGCTCCACTACACTCTCCACATTAGCCCATGGCGTGACGTCGCTTTCAACGAAACCCGTAAATACCACACCAACGTAAGGCTTTTTCCCTCCCCTGAATCTTCTCTCGTAACTCCTTACTAGATTGACAAGCTTCTCTTCACGCTCCTTAACTGTAGAGACCTCCTCTACATCAAAACGGAGTTCCCGTCTGAGAACGGGGCCCTTCAATATGAGCGGGCGTGACTGGTGCCAGCCCAGCTCCTCCCCTGGAATATAATCGTCCTCCAGCTTGAACTCTATCCTTAATGGATCAGTGCTCCCGGATAGGATGCCCAAAATGTCCTCGTCGACCCCGGGAGGTAATGTAGCCGTAAACCCTAGCACTGGTATACGTGGCTTGACCTTGTTTCGCTCCACAAGCTTACGGGCCATGTTTAAGTAGCTGGGCCTGAAGCTGCGCCCCCATTTCGACAGTGTATGGATCTCGTCTAGAACAAGGAAGACAGGCCTGAAGGGAGGTGTTATCATCTCCATTATGACTGGATCATAGAACCTTTCCGGTGTAACATAGAGGAAATCCAGAAGATTGTTCCTGTACAACTCTAGTATTATCCTCCTACGGGAAGGCGATATGCCGGCGTCAATATACTCGGCCCTGAACCCCTTACGCCTCAGACCCTCCACCTGATCATGTATAAGCGCTCTTAGAGGGGAAACGATGATGGCGGGGAGCCCCATTAACGCCTCTTCTAGAAGCTTTCCTAGAACCTGGAATATTGCACTCTTACCAGCCCCAGTTGGAAGCACTGTAAGGACAAGGGAGGGTTGGCCCATGGTATACATGGTGAGTATGTATGAGACTGTTCTAACCTGGTAAGAGCGTAGCTCGAGTCCTGAAGGCCCTATCCAGTGTTCCCTGAATATCTCCTTGGCTCTTTCAATCATATGACTATGTATAATCTTCACCTGATCCTGTTCCACGAGAACAGGTTCTCCTTTAGGTTTAACAATCTTCACCCTGAAGAGGCTTTCTAGGACGTCTGGTCTTATCCTGGTTATGAGTATAATCCTCCTAGTTTTATCCCCCAGTTTGGAGAGCATATTATAGAGGAGGGGGGGTATACTGGTAAGTAGTTCGCTACTAGGATAATACCCACTGGGCAGTTGAGGTAGCAAGATCCTCTCAGGGTTAACTATCAATAAAGTGTTGTAAAGGCTGGTCATCCAGGGCTTCAGTAATAAGTCGTGAAATGAAATGGAATCCGCTTCTATAATGCTGGGGAGAACGGTGGCTAGGTAACGGGTCGGTGTGACTACAAGTGTGCTTCTATCGGTGAGGCTGTTAACAGCTGTCGATAACTCGTGGAGTCCAGTGATAAACTCCGTCAAACCATACAATTCCACGGAGTAGCGTTTATCTTTAACATTATCCTCCTCAAACACTGCATTCAACGTGTTCTCGAGAAGCGCTCTTGGAGCTACTACATCTATCCGGGGAAATATAGTGGTGATTTTCTTTAGAAACTCTTCTCTAACATAGAACTTCATGCCGTCTATTACCAGTTGACCATTATACCTATCTATCTTCATGTTCCTCAAGCTGGAGGGAACCATATCTTCTTCTAGTCTACTAGCTCCCATACCGCCCAGTAGGACTATGAGCGGGTTAACGATTGTGTCAATTATTAACTGGCGTCCTTTTATTTTGCTTCCGCAGAGGCTTACAAGAGACGAGAGGTTCCAGGGAGCTACTTGGATATACTTTGGAGGGGTCTTACATGTCTTCTTGAATATCATCTTATCCTTTAACAGCGTGTTTACCGCTTTCCTATACCCGGCGTATTCCTCGAGGCCTAACGGCAGTAGTAGAGGATCATACCACCATCCATGCATAATGGCCGTCACATGAATCTGGAGTACTAGATAATTCTCCCACGGATCGCCCCTGTCCTCTAGATCCGGTAGGATTAAACCGTATGGAGAGAAAACAGGTGACAAGGGGTCATGGTCCTCAGTCACTATAATGGCTTCAGGATACATCGTGGTAGGCGGTGTCTCTCTTACATATATTCCGGGTGGAGTCCTCTTAGCGGGGAGACTTGCTTTGCTGGCCGGCTTGTGTCTGGGTTTAAAAGAGAGGGATCGGCCTAGTTTAGGTGTTCCCTCGGGGAGAGCCAAGTCAACTGTTCCTAGGGGTAAACGGGATAGCCTGTCGAGCAGGTATAGGGCAGAGTCTACTATGAACTCTTCTAGGTTTCCATCTATCCTAACCCCGTAAAGACGCTCTACAACATGACGTGGATCAGTCGACTGCATCATGGGCGCCGCCAGCTTCACTAGAAGCTTATAGTCTATTGTTTTCCCGTAAACCCTATCCTCGCGGTCTATTCCGTAGGATATGACTATGACAGGCTTTATGAGCTGTAGCAATGCATCTACACTAAGTCCTTCATCCCCTTTTGAGCCTTTTATTAACGAATAAGTCCTCCCATTGTAGAGTACTATAGATGTCTCCTCATTCCATCTAATGATCCCCATAACGCTATTCTCGTATTCATCATACATGCTCTTGACGCCTAGAAGCTGGGAGGACAGTTTCTCCCATTTAATCCATCCTCTGGAGAAGAAGGCCTGCCTAGCCTTTGATAGAGTCTCCTTATCTGCGAGATCGGGGTTTTCTGAATATATCTTGACAAGAAGCGGTATCTGCTCTACATATTCTAGAATAGTATAAGCCTGAGAGTGGGTTATCCCTCCTTCTCTTAACAGTTGTCTAATCCCGTTCTCCAGAACCTTGGTATTTCCCGTGTAACCGTACTCGTAAGCTATCCTCCCTATACTGCCTCTTATGAGCCTGCTCTTCACCGCGTGGGATAATGAGCTGGCCCAGGATCCTCTATCCTGGGCACCCATTTTGTAGTATTTAATGAACTCTTCAACAGCGTCCAAGGCTAAGTAAACCTCT
>CAYVIZ010000024.1:0-19037 GCA_964451715.1 uncultured Desulfurococcales archaeon | reverse complement strand
GGCCTATTCCCTCCTTCATGAGCCTGGAGAGGCTCATGAGCACGTTTATCGGCGGATAGATGCCCCTGTTGTGAAGGTTCCTGTCGAGGACTATCTGTCCCTCTGTTATGTAGCCAGTCAGATCCGGTATCGGGTGTGTTATGTCGTCGTTGGGCATTGTTAGTATGGGCATCTGTGTTATGCTGCCCTTCTTACCGTGGACCCTGCCTGCTCTCTCGTATATGGTGGCTAGGTCGCTGTACATGTATCCCGGGTAGCCCTGCCTGCCCGGCACCTCCTCTCTGGCGGCGCTTATCTCTCTGAGGGCTTCAGCGTAGTTCGTCATGTCTGTCAGTATGACCAGTACGTGCATGTCCCTCTCATAGGCAAGGTACTCGGCTAGGGTGAGGGCTGCACGTGGTGTTACGAGCCTTATCATAGCCGGCTCGTCGGCGAGGTTCATGAACATTGCAACCCTGTTCAGCGCACCCGTCTCCTCGAAGAAGTTCTTGAAGAACAGGGCGTCGTCATACTTTATTCCTATAGCGGCGAAGACGACGGCGAACTCCTCCTGCTCACCCCTAACCGTGGCCTGCCTCGCTATCTGGGCCGCCAGCGTGTTGTGGGGGAGCCCGCTCCCCGAGAATATCGGCAGCTTCTGCCCCCTGACCAGCGTGTTCATCCCGTCTATAGCGCTTACACCGGTCTGTATGAAGTCCTCCGGGTAAGCCCTCTGAGCCGGGTTCAAGGGTTCACCATTTATGTCCCTCTTCTCCTCCGCAAGCACGGGAGGCCTCCCGTCTATGGGCTCGCCGAGCCCGTTGAAGATCCTGCCCAGCATGTCCTCGCTGACAGGTATCTCAAGCGGCTTCCCGAGGAACCTCACCTTAGTCCCGGTGCTGGTTATACCGGTGGTCCCCTCGAAAACCTGTACCACAGCTACGCCGTGGGCCACGTCGAGTACTCTGCCCCTCCTCTTCTCGCCCGATGCGAGCTCTACCTCGACTATCTCGTCGTAAGCGACGCGCGAGACGCCCTCCACCACTAGGAGGGGGCCCTTTATCTCCTTTATACGGTGATACTCCCTGACACCTATAACAGACACGCCCGACCACCTCACATTCCTAGCTCGAGGCTCTTAAGACGCTCGAGGGCCTTCTCCTCGAGCTGACCGATAAGCTCCAGCTTGTCGTTCGGTATACTGAACCTAGCCTTAGACATCTCGACCACCACGTCCTGCGTGGCCTCCTTTATACGGGACACGGGTATACCCTTCTCAACGAGCCTCGCGGCCTCCCTGTGGTAGTCTATTATCATCTTGAGCAGGAGGAACTGCTTCTTCGGAGGCGAGAAGGCGTCTATCTCGTCGAAAGCGTTCTGCTTGAGGAACCCGTCCTTGAGGAGCCTCGCGGTCTCCAATACGAGCTTGTCGTGCTCGCTGAGGCTCTCGGGGCCTACGAGCCTCACTATCTCCTTCAACTCGTCCTCCCTGAGCAGTATCTCCATCGCCTCCTCCCTGTACTCCTTCCACCTCTCATCCACCTTCTCATGCCACCACTTCGCCACCAGGTCCACGTAGGCCGAGTAGCTCGTGATCCAGTTTATCGCGGGATAGTGCCTGCTATAGGCCAGTGCGGCGTCGAGGGCCCAGAAGACTCTTATAAACCTCTTAGTATGGCTCGTCACGGGCTCCGTGAAGTCTCCGCCAGGGGGAGACACGGCGCCCACGACCGTCACGCTCCCCACCCTCTCAGGGGAGCCCACTGTCACCGCCCTGCCGGCTCTCTCGTAGAACTCTGCAAGCCTAGAGGCTAGATAGCTAGGGTATCCCTCCTCGGCCGGCATCTCCTCGAGGCGGCCGGCTATCTCTCTGAGGGCCTCGGCCCACCTGCTGGTGGAGTCCGCCACTATGAGCGCGTCGTACCCCATGTCCCTATAGTACTCCGCCAGCGTCATGCCAACGTATATACTGGCCTCCCTAGCGGCTACAGGCATGTTGCTCGTGTTCGCTATAAGTATGGTCCTCTCCATGAGGGGCTTCCCTGTCCACGGGTCTATGTACTCGGGGAATCTCTCGAGGACCTCGGTCATCTCGTTTCCTCTCTCACCGCACCCGATATAGACTACGACCCTCGCCTCGCTCCACTGTGCAAGACTGTGCAGTGTAACCGTTTTACCCGTGCCGAAAGCGCCGGGTATAGCTCCCGTGCCGCCTTTCGCCATGGGGAACATTGTATCGAGTATCCTGACACCTGTAATCAGGGGCTCGCTGGGCTCCAGCTTGACTCTGACAGGCCTAGGCAGCCTGACAGGCCACTTATGCGATAGCCTGAGAGGCACCGTCTTGCCGTCGACTTCCACCTCTCCTATCATGTCATCAACCGTGTACTCGCCCTCGACAGCTATCCACTTCAGCCTCCCATGAATGTTGGGGGGGACCATCACCTTGTGCTGTATAAGACTGGTCTCCTGTACCACACCCACGACATCGCCGCCGCTGACCTTGTCGCCCTTCTCCAGCTTGGCCGGGGTGAACCCCCACTTCTTATTCCGGGGTATAGGGTCGACATGGACTCCGCGGCGTATGAAGATATCCTTCGTGGCCTCGGCTATCTTGTTCAGAGGCCTCTGGACGCCGTCGTAAATACTAGTCAAGAGCCCGGGGCCCAGCTCCACGCTCAGAGGAGCGCCGGTCCCCTCAACCGGGTCACCCGGCCTTATACCACTCGTAGACTCGTAGACCTGTATGTAAGCCTTATCCCCGATTATACGGGAGACCTCCCCTATGAGGCCCTCCTCTCCTACTCTAACCATCTCGTACATCTGTACCCCTTTCATCCCCTCAGCGACGACGAGGGGGCCTGAGATCCTGCTTATCCTACCCTTTATAGCCAAACCCTGCTCACCCCTCAATTAGTCTGGCTATCCTAGCCCTTATTTTAGGTTTAATGCTCTCAAGCAGGAGCTCGAACGTGTAGTCGAGGACTATGTCACCGTCCTCGGAGACCGCTATGAGCCCACCCATAATATCCGCGGGCTCCCTGGAGAGCTTGAGCCTGCCCCCAGCCCTGCCGAGGAGCTCCTCGGCGAGCCTCATATCCTCCTTGGAGACCTTAACCACGAACACCCCGTCGCCCGCCTCGTCCATGAGCTTATCCACCAAGCCCTCCATGAACCTCCTATACCACTCGCCATCCCTGTCCTCGAGGGCCCTCTTGACAGCCTCCTCTATAACCCTTTCAACCCACGCGTTAACAGCCTCCGCCTTAGCAGTCTTCAGCTGGAGCTCAAGGCTCGACTCCTCACTCTTAAGCCTCTCTGCAGCCCCCGCCAAATCCTGGGAGACCAGCTTCTCAACCCTGCTGGACTCCTTCTCCCTAGTCTCCTCCAACAGCCTAGCAGCCGCCTTGAACGCCTCCTCTATCCTGCCCGAATACTCCTCGAACTCCCGCTCCACAATGGTGCGGGCCAGCCTCTCGGGGCTCCCCTTCAGACTCACACCTGATCACCCGAATCCAAGGGCTTCTAGTAGCATCTTCTTCATGTCAACCGGCTTGGGAGGGGCCCACTTGGTGGGGAGGCTGAGGAGGGTGAACCCCATCCGGGAGGCCAGCTCCCTGAACTCCCCCCTCTTCTCCTCTGGTATGAGGTGGGCCGCGAGGAGCACGATTGATACGTCCCCCTTAGTGCTTAGCTGTTCCTCTATAACTCGCTTAGCCTCATCCCAGCTTGAAGCCTCAATGGTATCCGCCCCCGCCAGCCTGAACGGGAGCAGGGAATGCTCGTCGCCGACGACTACTATCCTACCCACCGTGTCACACCTGGATCATAGCCGGTTCCATCGCACCGTATTAGGCTAAGCGTCCATAGGGGATTTTTATAGATGTCCCCTTCCCTGTTGGCACACTTTTATATTCCTTATACGGCCACGCATCAAAACCGGGATGAGAATAGGGGTGTTCTAGGTGGCCGTCACGCTGGTACCCCGAATGGTTGCAGAGACCGTCATAACAGTGCCCAGGGAAGAGCTGGACCACCTCGTGGCCGAGCTGGCCCCTAAAGGATTGCTACACCCGGAGCAGCCTGATGACAAGCTCCCAGGCAGCGTGGACAGGTCTTACAGGAGATGGCTGAGCCATCTCTCAGACAAGGCAGTCAAGCTTGAGAGGTACTTCGACGTCCTCAAGGCCTCTCCCCGGAGCCCTGGCAGGATAGAGCTCAGAGCGGGAGGCTGGGTGGAGGCGGCCGAGGCCGCTGAGAAAGAGTACAGTGAGCTCGAGGCAGAGTTCGATGAGGGCGTCAGGCTTATACTAGAGGCAGAGGCCCGCGCGGCCGAGCTGGCCAGGATGAAGGAGTTCTATGAGGCCATAGCAGACACCGACCTAGACTTCACCAGGCTGGCCAGTGTTAAGAGGCTCATAGTCACAGCAGGCTTCATAGAGGCCGAGGCAACGGATTCTCTGGCTGGCTTCGTGGAGGAGAAGGACTGTATCGCAGCTATAAAGGAGGCGGGCGAGGACAGGCTTCTAGTCCTCCTAGCATGCCCCCCCGAGAACGCTGAGGGCTTGAACAGGCTTCTCTCAGACATTGGGTTCCAAGCTCTAAGGATGCCTGAAGGCATGCCGGGGAACCCGCGGCGGCTCGTGGAGCACCTTGACAACCTTATAAAGAAGACGCTAGAGGAGGCGGAGGAGAAGAGGAGGAGCCTGCTCTCCAGGATAGACGAGGCGGGAAGATACTACCACCTAGTCCTAGCGCTGCGGGAGGCCTTCAGGCTCCTCGCGAACGCTAGGACGACAAGCAGGACAGCCGTCCTCCAAGGCTATGTTGACAAGTCCGACCTGGGCAGGCTTGAGAAGACCCTGGACCAGGCCACCGGGGGATCCTTCATCCTAAGAGTGCTGAGGCTCCTGAGGAGATCCGAGGAGAAGAAGCCTCCTACACGTATAATCCTGCCCCGCATACTACAACCCTTCCACAAGATCGTCAGGATGTACGGTGAGCCCGACCCCGACGAGGTAGTGCCGACAGTGTTCCTAGCGGTGACGATGCCCATAATATTCGGCCTAATGTTCCCCGACCTAGGCCACGGGCTCCTAGTCTTCCTGGCGGCCTACTGGTTCTACAGGAAGGCGAGAAGCGAGGACAGCAGGCTCACGTGGACCCTGGTCATGGTGCTCGGGGGCGCCAGTATGGTGACAGGGTTCCTGGCCGGCGAGTTCTTCGGCCCCATGACCCACTTCGCCTCGCTATGGGAGCGCCTAGGCTTCGAGCACCCGCCGCTGGCGACGCCGCTCTTCGCCATAGAGCACGGTAACGAGGAGATGCTCAACCTGCTGGTCAGGTACGCGTTGACTATACCCCTCATAGTGGCGGGCGTTATACTCATACTGGGAACCTTCCTCGGCGTGGTGAACAGCCTGATAAGGAGGGAGTACGGCGAGCTCCTAGCGACACGGCTCCCTAAGTTCCTACTGTTCACGGCGGCCACGGCTCCATTCCTGGTTACGATGGACGCCTATGAGGGCGGTGGAATAATAAGAGACGCCACACTCGGCGGCATGCATACTACTGCCGGCAAGATAGTCGGCATAGTAGGCGTGGCGTCCCTGCTCTGGATAATGCTGGGGGAGCCCGTTATAGGCCTCATAGAGGAGGGCGCGGCTGGCCTGAAGCACGGGCTGGCGGCGGCGTTCATGGAGACCTTCGAGGTAGTCCTCATGCTACTGGGGAACATACCCTCGTTCTTCAGGATCATGGGGCTCAGCCTTGCACACGCCAGTCTAATGTATGGATTTACAATACTTACGGAGATGGTTTGGACTGGCCCCGTCATGGCTATAGCCGGGATTCTAATATACGTCCTAGGCAACCTGCTCACAGCTGGTCTGGAGGCGATCATAGCGTTCGCGCACAGCCTGAGGCTCCACTTCTACGAGTGGTTCAGCAAGTTCTACAGCGGCAGGGGTATACCCTACAACCCGGTTAAGACACCCCCTATAGTAAGCATTGTTATAGCCCGGTAGCCCCATCTTCCCGGGCTGTTTTCATATACTTTCATTACCCCCGGAAGACCCCCCTATACTCTTAACTAGGGGGTGCAGTGATGCAGGCTGGTATTTCCGATGGAATGTGGATAGACGCCAGGACTGAGCACCCCTCCACGGGGAGGAGTACAGCGTGACGGAAGACCTGATACGTCCGGGAGACATTGTAGTGCTACACCAGGATAGGGGTAAAAGATACGTTATACGCGTCTCAGAGGGCTCTGTCTACATGACTGTAGGCGGCTTCATAAGGGCGTCGGACATAATAGGCCTGCCTCCGGGCTCAAGGGTCAGGAGCAGCGCTGGAAGAGAGTATATCGTCCTAAGAGCAGGAGCTATCGAGCAGCTGGAGCTCATGGAGAGGAGGAGCCAGGTGATATACCCGAAGGACCTAGCCTACACTGCCGCCCTCATAGATGTAAGGCCATGTATATCAATGCTGCAGTCAGGTGTTGGGACGGGCTACTCCCTCCTCTTCTTCGCCCGCCTCATAGGCGGCTGCGGAAGAGTTGTAGGCTATGAGGTGAGGGGGGACATGGCTAGTATAGCCCGGGAGAACATGGAGCGCCTGGGCTACTCTAACGTTGAGATAGTGAGGGGAGACATCTACAGGGACCCGGTTGAAGGCTCCTTCGACGCGGCCCTGCTAGACCTCCCCGACCCGGCGAGGGCGCTGGAGAACATATATGGGAGTATGAAACCGGGTTCCAGGATAGCCGTCTTCCTACCCACGATAAGCCAGGTGGAGAGGCTCAGGGCACAGCTGGGGAGACCCGGGAAGTACGCGTGGCTGGGTAGCTACGAGGTCCATATAAGGGAGTGGAGGGTGGAGCCCGGCATGACGAGGCCCCTCAACACGCCGAGCAGTCATACGGGCTTCATAACCCTTCTAGCAAGGATAGAACAGGGGCAAAGATGAGGAAACAGTGTTATATAGGGGTTTTAAGCGGGGAGGTACAGAGTAGTTGAGGATCTGTATAACAACGGGTTCAAGGATTCACCTGGGCTTCCATACTTTCCCTCCTTCAAAAGCTGCTTGGAGCGGTGCAGGCGTCTATCTCTCAGAGCCGCGCCTGGTCCTATGCTACGATACTCACGGGGACAGGCTTGAAGTGGAGGAGGACATACCCAGGCATAGGGGTTTGGGCTCCACAACACAGAGACTGCTGGCAGAGGCGAAGCTCCACGCCTATATTAGGGGGGAGGTTTTTGATTGGAGGAGAACCGTGCTGGTGAAGGGCCGCTATAAGACTAGCAGGGTTGGAGCCCTCCTCTTCCGGTATGGCGGGCTAGTCATCGATGGGACAAGAGACCCCCATAAATCACTGAAGCCCCTGGTTAGGATGAGGCTCCCGCGTCATTTCAGGTTCGTCCTAGTAGACCCTAGACTCCCCCGGGGGCCCAGCGAGCAGGAGGAGAGCCTTATATGGGATAATATGCCCGCCGCCTCCCCCAGATTATCCAGGGAGGGCCGCCGGGCAGCTGTGAAGCTGGCTGAGGCCGCGTTGAAGGGCGATGCGACATCCTTCCTCGAGGCAGCCGTTATGCTCGACCGTGTCACGGGATCTTACTTCTCCGGGATCCAGGGAGGAGGTTCCAGGAGTGACATACTAGGTCTCCAGGAGGCGGCGCGGGGCCTTGGCATAGTCTTGATGCAGTCCAGCTGGGGCCCTGTAATGTACACGGTCGCAGACTCGAAGGGGGCCCGGCGGATAGCTAGACTGCTCCGGGGCCTGCTTGACAGGATGGGTTTGGAGGGGAGGGTTTGGATAGCAAGGCCTAGGAACAGGGGGGCATTCCTCCACGCGAGGCCTGGCATCGCTAGGTGAATACTATCGAGTCAACACTCCTGACAACCTTCCCCCTGTACAGCCATGATACCTGCCGTAGTGTCAGGTAGTAGTCGAACTCGGTGAGCGCGGAGACCCCGTCCATAGGGATCACTATGTTATACCACCGCAGCCCGGCGCTGGCAGCCGTGTGCAGCACGCATATATTGGCCACCGTGCCCACTATCACGAGGTTCTTTATACCATAAGACCTGAGGAGATCGTCGAGGGGAGTACCATAGAAGCCGTCATACCTCGTCTTCACAAGGACTATATCGCCCGCCTCGGGTTTTAACTCATCTACTATCCTCCACCCCCAGCTCCCGTAGAGCACGTGCTCGCCCCATATCCCGTACTCCGGATCACCCGGCCAGTGAGTATCCTGAGTATAGAACACCCTCACCCCAGCCGACCTAGCCCTGTCCAGCAGCCTCTTTATAGGAGCTATCGTATAAGCGGCCGAGGGGACGACCAGCTTGCCCCCCTCTTTCACGAAATCATTCTGCATATCAACCACGATCACAGCCGACTCGCGCCGCGGCAGCTCTACGAGGCTGTGAACCTTTATCTCGGGAACCTCTACCTTCAACACGTCCCACCCCTCCGGGGCTTCTCACGGTATTATAATATATACTATAGAGGACTAATTATTGTAGCATGCCGGTGATGAATCACAATGAGTAGAACCGAGACCCTGAACTCTCTCGAGATAAAAGTGGCGGAGACAAACACAGTGTTCCTAGGACTCCCACTCGTATACCTCATGGAGAACGCTGGGAGAAGCGTGGCCGACGCTGTTGAGGAGAGGCTCGGAGGAGTGGAGGGAAGGAAGATAACGGTGTTCGCCGGCAAGGGAGGCAACGCTGGGGACGGCCTAGTGGCAGCCCGTCATCTAGCCTCTCGGGGGGCCCGGGTGGAGGTCCTCCTCTTCTATCCCCCGGAGACGGTTAATCACCCCGATACCAGGTTCAACCTCGACTACATATCCAGGCTGGACACAGTCAAACTAGTCAGGATCAGGGATCCCTGCAGCGTAAAGCCCGTGGAGTCGGATGCCTACATAGACGCCCTCCTCGGCATAGGCTTCAAGGGCAATGTGAGAAACCCGGTTAAAGCCGCGGTTGAAGCCTTCAACAAGGGAGACCCAGAGCTGAAGATAGCGGTCGACGTACCCACGGGAGTGGACAGCGACACTGGGCAGGCGTCTGATCCCAGTGTGAGGGCCGACGTGACGGTTACAATGCAGTACATGAAGCCCGGCCTCCTCAAGGCGGGGGAGTATACGGGTGAGGTGATAGTAGCACCTATAGGCATACCCCTCGAGGCCAGGCTCTACGTCGGCCCCGGCGACGTCAAGCACCGTGTGCCGGAGAAGCCTCAGGACGCCCACAAAGGGGTAGGGGGAAGGGTGTCGATAATAGGAGGCTCAGAGCTATACACCGGCGCCCCGGCGCTCTCCGCAATGGCGGCGTTGAGGACAGGCTCAGACCTAGCCTTCGTCTATACGGGGGAGAAGGCCTCAAGGATAGTGGCGGGCTTCGATCCCGACCTTATAGTTAGGAGCTGCCCGGGAGACCACCTTGACCCCCAGTGTGTGGAGGCGTTCATAGAAGAGTGGAGTAGATCCACTGCAGTCGTCCTAGGACCAGGGCTCGGCCGCCACGGGGACACCGTGGATGCCGTGTTGGAGCTTGTGGAGAAGCTTGGGGAGAGCGGTGTTCCACTGGTGGTTGACGCGGACGCTCTAAAGGCTCTTGCAGGATCCGGGGTCAGGCTCCCCGGTAACACTGTACTCACCCCTCATAGGGGAGAGGCATCCCTCATGCTCGGCCATAGAATAGGCAACACGTTGGAAGAGTGGGTCAAGGCTGCCTTAAGCCTCGCTGAGAAGACTGGTGCAGTGGTGCTCCTCAAGGCCCCAGTCGACGTGATAGCGTCCCCCCAAGGAGTCTATAGGCTTAACAGGGTGCACCATAAAGCAATGAGCGTAGGCGGCACAGGGGACGTGTTGACCGGTATAACTGCTGCCCTCCTCTCCCGGGGCCTAGACGCCTATAACGCCGCCGCTGTGGCGGCATATATAAACGGTCGTGCCGGAGAGATGGCTGTCTCCCTGTATGGGGAGAGGATAACTGCGCGGGACCTGCTCGGCTTCATACCCGAGGTCTTCAAGGAGGCGTATACCAAGTATTAGGATGCGGGTTCTAGGAGGTGGATACATGTGACAGAGTATCAGAGGGTTGTCGTCTACATCACAGCCCCCAGGGAAGAGGCCAATCGTATAGCCCGTGTGCTTGTAGAGGAGAAGCTGGCTGCCTGTGCGAACATAGTGGACAGGGTATCCAGTATATACTGGTGGGAGGGCCGCGTCGAGGAGGATGAGGAGGCTCTCATAATTCTGAAGACCGAGCTCGGCCTGGTGTCGAGGCTTGTCAGGAGGGTTAAGGAGATACACCCATACAGTGTTCCAGAGGTTATAGCGTTGCCTATAATAGCTGGCAACCCCGACTACCTCGTGTGGATCAGCGAGTCTATAGGGGTAAAGGAGGAGTAGAGAGCCTTGACTGTGAAGGTGGGCCCCGAGCTGGTTGAGCGGCACGTCAAGTCGAGCAAGCTGCTCCACACAGCTTACAACGTGTTCACTAGGGACCGGGAGGTGCAGGAGCTCTGGAAGATGAGTAACGTCAACGCGGTGTCGAGGCTGCTCTACAACGACCATGGCCCTGTCCATGCCAAGATAGTCGCGGGGTCCGCGCTCGAGATAATGGACATACTGGCCTCAAGCGGCGTCGAGCCCAGCTCCCTCAAGGACAAGACCGCGGGATCCATGGAGGAGGCCAAGCTGATAGTGATGCTTGCATCATTCCTACACGACGTGGGCAACTCGGTGCACAGGCTCTACCACGAGTACACAGGGGCCCTTCTCTCCAAGGATCTCCTAGACAGGCTTCTACCACAGGTGCTCGGCAAGGATCATCCTTACCTGTACACTATAAGGCAGGAGATCCTCCACGCCATATACGCTACGAGCATGGACGCCGAAGCACTCACCGTTGAAGCCGGCGCGGTCAAGATAGGGGACGGCACGGACATGGCTGAGGGCAGGGCCAGGTATCCTTACAAGAGGGGTAAGAGCGATATACACGCTCTTTCAGCCCTCAGCATAAAAAGGGTCGAGCTAGGCAGGGGCCGCAACAGGCCTGTGCACATAACAGTACACATGAGCGACAGAGCAGGCTTCTTCCAGATCGAGAAGATTCTACTCCCGAAGATCACGTCAACCAGGATAGCCAGGTACGTGGAGGTTGAGGCGATAATACAGATAGACGGTAGGGAGGAGAGGATAGATATTAAGCCTTGAAGGCGGAACACTAATAATCCTCACCTAGCCCGTATTCACAGGCTAGGTGAGGGGCCTGCACGGGCTCCTGGAGGAAACTGGTCTTGATACTCAGTGACGCCACTATAAAGAGCCTCGTATCCGAGGGGAGGCTTGTAATAGACCCTATCCAGGATGATACTGTTAGGGAGAACGGTGTAGACCTCAGGCTTGGCAGGATGTTCTGCAGGCTCAAACGTGTATGGAACATACTCGACGTGAGGAAGGGTGGGCTCCCCGAGGACTACTATGAATGCGGCGAGTATGATTCTTTCGTTGTATACCCCCACGAGCATATACTGCTCCATACCGCCGAGTATGTGGGCCTTCCAAACGATGTGGCGGGACTCGTGAACCTGAGGTCGACCTATGCCAGGCTGGGTCTCTTCATACCAGCCACAGTAGTCGACGCCGGCTTCCAGGGTGAGCTAACCATAGAGGTTGTAGGGGGAGAATACCCTGTGAGGCTCTATCCGGGCGAGAGGTTTATACACCTCGTACTAGTCAAGCTGGACAGGCCCGCGGAGAAGCCCTACGACGGCAAGTACCAGGGCCAGAGGGGTGTGAGGCTCCCCAAGATCTTCCACACCTGAAGCGTTTGTATCTCCCTGGTAATAATGCATTCTTTATATTCCATGCAAATATAACATAATTCAATACTAGGTGTAAAGCCTTGATATTCACTAGGCCACCCCTACTCGGCTTATCCGGAGAGCCTAGTCTCTCCAAAACACTCGGAGTCATGGTCTACAAGAAGGATGGGGAAATAGTAGTACCCGAGGAATGGCTGCCCCGAGTCAAGGAGCTCATCGGCGAGGATTTCAAACCACTCCTCGACGCGGCCGGCTACAAGGGAGAACAAGGTGAAACCCATGTCTTCCACAGATCAACACCGCCGCACAGAGTGATAATCTCCAGCCTAGGGGATATAGGCAAGCTGGAGGACGAGGCATCCAAGCTTGAAGCTTTGAGGTCTAGTATTGGAGCTATAGTATCCTTGGAAGTGGAGAAGAGCGAGGAGCTGGAAATACTATACTCCAACCCACTCGGTCTACAGGAGGATCTAGCCCTCAGGGAAGCCCTAGTCGCAGCGGGGCTAGCCGCGTATAGGCTGGAAGCATTCAAGAGCGAGGCTAAGAGGAAGCTCACATCCATAACACTCGTATCAAGAACAGGCAACCCTCAGGTGGTGGAGGAGGCCAAGACCCTGGTTGAAGCAGTCTACATAGCTAGAGACGTGGCTACAGCTCCCAGTAATAAGATGACGCCGGAGCACGTGGAGAGGCACGCGCGCCAACTGGCCCAGCTCCTTGAGAACGTGAGCATTAAAGTGATAGGATTCGAGGAAGCCAAGAAGATGGGTATGGGAGGACTAGTATCCGTGGGCCAGGGCGCAGAGGTCAAGCCCCGCCTCATAGTCCTCGAGTACAAGGGAGGCAGCAAGGGACCCTACGCCATAGTCGGCAAAACCCTATGCTTCGACAGCGGCGGCATAAGCATAAAGCCCAGCCACGGGATGGAATCCATGAGACACGACAAGGCAGGCGGCGCGGCCGCCCTAGGCGCCTTCTACGCAGCCGCTAAGATGAAGCTACCCATACACTTGTACGCCCTCCTCCCGGCAGCCATGAACATGCCCGACGGCGGGGCATATAGGCCGGGAGACATAGTAGAGATGTATGATGGTACGAGGGTAGAGGTGATAAACACCGACGCCGAGGGCCGTATGGTGCTGGCTGACGCCATAGCATACGCCCGCAAAGACCTTGGCGCCAGGGAGATAATAGAGTTCTCAACGCTAACCGGTGCTATCGTGGTAGCATTGGCCCACGTCTACGCCGGCCTCTTCAACTGGAATAGTGAGGGAGAACAAGTCCTCCTGGAAGCTTCTAAAGTCACGGGGGAGAAGCTGTGGAAGATGCCTACAGACGACACATACAAGAAGGCTTTGAAGAGCGAGCTGGCGGATCTGAAGCATGTGGGTGATAGGTGGGGAGGATCCATAACGGCGGCAGTATTCCTGAGGCACTTCGCGAAGGACACCCCGTTCACCCATATAGACATAGCCGGCACAGCCATACCCATGGGGGGAGGAGAGAAGTATCTGCCACCATACGTGCCTAAATCCATATCCCCCGGCTTCGGCGTGAGGCTAGCCTACGAGTACCTGAAGAAGAGGAGTACACAGGATTAGCCCTCGGCTAAGTTTTATTTTTTTATTCCCCATATCGTAGCCACAGTAGTCTGGTGGGCCCGGTCTTGGCTACCTCTGTGAACCCTAAACCATTGAAGCTGGGGCTCAAGATACTATTGCTCCCCCTCTACACGATACTAAAGCCTAGGGAGTCTTATGCCAGGCTTAGAAGAATAGTAAGAGAGTCCTCCCCCGGAGTAAGGGCGCTGGCAAGCCTATACGCGTTCATAGGGTTCTCACTACTAAGCACACTAGCAATAATCCTGGCAGGGTTCCTGAGAGCAATCATGAAAGCAGCAGGCCTACATCCAGGGGAGGCGTTCTCCACAGCGTTTACCTCACTCTACGCCGCATTCCTATACCCCTTCCTCGCAGCACTTATACTAGGCTTCCTAGACACTATCCTCATCCTCGTCCCAGTTAAACTCATGGAAAGGGATGCACCGGACTATCTGGGCATACTGCTGATAAGGTTCTCAAGCCTAATAGCATACGCTGTCAAGCCCGGATACATAGCAGCCTCGGAAGGCCCGGAAAAACTGGGAGTCGCCAGCATATATGGGCTGCACCTTAATGGCTCTCTGTACGGTGCCTCTCTGCTAGTAACACTTTTCACCTACATAATGACGGCATGGGGACTTGTGAGAAGCGGTGGGACAAGGTGGAGAACAGCCCTAGTAGCCTCTGCTGTCCCCATTATTGCCCATATAGCTGTGGGGTTAGCCTAGATCCATTCCCCCCCTTATCTCATCCTCAGAGCCTTCACTAGCCGTTCAACCCTACTACCTATTCCCTCCCCTCCCCCAAATCTTATGTCACCACTTATTCTGCCCGGAGGGCCCCTAAGGACTATAACCCTGTCAGAGACCGCTGCAAGCTCCCATAACTGGTGTGAAACAACTAGGAGCGTCCTACCCTCGCCGCGGAGCTCCCTAATTATGCCTGCAAGGTTCTCCACGGTCTCAACGTCGAGCCCGGTGAAGGGCTCGTCGAGGAGCAAGATATCCGCACCTGTGATCAGCGCCCTTGCTATGGCTGCCTTCCTCCTAGTGCCCCCGCTTGCCTCCTTGGGATACTTGTCCAGGTGCTCTCCGAGGCCTAGGCGGCGTCCTACGTCGAAGGCTTTCCTCCTAGCATCTCCGCGGGCCACACCCTTGAATAACAATGGGAGAGCTATATTCTCCCACAGCTTCTTCCAGGGCAGAAGCAGGTCGTCCTGGGGTACGAGTGCTACTGAGCCTTCTACCTTTACACGGCCTTCAAAATCGTCCTCAAGCCCAGCTATGACCCGTAGCAGGGTGGTTTTCCCGACCCCGTTCGCTCCCACTATACCGGTTATCGTGGCTTTCTCCATGCGTATGGAGATGTTCTTCAGCACCGGCTGACCCGCCTTGTACACGGTCAGTCCTTCCACTTCTATCAAGGAAGCCACCTCTTGCTCCTCGACTCTACGGGGGCCAGTATAGCCCGGTCGAGCGCCACCATGAGTACTACGAGTAGAAGGGCCCACCCCATCATTCCCGCGTAGTTATAGGTTTCGAAGTAGTAGTTCAGCATGTATCCTATGCCGCCGGCGGAGCCGAAGGCCTCTGCCACAACGCTTATCCTGAGGGCTGCCCCGAGCGCCGCCCTGCTGCCGGCGACTGCGAATGGTATGCTCGCAGGGAGGTATATGTGTCTGAATAATTGCAGCCTAGTAGCCCCTAGGAGCTTGGAGAGCTCCACTATCTTGGAGTCAACAGTCTCCATGCCCTCCAGGAGGCTCGAGAGGAGTATCGGATAAGAGACGCCTGCCGTGACTAGTATAGGCGGCAGCGGGCTCTTGAACCCGAATATCACGAGGAAAACCAGTATCCAGACTAGTGCAGATATGCTCTGCACGTATACGTTGAACGTCTCCACCAGCAGCCTCGTATAGAGGTTTACTCTAGAGAATAACAGTGTGGCCACAGCCGCCGTGAAGGCCAGTGTGAAGCCGGCTACGCTGTTCTTAACAGTTATGGCTACATTCCATATAATCCTACCTGGAGGCTCCCTTGATGCCATCCACTCTAGTGACTCGAGGGGGCCTGGGAGTAGGTCCCCGCTGAACCTGCTTGCAAGCCACCAAGACACTAGTAATAGGGCTATTACTGTTGAGTGCTGGGCTAGGCTCCTAGTCTTATATGGATCCATATAATGGTCGCCACCACCAGTTTCATGTGCCACCGGTGTAGAGGAACTTGTTATAGTCTATGCTGGCCGTCTTCAGGTATCCTCCCCGGTAAGCCAGGTTTACAACCTGCTTCACACTATCCACCAGGCTGCTGGTTAATCTTCTCTCGGTACATATGTCAACCCTATCGTAGAGTGTTGTGATTGTTTTCTCGTCTAGATTATAGAGCTTCCTCATACTATCGTATACTGCATCCTTGTTGGAGACCCATAACTTGGCGGCAGCCTGTCTAGCCTCGAGCAGGGCCTCCACCTGGTCGGGATGGCTTCTAACCCAGTCTCCCCTGGCAACCCATGCTATCATGACAGGCTCACCCTTACCGCCCAGCATCTTCCATAGATCCTGGAAGCTGGCCAGTATCCTGAACCTGCCTGAGGCGAGGGCCTTGGATACTATGGGCTCCCAAACGACTGCAGCGTCAGCGTCCCCCTTCACAGCGGCGTCTAGTGCCTGGGCAGGCTTGGTGTTTACCACGTGTACACCCTTACCATCTTCACCTGGCTCAAGCACGTCGAGACCGTATATAGTCTTCATGTAGGACTTGAACACTGCGAAGCTCCCGCTGGACACTGGGGCCGCCACAGTCTTCCCCTTGAGGTCGGCTGGAGTCTTCAGCGTAGAGTTCACTGGCACTAGGATGGCCTGGTTCTGATACATGTCTATGGCTATTATGACTACGTCGTTTCCATTCTCGTAGAGCTTGGCAGCCACCTCTACCGGTAGAATCGCCACTTGGGCATCTCCTTTAAGCAGTGCCGTCGCAACGTCTGGGGCGAGCTGTATCCTCATGACATCTATATCTATGTTTGATGGTTTGTACTGGCCGGAATCTATGAGGTCGAGTGTAGATATACCGAATTGTATAGTGGCCACGGTTACATGAGGCTTCTCCTTATGGTTTAGTAGTGAAGCCGCGGCGAGGCCTGCGGCTACGAGGACTAGTATGGCTGCCGCGATTATTTTACCCGAATCCATCTTTACCACCTAGAGTAGTAATTACCACTGTTCACCATAACCTAGACCTGCAGACAAGTATACCACACCATCAAATAAAAACCTTACCCAGCCATCCCCTAGGCAGAGAGGGGTAAGAAGCAGAAAAGAGGGCTCAGATCGCTCGTGCCTCCTCACTAAGACTCAGCGTCCGGAGCCAATCATCGCCCATAACACAGATAACATTATCAGGAAAACCTAAAAACAAGACCTTCCCCTGACTTAGTCCTGTACTAAAAAGGAGTTTGTATCGAGGGTTTATCGTGTGGGATTCATTGTTAACCGGGGAGTAAACACGGGATTGATAAAAAAGAGTTTACTAGGAAGAAGCCCTAAAAGCCCTCGGGAACCCTTTCAGTATACTCCACAAGAAGACAGCTATCCCTGAAGCCGCTATAAGATCCCCCGCAAGCCGGGCCCATACTATCTTCTCTACAAGGCTGTCAGCCCATATACCGGCGAGGCTTCCCTCGGGCGTCACTAGGCTTTTTATAGCCCAGTAGCCAGCCTCTGCTCCTTTGTCGAACTGTATATACATCAGCAGCCCCAGGCTTAGGAACACCTGTATATAGAAGCCTATAGCCACAAGTACAACAGCCTTCCTCAGAAGTGCTAGCGTTTTATCGGTGAAGCCTCCTGACAGGTAGAATGCCACTGTCCACATAAGCATCGTCGGCACGCCATACGCTAAAGGCATTGCCAGGTGTGCATGCACCATGGTGCCCTGGCTTCCATGGAGATAGTAGTTAACCACAGGCATGTTGATCAGACCGGCGCCGAACGCTATCACACCTATGGCGCCGCCGAAGGCGGCTACCATTATGAATGTAAGTATGGTTTTCTGGAGCTCGTTTGAAACCTGGCCCCTCTTCCAGAGCACTATAGTATACGCTATAAGGAAGCCTATAGGAAGAACCTCCAGCGTCGATATCGCGGCGCCTACATACATCCAGAACGTGGGCTCTCCTCCCCAGTAGTAGTGGTGAGCAGTCCCGATCATGCCAGTCGCTATCTCTAGGGAAGCGTCAAGCCCGGCCACTGCTACAGCGAGCCTAGGGGGCACCATGCCGGCTACGACGAGGAGTATCAACAGTATGGGCACCACTATAGCTGGCCAGAATCCCTCCACGAAGGAGTGTATAGTTATCCACCTGAAATACTCGTCTACCGTGAAGTGGCTCCACGGCTTGACTATAGGCAACGCTCCCACGAAGGCCCCTAGAGCAGTCCCCCCGAGGCCTATTGCCAGTATCTTGAGCAGAGCATTGAACGGGTACTGATTCTGGAGGGCTACCTTGTATGTAACTATCGCCAGGTACCCTATAAGGCCTGCAACAAGTATAAGCCAGAGTGTCCCCATGCTCACGACAGGCCTCCCCTGACTCCCCACTATGAACCATAGAGGGCTCGGTATTTTACCCAGGTAGCTAGCCCATATGCCTAGTAGAGCCACTACGGCCACCGCCCCACCTGCACCTAGTATTGTCAGGGCCTGGGTTTTAGTTAGTCTGAGCCCTAGGTAGGGGAGTACGAAGAGGGCGAAGCTCACCCAGGAAACTGCTATCCACAGTATAGCCAGGTTATAGTGGAGCCCTCTAGCCACGTTGAACGGCAGCAAGCCGCTGAGGTCTTTACCATAGAGCTCCGGTTCGGCGTAGAGGTGCATAAGGTATCCTCCTAGGAGACCCTGTATGCTCAGCCCCATAACGGCTAGCAGGAACCCTAGTAGCGCCACTCTCTGGGCTGGGGATGGGGGAGGCAGTTCGACTGTTATCCTCTCGTCTCTCCAGTAGTCTATGAATTTGAGTATTATGAACCCTGCTATAGGCATTATTACGAGTAGTAGTGTGAATATCGTTATCCATGTAGCCCTTGTGGCGTGCATGGTAGGCTCTATTAGGCCTGGCGTATAGGGGAACCCGTTCGTGTATCCTTTTATGGCTATTAGCGAGCCCCAGGTGAAGTATGATACTATCTTCGCTATATCCTGGTCTGTCAGGATCCTGTCGAGTGCAAGCCTATCGTTTACGTATTTGTCTCTGAAGAGGTTTGAGAAGTATTCTATGGCTCTATTATAGCCTTCCTCTACAGCGGGTCCTACCTTGAACACCGTTTTACCGTTGTTTTCTACTATAGACACGCTAGCCGGGTTCACAGTGGTATTCATATGGTCTGCACTTTCTTTTATCATCTCCGCCGTATATGCGGTGTAGTCCACCCCGAAGTATCCTCCGAATCCCAGGAAGCTCCCGTAGTCTTGGAGGCCGTATCTCTGCACAAGCTTCTTGCCCTCCACTATATCCTGCTTGGTGAACAGCAGTGTGCCGTTGAGGGTCTCTACCCTGTCTGGGAGTGGAGGTAAGCTGTTAAAGGTATACAGGGCTCCCGCGAAGTAGAGTAT
>CAYVIZ010000023.1:13601-20085 GCA_964451715.1 uncultured Desulfurococcales archaeon | reverse complement strand
CGAGCCAGACCAGCACGGAGACAGGCTCACAGACTACGACAACATCCACGCAGACCGGCACAGCACAGTTTAAGGACACCATTGTTATAGGCGTCACGGACAAGGTGACCGACCTAGATCCTGCCAACGCTTATGACTTCTATACATGGGAGGTTCTCACCAATGTTATGAGCGGGCTTGTGAAGTACAAGCCTGGCACGAGCCAGATAGTACCCGATCTTGCCACCAACTGGACAGTGAGCGACGACGGTAAAGTATGGACTTTCAAGCTGAGGACAGACGCTAAATTCGCTGATGGAACACCGTGTACAGCCCACGATGTTGTGAGGAGCATTAAGAGGGTAATGACGATAAAGGGAGACCCCTCATGGCTCGTCACGTCTTTCGTGGAAGATGTGAAGGCGCTTGACGATTATACTGTACAGTTCACGCTTAAGCAGCCTGTCAGCTACTTCCTAGCACTACTAGCCACGCCACCATACTTCCCTGTAAGCCCCAACTATCCGGACGACAAGATAGTAAGCGACGCGACCTGGGGAGGATGTGGTCCATACATGATAGAGAAGTGGGAGAGGGATGTTCAGCTCGTGTTAAAAGCTAATCCATACTACTATGGTGAGAAGCCCAAGACGGAGACTGTAGTCGTGAAGTTCTACCAGGACGCGAATAGCCTCGAGCTGGCTCTCAGGAACCACGAGATAGACATAGCTTGGAGGACGCTGAACCCGGAGCAGATACAGTCCTTCGAGAAGGACTCCAACTTCAAGGTGATAACGGTTCCAGGCAGCTACATAAGATACCTCGTCCTCAACACTCAGATGGAGCCCACTAACAACAAGCTGGTAAGACAGGCTCTGGCGGCTGCCCTGGACAGGCAGGATATAGCTGACAGCGTCTTCCTAGGAATGGTAGACCCCCTGTACAGCATGGTGCCTGTAGGGCTCTGGAGCCATGTTGACGTGTTCAAGGAGAAGTATGGGGACGCCAATGTGAAAATGGCAAAGCAGCTCCTCGCAAAGGCTGGCTACGATGAGAATAACAAACTGCACATAGAGCTATGGTACACGCCTACCCACTATGGTGATACCGAGGCCGATCTGGCTCAGGTTATAAAGGATCAGTGGGAATCCACGGGCGTCATAACAGTAGACATCAAGAGCGCGGAGTGGGCGCAGTACACCTCACAGCTCAGGAACGGGACCATGATGGTTAGCCTGCTAGGATGGTATCCCGACTACATAGACCCTGACGACTACCTAACACCGTTCCTGCACTCCGAGGCTAACGGATGGACTGGAACAGGGTATAGCAACCCGACTGTAGACAATCTCTTAGACAAGGCTGCGACGCTGACAGACCAGCAGCAGCGGGCTCAGCTATATGAGCAGGTGCAACAGATACTTGCTGACGACGCACCGTTCATACCGCTGATACAGGGTAAGCTCTTCATAGTGACCACGCCTAACGTTGGCGGTATAACTCTAGGGCCTACAATGCTATTGCCCTACAGCCTCCTCTACGCTACAACCGGGTAATCCCAGATTTCCCCTCTTTTTTAATATCACCTATGGATAATGCTGTATGGTTTTATCCCACTAATCCTGCAATGATGAGTTAATTCTTTTATATTAATAATAGTGGGGCATACATACCATCAGCGATTATTCTGGTGGGCTGGAATGGCTAGAGGTATAGGCCAGTACATACTGGTTAGAGCACTTATGATAATACCTACCGTACTCATACTCTACACAGTCGTATTCCTCATACTACGCGTCCTCCCCGGAGATCCTATAACAGCTATTCTAGGAACCAAGAACATACCTCCCGAGCAGCTGGAGGCGCTTAGGAAGAGCCTGGGACTGGATAAGAGTTATGTGGAGCAGTACTTGTCATATCTCTATAACGCGGTGTTCCACCTCGACTTCGGTACTAGTATGACAATTAGGGGTAGACCTATATGGGATGATATAAAGGAACGCTTCCCCCGTACGTTGGAGCTGACACTATACGGGTTCACCTTGAGCGTTATACTGGGAGTAGCCACCGGCCTGATAGCGGCTAAGAAGGGCGGTAAAACCGATGTATCCATGAGGCTATACAGCATAATAGCATACACACTATTCATACCATGGTTCGGCCTGATGCTACAACTGGTCTTCGGCGTGTGGCTGGGATGGCTGCCTACCAGTGGTATTCTCGACGCCAACGTTAAAATCCACCACATAACAGGGATGAATACCTTGGACGCGTTGTTGACGGGTAACTGGACGGGGTTCAAAAGCGCGTTGAGACACATTATCCTACCTAGTTTAACCCTGGGAATAGTCCTTAGTGGCGCATACACGAGGCTGGTCAGGGCTAACGTGGCTGAAGTATTGAAGATGGACTATATAAGGGCTTATAGGGTTAGGGGAGTCCCGGAGTACAGGATTACATACTACGCGCTCAAGAACGCTTTTGTCCCTATAGTGACGATGATGGGCCTCCAGTTCGCCATACTCTTGGGAGGTGCAGTGCTGACTGAGACCACGTTCAGCTGGCCCGGTATGGGCACGTATCTTGTCAACGCTATAGAAAGCAGGGACTATCCTGCTATACAGGGTACGGTGATATTCTTCGCCTTCCTAGTAGGTCTGGTAAGCCTCATAGTAGACGTGGTGTACGCCCTCATAGATCCCAGGATAAAGTATTGATCGGGGTGGTGAAAGGGTGTTTTATGAGATTCTATTGAGGCCTTTTAAGAAGGCGCCTGCTAGGGGGATGCTCATAGCGGGTACATTTATAGTGTTCGTAGTAGTCTTAATGGCGGTGTTCGCTCCATGGATAGCGCCTTACAACCCTGTTGAGAGGACCAAGGACAGGTTCCAGCCTCCCAGCTGGAAGCATCCTATGGGGACGAACAAGCTGGGATACGATGTATTCTCAAGGATAGTCTATGGCTCACGTGTAATACTACAGGTCGTATTCGTAGCCGCGATAATATCTAGTATGGTAGGTATACCTCTGGGCCTTGTTTCAGGCTACTATGGAGGCAAGGCTGACAGGGTTCTATCCATGGTCATGGACTCAATCTACGCGTTCCCAAGCCTCATACTGGCCATAACGGTTGCAGCAATACTAGGCCCCAGCCCGCTCAATACGGCGCTCTCAATATCGGTCGTATACATACCCACTTACTTCAGGATGGTGAGAGGCAAGGTTATAGCCTTGAAGGGGACACCCCTAGCGGAGGCTCTAGTAAGCCTAGGACTCAAGACCAAGACTATACTGGTCAAACACGTGCTTCCCAACATAGCCCCGACTATACTCGTAGTATTCAGTCTAAGCGTGGCAGACGCCATACTGACAGAGGCGGGTCTAAGCTTCCTAGGCCTCTCAGTGGTGCCCCCCACGCCTGACTGGGGATACGATCTGAGGGTGGGGAAGTCATTCCTCACAAGCGGCTACTGGTGGCTCGTCTTCTTCCCCGGCCTCATGATCATCGTGCTGGCAATAGGGTTCGCCCTCATAGGAGAGGCGTTATCTGAGAGGTTCAACATATCCAGGGAGGTGTAGAGAATTATGGGTGATACAGTGTTAAACGTAGAGAGTCTAAGCGTCTACTACTACACCCTGTCAGGCATAGTTAAGGCAGTGGACAATGTAAGCTTCGAACTCGGGAAAGGCGAGTGGTTGAGCCTGGTAGGTGAAAGCGGCTCTGGGAAAAGCACTCTAGGATACTCCCTACTCAGACTAGTCCCCCCGCCCGGCAGGATAGTAGGGGGCAAGATAGAGATAGAAGGCGTGGACGTGACGAGCCTAGACGAGGGGAGGATGAGGGAGATAAGGGGCAGTAAGATAAGCATGGTTCTACAGGATCCGCTGACAAGCCTCGATCCTCTTAGAAAGATAGGCGAGCAACTGCGCGAGATACTTGAGGTGCACGGTATAAAGGATAAAGACGAGCAGGAGAGGAGGGTTGAGGAGGCGCTGAAGAATGTGAGGCTCCCGGTCAGCTATAAGAACTCGTACCCGCATGAGCTGAGCGGGGGGCAGAGGCAGAGGGTTGCCATCGCTTCCGGCATAATATTAGAGCCGAGTATTCTCGTCGCTGACGAGCCTACGACCGCGCTCGACGTCATAGTGCAGAGCAAGATTATGGATCTCCTAGACGAGTTGAGGAGGGATCTAGGTATATCTATTATACTGATAACACATGATCTAGCATTGGCTGTTGAGAGGAGTGACAGGATAGCGGTTATGTATGCGGGCCAGCTCGTGGAGGAGGGAGGCAGCAAGAAACTTGCGGGAGAGCCCCTGCACCCCTACACTAGGGGTTTGATAAACAGTATACCAAAACTGTTCGGCCCAAAGGATATAGAGGAGATACCCGGGTATCCACCCGATCTTAGGAGCCCGCCGCCGGGGTGCAGGTTCCACCCACGCTGCCCCTTCGCAACGGAGAAATGCAGGAAGGAAGAGCCTCCCGAGTATAGGATTGATGGTAGGAGGGTTAAGTGCTGGCTTCTCGGGGAGGAGGTGAAGGAAGAGTGAGCCTTCTGGAAGTCGAGGATCTCAAGAAGTACTTCCCCGTGGAGGGAGGGGTTATAGACAGGCTTCTAGGAAGGGTTAAAAGCTATATCAAAGCCGTGGACGGAGTATCATTCAGCCTAGAGAGAGGGGAGACACTAGCCCTCATAGGGGAGAGCGGGTGTGGAAAGACTACTACCGGGAAACTCGTGCTGAGGCTCATCGAGCCTACTTCTGGCAGAATAGTGTTTGATGGCGTGGATATAACGAGGCTCAAGAAGGGGGAGCTCAGAGTGCTGAGGCGGAGGATGCAGATGATATTCCAGGATCCCTTCGCCAGCCTTGATCCCCGTATGCCTGTCGGCAAACAGATAGCCGAGCCCCTAGTAGAGCACGGCATTATGGATGAGGTTGAGGCAGAAGATCAGGCTAGGAAGATGCTTGAAAGAGTAGGGCTTACTCCCGTTGAAGACTTCTATGACAGGCTGCCATTGAACCTGAGCGGAGGGCAGAGGCAGAGGGTCGTAATAGCACGGGCTATGGTGTTGAAGCCCGACTTCATAGTGGCTGACGAGGCTGTTAGTATGATAGACGTCTCTATGAGGGCGAGCATAGTGAAGCTGCTACTAGAGTTTAAGCAAGAATACAATCAGGCCATGATATTCATAACACACGACATAAGCATAGGACGGCTTGTAGCTAACCGTATAGCGGTCATGTATCTAGGCAAGATAGTAGAAATAGGCCCGGCGGAGGAGGTTATAAAAAACCCGCTCCACCCGTATACCCAGGCGCTCCTCATGGCTGTTCCGACCATAGAGGAGAAGAGGATAAAGAAGAGGGTTGATATAAAGGGAGAAGTCGCCGACCCTAGGAGCCCGCCGCCGGGGTGCAGGTTCCACCCACGCTGCCCCTTCGCAACGGAGAAATGCAGGAAGGAAGAGCCGGTATTGCGCGAGGTTTCCCATAACCATTTCGTCGCCTGCCACTATCCCCTCTAGGATCCTTCTTTTACCCTGCGGAGCCCCTCGGGGTAGGGGGGTCGTACTACTCCCTTCTCTGTTATGAACGCGGTTATCAGGTCGGGGGGTGTCACGTCGAAGGCGAAGTTGTAGACCGGTATATCCTCTACTGTTATGAGGAGTTCACCCATAACCCTTCTAACCTCGTCGGGGGAACGCTCCTCTATTACTATGCTACCCGGATCCATTGTGGGCTGTATGGTGCTGGTCGGCAATGCGACATAGAAGGGTTTTCCAGCCCTGTTGGCTGATAGGGCAACCATGTACGTGCCTATCTTATTCGCGGTGTGCCCCGTATATATAACCCTGTCAGCACCCACTATGACGGCGTCCGCCAAACCCTTCGCGAGAACCAGGCCGGCCATATTATCTGTTATGAGCCTCACCGGTATACCCTCCTTCCACAGCTCCCATACTGTGAGCCTCGCACCTTGAAGCAGGGGCCTAGTCTCGTCTGCTATGACGCTTATCTTCTTGCCCTCATACCACGCGTATCTAATAACACCCAGGGCTGTGCCGAACCCGCTTGTAGCCACCGCGCCGGCGTTGCAATGGGTTAGAACAGTCATCCCGTCCTCGAGGAGCTTGGACCCGTGTCTCCCCATTTCTATATTGGAGAGAATGTCCTCGACCATTATACTCTCGGCTTCACGCTCTACAGCCTGCCTCACTTCTTCAACATCGTTTTCGGCAGCAGCCTTCCTAGCGGCATCTAGAACGCGGTCCAAGGCGTAGAATAGGTTGTATGCCGTGGGCCTAGTACTTCTAAGCGTCTCATATGGCTCCTGCAGAGATGCTAGAAGCTCTTCTACTGTGGAAGCATTTATTCTATAGGCGGCCGCGGCCATGCCGAACGCTGCCGTGACTCCTATAGCAGGTGCCCCCCGTACTTCCATATCCTTTATTGCACGCGCTATCCTGCGGTAGTCGCCTGACCTGCTATACTTCTC
>CAYVIZ010000023.1:0-13501 GCA_964451715.1 uncultured Desulfurococcales archaeon | reverse complement strand
CTAACGCCTGAAAGCATAGGTGAATGCCGCTCCGGTCCGAGTAGAATACTACTCTTAGCAGTCTCAGAAGCAAAGCCCGGCGACAAGATAATAGTTGACGGTCTAGATGATATAATACCATTAAACTTCGTGAAAGACCTGCTAGAATCGGAGGGTTTCAACGTAGAGAAAACCGAGCATGACCCGCCATTATATCATATAGAAGCACTTAAGACAAGCTAATAACTAAGAGCGTCTCCTAGAAGACTAGCCACACCCTCCAAACCATAACTCCTTATAAGCCAGGGAGTTACTGCTAGACGTATACCTCTACCCTTCATACACCTGTAGACCCTGTAGCCCGCCTTCCCTAGATTAGAGATTATCCTATCAATACCTCCATGCTCCAAGCAGAGAACAGGAGTTTCTATGGGATGCCTAATATTGAACCCGATAGAGGAGAGGGAGTCTGCCAGGTTTCTGGATGCATCCATTAAACGCCTTGTAAACAACTCTATGCCACCGGTGTCCTCTATCCTAGCCAGGCTGAGCGCGCCTGCTACAACGGTCCATCCAGGCCTAGTGCCGTATAGGCCGAATTGCCTACCAGAAGGTATATAGTCCGCTGCGAAGTAAAGCTTCTCCACCAGGTTCTCATCATACACTAGGAGAAAACCAGAGGGAGAAGGGGCTTCAGGCAGCTTGTGTAAGTCAACAGCATAAGTCTGAATACAGGAGTCAAGCCTTCTAGGAACCTTGTAACTGCCGAGGCTGCCCTGGAGTATGCCTGCATAGGCTCCGTCTACATGTATTCTAGCCCCCATTCTACATGCGATTGAGGCCGCCTCATTTACAGGGTCTATATAGCCTGTCTCAGTAGTCCCTACAGTCACAACCAATACCGTCCTATCATCAACTGACTCCTCCAGCCCGTTAAGGAGAGGCTTATAGCCATCCTCCACGGGGAGCCACTTCATCTCCATACCGAGTAAACGTGCAGCTTTTGCAATACTGTAATGAGCACTGCGGAAAGCAGCCACTCTAGTGTACCCCTCCTCTCGTGCCGCGTATAGGGCTAGAATATTAGACTCCGATCCCCCGCTTGTGGCTATACCTGTGAACTTGCCATGGAACATCCATGAAGACAGCTTTTCGGATATATAGCTTACAGCATACTTGGTTGCAGGGTAACTATCTAGGTCACCCATATTCTCATCTATGAACCCCACTGCATCAGCGACGAGACGCGGATCCGGGTGCGGCGTCATACCCCCCAGCACTGTTGGACCTCTTGCCCTCCTGTCCAGTAGATGCCTGAGAAGCTCTTTATACTCCTTCAAAACCCTTCACACTCTTCGCCGACGCATTGTATTATTTCGCAGTAGTATACATTTTGGCTCTATAAGGTATTTTATTATACTACATCTATGTTCATCGAATTCTATTAGGAGGAGGGCTAGGCTTGTACGAGGTTAGAACAGTAACCATACACGCGGGCCATAGAATACTCAAGAACCTAGACCGGGTCAATGATGAGATATCAAGACTGGCTACTATGGCTTGGGAGGCAGTGGATAGGCTTAAAGAGGAGCACGGTGTTAGGACGGGGATGACCAGGGTGACTCTGCCTGACTCGCCCCAAGACAGGATCCTGGATACCGTTTCTAGTATAAAGATGGATGGAGAGGACGACGGGTTTATAGTGTCGATAGGTAACATACCCGTCTACCATCCATACCTTGAAGACATAGCGTTGGAAGCGGCTAGCAAGGGCCTCTACCTGTCAATACTGTTCAGGCCACCGGTTGAGGATAACGCGTATAAGTTATCACTGCTCCTGACGAGGCTTTCTAGGGAGGACATAAACCTGCCTACACGGGTTGGAGTAAACGTGTATGGGCGCCAGGTTTATACGCCCTACTACCCGTTAAGCAGCAGTCCTGGGGATCGGGACTACTTCTCGATAGCCTTAACATATCCCAATCATCTGCTGGCAAGCATAGGGAACGGCGGGATTAAAAAGGCGGAAAAGACTCTGGAGCAGATGATAAGAGACGTGGAAGACTATGCGAAGACTCTTTCGGCGAGTATGGGTATGGCTTACCTAGGCGTCGACCTCAGCCTCTCGCCTTGGATGGAGGAGAGCGTGGGGAGGCTTGTGGAGAAGGTTTCCGGGGAACGGCTCGGCAGGCCTGCCTCGGCTTACGGCGTATATGTTCTGAACACGATTATAGAACGGGCTGCCGGGAAGACTCTTACGACAGGGTTTAACGAGATACAGCTTCCTGTAGCAGAGGATAACCTACTGAAGGAGAGGGGGTTGAATGGAGAGATTACTGCGGAGTATCTGGCCATGCTTACAGGTGTATGCCTAGCAGGACTTGACCTAGTGGTTATCCCGGAGGACCCGCTTACTGTGAGGAACCTCATACTAGACGTGTTCAGCTACTCGCTTACAAAGAACAAGCCCCTAGGGGTAAGGCTGGTGACTGTGGACGCCGAGCCCGGTGAAAGGGTTAAATTCGAGAAATTCGGTGAGACACCGGTAATAAGCCCGTACTAGGTGATAAAGCCATGGCCAGCTTAAGGCCTTATGCCATGCTGGTCGTGATAGCGGTTCTACTCGCGGCTCCAGCATCTTATTTCGCGCTTAAGCTGGACCAGGTGAACGACGAACAAAGGGAAATGTACGCGTACGCCAACCTGGCAGCTAAGAAGGATATAATAAAACTATATGACGAAGTGTATAGCCTTTCTATTTTAAGGGACAAGCTAGAGAAGTATGGGTGCAATACGAGTAGCCTTAGTAGTGTGGAACCAGGTACTTACACCTATTACGTCGGAGTAATAGGGGAAGCCCGTACGGCTTCATCCAACCTGGAGAGCCTCCTAGATATAATGTATACGGTCAAAAAGAAGCCGGGGCTAGAGAGGTTGAAGGATTCCGTTGAAGCCCTAAGCTATTATCTAGACAACATAGGCAAGGAGCTAACGAAAAGCAAGGCCGACAAGACTAGTTTTAACTGTAGCCTACTACCAGATACCGGTAAAGCAGAACGTCTGAGTAGTCTGCTACGCGGTATTGCGAGCAGGTACGATGATATAGGAGATATAAGATACGAGGAGGCAGAAGAGTTATACTCTGCCACAGTAGATATAGTAGGCTGAAAGACGTGTTCCTCGTTCAAGCGGTCCGGGAAACCTCTTCTGCCGCACGCTTCATAGTCTTCATAGTCTTCCAGAGTGTAGGCTGAATCCATAGTATCCATGCGGGAACCTTCTTGATGAACTCGTATGACTCCCTCCAGTCGCTGAGTCCTAGCCTCTTAGCTAGCTCGTCTAGGCTCATACCCCTGTGGACGTACTCCTTCAATATATCGAGTACATCCTCGTCTATTTCTATCTCCTTATCCCCTACTGCGATCTTATACACTTTCATCCCCACCAGTAAATCAATTTGGGCTCACCGAGGGAATATAAATCCCACTCCATTATATGGTAAAAGATAAAACACTACAAGGGATAATCCCTCAATACACGGCTGGTAGGGGCCGTCGTCTAGCCTGGCTAGGATGCGAGGCTTGGGCCCTCGTGGTCCGGGGTTCAAATCCCCGCGGCCCCACCAGTGTTCCTTGCTTTGAACCTTCTTCCTCTATACTTCCTATACGCGTATTCGACAACTGTGAAGACGGAGTATGTGAGCAGGATAACGTAGAAGCCGCTTCTATTTGATGCATACTGGCTGTATAGTAGTACAATCAGGACCATTAACACCAGTATCAAGCTAAGCTCTACTATTGTCTTGGACGCGTTGGTTTCATCTACTAGTTTTAGATGGGACAATATTACACCGATATAGATTACTATGAAGGAGGAACTTATGACTGCAGCTACGCCTTCTAGGTTGACTGATAAAGCCAGTATAAAACCCAGTAAAGCAGTCATATAGAGCCCTTCTGGTTCATGTTTCCATGCAGTCCTCTCGAAGAATTCCGGTATCTCTCCCTTCTTAGCCATGGAGTAGGCTACATTGGCTCCCCCGTATATGCTTGAGTTCATCGCGCTGCTGACCGATATTATGGCCCCTATCGAGATGAGGGAGAAGCCCAGGCGGCCTAGGAAGGGTTCCGCTGCTTCCGCTAGGGCATATTCTTTTGATCTAACGAGCTCGGGTACTGGTAGGTTGCCTACAGCTACTATAGAGACGCCTATGTAAACGAGTGATGCTATGAGGAGGCTTAGGTATATGGCTAGAGGAACGTTTCTCCGAGGGTTTTCAATGTTTTCCGAGGCATTAGTAATAAGCCCGAATCCGGTGTAGCTTAAGAAGAATAATGTGGCTGCGTATATTACGCCTTTCAGGTGAGGCTGGTCTGTCACAGGCTTTAGATAAGCGGTTTTTATAGTGAAAAACCCTGCTATTATAAACAGCATCAATATAAACAGTTTAACTGCGACTAGGAAAACCTCAGCTCTCCCTACAGCCTTAGATCCCTTAAAGTTTAGGGCTACAAAGAAGGATATTGATAAGGCTTCTATTAAGGCCATGTTTAGAGAGGATAGAGGGAGCCCGGCTAAAGCCAGCGTGTAACCTGCTAGTGTCTTGGCGAATAACGCTAGCGAGGACACGTATATGAACCATAGCATCATGGCGGCTATGCCTGTGTATAACCTGTCTCCTAAACCTCTAATGATATACTCTATAGGACCGGCGTTTGATATGTATGTAGAGCCTAGTTTAGCGTAGTTGTAGGCTACAAATAAAGCTATGAGTGATGATAAAGCCAGAGATAAGGGTAGATCCCTCCCCGCTATCTGGGCTCCTACTCCCACTAGGGAGAATATGCTTGAACCTATTATTATCCCTACAGATAAGGCTGTGGCGTCTGCTAGACTCATCTTTCCGTTTCTACGAGATATACCTGTCTCACCCGTAAAAACCCTTTTCCCTTATTCGTTTATATACTTAAATATTGTTGGTTATTAATAACAGAAGCAGGTGATTAACCTCTTGTCCTCACATTCATTAAGGGTAACCATACTGATAGATAATAGTGCACCGCTACCTACTAGGTTTCTACCCGAATACGGGTTCTCTGCGCTTATAGAGGATTTTGAGGCTGGCGTTAAGGTTTTGTTTGATACCGGTACTAGCGGGGATGTCCTGCTTAAGAATCTCGGTGTAGCTGGTATAAATCCTTTGGATATTGATTATGTGGTGCTCAGCCATAGGCATTACGACCACACGGGTGGCCTTAGAAAGCTGCTAGAGGCGCGTAGAGGAAAACCTATAACAGTTATAGCTCATCCAGACCTGTTTGTGCCGGCTTACACTAACCTCTTAGGTGGAATGCTCCGAGATATAGGGGCACCGTTTACTAGGAGCGAGATCGAAGCCATGGGTGCTAGGCTCTTGTTGTCGAGGGATCCTGTGCAGGTGACGCCTAGTGTTAGGACTATGGGTGAGATAGACCGGGGTCATGGACCTAGCCATACTAGGGGTATGTTACGTGTTGAGAAGGGGCGGTTGGTTGAGGATAGTCTCCTAGATGATACTGGACTCCTTTTGCATATCGATAAGGGGGTCGTTGTTCTCACAGGGTGCGGCCATTCGGGGATTGAGAATATTATAGAGCATGCGAGCAGGTTGAGTGGAGAGGACGTTTATGGTGTGATAGGGGGGTTACATCTTCTGGGGGCAACGGATGATAGGATTGTTGAGGTTGCTGGTTATTTATCTTCTAAGGGGTTGGGGCTCGTTGCTGCTGGTCACTGTACGGGGCCTCTTGCTCAGTGGGTTCTGAGGGAGAAGAATCCTAGCGCGTATAGATTGTTGGGTGTGGGCATGGAGTTCTCTTTCTAGTTAGTTTTCTTAGCCTCTTTTTCATATATGTGAATAATATCATTAAGTTTTTAAACCATTAACGGTGTTATATATTACTACATGAAACATTAGATTGAGGTGAGAACAGATGCCTCTCACAACATTCGAGGAGGAGATATACCTCAGAACCCTCACCGGGAGAATGGTCGGCAAAGCAGCTGCAGACCTCGGCGTTAAGAAGCTGGCGGTCGTGGCTCCCAAAAACATAATATGCAGCAGCATAGCAACAGCAACCGAGGCCTCATTCCTAGACTATACCGGGGGAGTAACTTATCACTTCATGGTAGAGCCTGGCAAGAACGAGGAAGACGTTGTTGCAAGGCTAAAAGAGTTCAAGCCCCAGGCAACCCTACTACAGTTCGGCGGAGAGACGCCTATTGAAACCATAAAGGAGAGCTTCGTCAAAACACTCAAAGAAATGGCGGCAAAGGAAGTTCCCGGAGACATAATAGTACACGTAAGAATATTCGCCGCGGGAGGCCTAGCCAAGGCCTTGGAGGACGAGAGCGTCAAGAAGTACCTAGCCGGGAGAACAGTACTAGTCTACACCGTCGACTTCGACAGAGGAAAAGTAATAGTTAACAAGGTAGACGTTGAGGGGGAGATAAAGCTTACACCAGTAGTAGAATACCACGTGACTCTGGAGCACGCTGATCTGCTCAATAGGAGCCTCAAAGACAGGAAGGTCGTCTTCCAGTAAACCTTTTTCGCCTTTTTAACCAAGCAGATATACTTAATAATTCACTTATTTTATTTTGAAGCCGACTTCTAATTCACATAATGTACCACAAGGAATCATACAAAATGTAGGTGGGTGAGGCTCAGGCGATGAACCCTATAATATGGCTTCAGAGAACCCTGGTTGAAGCTGCGGGCAGTAACATGATACTGCTTGCAGCAGTGCTCAGCGGCATAGCAGCACTGCTCACCACGCTAGGCGCACTACCAGTATTCTTCATCAAGAAGGGGAGCACCCACCATGTCCTAGACGTAGGGCTAGGCTTTAGTAGTGGTGTAATGATAGTAGCCAGCTTCACCAGCCTGCTACTACCCGCAATGGACATGGCTGGTTTCTGGAAGCCCATAGCCGGGTTTATACTGGGAGCGATCTCAATAGCTGTGCTCAACAGGGTTATACCCCACGAGCATATAATCAAAGGATATGAAGGCCCGGCGGCTCTCAGGAACAAGGCCAAGGCGGCGTGGCTCGTCGCTATGGCAATCATAATACACAACCTCCCCGAAGGCATGGCTATAGGATCATCGACTGTTTATTCCCCAGCACTAGGCGTGGCAACCGGGATAGCGATAGCCCTCCAGGATACACCTGAGGGCTTCGCTGTAGCGCTCCCTATAGCACTAATAACGGGCAGAAGGTCTAAGGGTTTCCTCTACGGGCTGCTGAGCGGACTCTCGGAGATGACCGTTGCTGTACCCACAGCTTTGCTTGGAAGCATATCATACCACCTGCTCCCCTACTTGCTCGGCTATGGTGCCGGCGCTATGGTATATGTTGTAAGCCATGAAGCGTTACCTGAGAGCCACAGGACTGGACATGAGAGAGATGCCACTATAGGATTCTTCATAGGGTTCCTGGTAATGCTATACCTCGACTCGACACTAGGATGACGGAGGGGTATAGGTAAACTATTCTAGTCGGACCTCGATAACCGTATAAACCTTCCTAGGATAACCACAGCATGGGTGCTCCTTTATTGCCCCGTGAGGAGCTCGTATTCGGCCCCGTGCCCAGCAGGCGTCTAGGCAGGAGCCTCGGCGTGAACAATATACCTCCCAAACACTGTAGTTATTCCTGTGTATACTGCCAAATCGGGCGGACGGTGTTCCTAGAGGCTAAGCGGAGGAAATTCTATGATCCAGAAACACTTGTAGACGCGGTTTCCAGGAAGATTAGTGAGGTGGGGCTAGATTCCATAGACTATGTCACCTTCGTGCCAGACGGCGAACCCACCCTCGACGTTAACCTAGGAATAGAAGCTAGGAAGATAAAGGAATACGCGCCTGTTAAGCTCGCCGTCATAACTAATGGCTCATTATTGTGGATAGACAGTGTTCAGATGGATCTAAACGAGTTTGACTGGGTTTCAGTAAAAGTAGACGCTGTGGAAGAAAAAACGTATAGGAGAATAGACAGGCCGCATCCCTCTCTCAGCTTGGAACAGGTTCTCAGCGGGATTAAGGAGTTCGCCGGTAAATTCCCGGGCCAACTGGTGACTGAGACCATGCTCGTGGAGGGGCTAAACGATAATGTTGAAACGCTCTCTGATATAGCGGATTTCATCGCAGGGCTAAACCCGAGTAAAGCCTATATAGCCGTACCTACGAGGCCTCCCGCGGAGAAGTGGGTCAGGCCTCCAAGTCCTCATGCGATGCTAGTCGCCTACCAGGTCTTCCGGGAGAGGATCGGTGATAAGGTAGAGTTTCTAGCCTCGTTCGAAGGGGGAGACTTTTATTTTGGAGATAACGTGGAATCTAGTATTCTCTCCATAACCAACGTCCACCCGTTAAGACTAGATGTCGCAGAGAGAATAATAAGGGAGAAGGGGCTCGAGCCTAGTGTAATTATAGGGAGGCTGGAGCATGAGAATAAGATTCAGCTTGTGGATTATGAGGGCCACGTATTCATAGTTAGGAGACCTCGGAAATCCTAACGTTATACATGCCTGCATACTTTCCTTCCTGGCTCATTCAAGAGATTCTGTGTCTTCATTAAATTAATGATATAAAATATCACATAGCTTTAACAAATACAGGGGCGGACAGGTAAGGATTGCCTGGGGAGGAATAGGCATAGATGAAAACATTGCTAATACATGGTAGAGTAGGCGTCCTGATTGCTGTAATACTTCTCTCTACGGTAGCGCCACTTATGCCCCAGACGTTAATTCATGTAAACGCTCAAACAGCGTATTCCAATGCAGAACTTAGGAGGCATGCCCCCATACTAGGTAATATTACGTTAGACCAGAAATACCTAGAGGAGCTACTTGAAAGCCTAGAGTATAACGTTACTGATCCTGATCTTAAGAGTATATTAGAAAACATAAACAAAAGCCTATCATTAGGGGATATGGAGTCTTATAACCAGTCTGTAAAAGAGTTGGGGGGTTATCTGGAGAACATAAGCTCTAGCAAGGCTGTAGATCTGGATCCAGATGTACTCAGAGACCTGGCATTGATAGCTTCCTCTAACCCTGGTAAAAACGGGTTCCAGGTAGACCTTAACGATTATCTCAGACTCGTTAACACGTTGTACGGCAAAGCGGGCAGAGAACCCGTCTCTCTGGGAGACCTGGAATCCAGCCTAAAAGGGCTCAGAGGAGTTAACGCTAGCTCTGGAGGATCACTCAATGCTTCTCTGCCTAATATACCTATACCAAGCCTAGAGACAGGGAAGACCAGGGGGTTTTCTTTGCCATTATACACGGTTGCCAAGGCTCTAATATACATTACAGTCTTGACAGGATTTGTTTACCTGGCTTACATCAGGAGAGACGTGTTGGAAGATCTTTTCTATAGGAGCATCCTCACTGCGAAGCACAGGCTACATGGTTACAGGATGGATTCCAATGACCTGAGGACATTAATAATAACGTGTTTCAATAACCTGGTGAGAATATTGAGAGTAAAGGGTATAGAAAAGTATGAGTGGGAGACTGTGAGAGAGTTCACGAGGAGAGTTACAGGAAACAGAATAAGAGACGCGGTATCTAGGGCTGTACACGTATACGAGAAGGCTAGATACTCGGGTAAACCCTTGGCGACAAGTGACCTAGAAGAATGTAATAAGAGTGTAGAGGAGGTGTTGAAAAGTTAACTTCAAAGCCTTCCTTATAGGACTTGCGATAGTGGGGCTAGTAGCGTCGCTTTACTCGGCGCCTAAGACTCTCCTTATAAACTATGCTTACAAGCAGGCGCCTACACCGTACAATAATGACTGGCTCGGGACGAGTATGCTGGCGGCTCTCTTGGAGAAGGAGGGATACCATGTATATGCCGCCTCATCTTGGAACGACGTCCTGAAACTTTCTAACGATGACAGGTTTAGGAGGGTAATAGTAGTTGTAATATCCCCCGACAAGCCGGTGTCCCGTGGAGAGGCTGGGGCTTTATTTAACAGCTTAGCACTGCGGAATACGTCTATCCTTGTAGCAGACGAGAATACCACGTCTAACGAGCTGACGAGGCCTTACGGGATAGAGGTATCGGGGAAGATAATCTTTATTGTAAGACTTATGGGGTCAGAGGGTAACGCCTCCATATATGTTCCCGCAACGATGAGGGTGCCGGCAAGCAGTGGGAAAGTAGAGGAGTATCATCTTGTGCTTAGTATTGCATCCCGCCTAAAAATCTCTAATACGCAAGCTTACACTTCTATCGAGGCTACCTCGACAGCTTCCGATGGATCGCTTGTCGGTGTCTTCGTAAAGTCGAGATCTATAGGGGGAGTCGTGAATAGGGTGGCTGTCTTTTCTGATGGGACCATATTCCTCAACACTGCCTTATCACACTCCACCAGGGAGATGAATTATACTGGATTCGCGCTTGAGACGTTTAAAGCCCTCTCACTGGGGAGCAAGCCTAATGAGACAGCTGTAATATTCGATTTATCCCACTATGAAACCAGTATGCCTAATCTTGACCCTAGCCTGGGTTTAAGGGATAATGTTGAAAACTATCTGAAGGCGCCTCTGCCCATAATAATACATCCCGCCATGATAGTCTACCTGTTACTAGTGCTGGCTAGGAATGTGGAGGACGTATTTTATTCTAACCTGTCTCACATGCCGCTTCTCGGAATACCGGTTCTAGCCCTAGCTTCATATGTTTCCTATAGAGCCCTCAGAGGAACCGCTACATGGGATACCATCGAAGACGAGTTAGAGCATACGGTCAACGAGGTTAGCATGGTGAGTCAAACACTGTTAAGGGAATCCCTTATATCGAGGAAGAAGATCTCGAGGAAACAAGCTATTTCATCGCTCCACAACCTCTACGAGCTCATAAACCAGGTGCTATGGGATAATATGGGTATGAGACTCGAACAGATAGCAAATGATCCAAGGGAGTTAGAGGTTGCCTCGCGTCTTATAGGAGTTGACAAGGAACGGCTAGCCCTGTTCGCTGGAACCCTGGTAAGATTGGAGGAGAAGTATAGAGGAGAGAGAAAGCTGTTCCCCTTGGTGATTAGGTCGAATACTCTCTTGAAGAAAATGATACAAGAGGCAGAGTACATATTAGAGAATCTTGGTTATACACTTACCGGAGAAGGGGAGGGAGTTAAGGGTGTCGAATACGGTGTCAGGAGATACTAGAGAACTTGACACCAGCTATGCTAGAAACCTGAGGGACAGAATACTAAGGGAGACTTCAAAAGTAGTAATAGGCAAAGAGGCAGACATGGAGCTCATGCTCGCCTCCCTAGCGGCTAGAGGCCATATACTACTAGAGGGCGTCCCTGGGGTAGCTAAGACTACTATGGCCAAAGCACTTGCCTCGGCTTTATCCCTAACGTTCAAGAGAATACAGTTTACACCCGATTTGCTGCCTTCCGACATAGTAGGCACGATGGTCTATAATCCTAAAACAGGTGAATTTACTCTTAGAAAGGGCCCTGTATTCGCCAATATAGTACTGGCAGACGAGATAAACAGGGCTAGCCCAAGGACGCAGTCTGCACTATTGGAGGCTATGCAGGAGAGGCAGGTGACAATTGAAGGTAACACTCTAAGGCTAGAGGAGCCCTTCATGGTTATAGCCACCCAGAATCCTATCGAGCTCGAGGGAACGTTCCCTCTCCCCGAAGCCCAGACGGACAGGTTCCTAGTCAAAATAGAGGTGTCCTATCCGGGTAGAGACGAACTGAAAAACGTGCTCCGGAGGCTTAGAAGCATAGAGGAATGGCCCATCGAGCCGGTTGCTAGTAAGGAGGAACTCTACAAGGTGTCCAGCATGATATGGAGTGTCCACACTGAGGAACACATACTAGACTATATAGCCGACATCATAGAGGAGAGCAGGAAACACAGCGCAGTACGTTTGGGCGGGTCTCCGAGGGCAGCTATAGCGCTGCTACAGCTTTCAAGGTCTCTAGCCCTACTAGATGGTAGAGACTATGTTATACCAGACGACGTGAAGAAGTCGGTTAAGCCCGTTCTGAGGCACAGGATAGTATTGAAGCCGGAGGCTGAAATAGAGGGCATGACCGCTGACAAAATCATAGACGATGTGCTGAAGAAGGTAGCCGTGCCTTGAAAGCTGAGTCCCTCATGTCTAGCTGGGGTATGACGCGGCGTGGCAAGGCTTTAGTTCTAGCAGCCAGTATTCTATTCGGTTTAACACTACTCGTCCCAGCAAGCACTGTACCGAACATCCTTGCAATGTCTTCATTCCTTATACTCTTTATCATAACTTCAAAAATAGTGTTCGAGGCAAAAGTCAGGAGCACCTCTAGTCTAAAGGCGGAGAGGATTATCGAGAAGCCCATAGTAGAAGGCGGTAATGTTAGGGTGAGGGTTGTAATTAAGAATGACTCACTCATCCCACTTGAAAGCGTTGAGGTCATAGATAATTATCCTAGCGTTTTTAAGCTAGTGAAAGGCTCAAACAGCGTGGTCGGCTTTATACCAGCTAAAGGAGCACTGGAACTGGAGTATTCCGTAAAGCCTGTCCTGGGGAAACACAGGTTTCCCCCGACTAGGATAGTGGTAAGGGATCCAGCTGGAGTATTCGCCAAGGAAGCCATTCTAGACAATGAAACCATTGTTAGAGTACAACCTAGAATAGAGCTCATAGAAAGCAGGAGGCTCCTGTCGAGCCTCCTATACGCTCCTGGAGGCATGGTACTCACAGGCAGGAAAGGTATGGGCATACAGTTCATAGAGTCCAGGGAGTATGTCCCAGGAGACGATTACAGGTTTATCGAGTGGAAGTCTACTGCGAGGACTGGAAAACTGATGGTGAAGGTATTCGAGCAGGAATCTAGTCTCAACGTTGTTCTTATACTTGATAATAGGCCTTCAATGGCTTATGGGGTTCTTGGTAAGACTAAGTTCGAGTACATGGTGCGCTGGGCAGCCTCTATAGCTAAATACCTTCTAGAGAGGGGGGATAATGTAGGCATAGCTTACTCCTCCAGCGGTGAACTATTCCTCGTCAAACCTGGTAGGGGCCGGGGATATTACAGTGTTCTGGCGAGGAGTTTGGCGGACATAGAATGGCCCGTTAACAATAAAGGCTACTATAGTCTTGACGAGGTGGTCACACATACGTTCTCTAATCTCTCTAGGAGAGGAAAGTATGTATATATAGTATTCAGCGACCTAGAACTCGAGAAGGACGAGGACTTAGAAAGCTATATAGACTTGCTTCTAAAGCTCAAAGAGCTTAGAAACGATGTAATAGTGATATCTCCATACACCCCGTTCTTCGAGGTCATAGGGCTGAAGGGGCTGCAGGCAAGTATTTACAGGCTCTACTCCATTCAAGGGCTCCGCAAGAGAGAGGAAGTGGCGAGGGAGCTTATGAAGAAGGGTGTGACCGTAGTCAATGTAGGACCAGAGGATCTAGTGTCTAAGACACTGGCTAGGATAGAAGCCATACGCCTTGGAGGAAGGG
>CAYVIZ010000022.1:16622-20460 GCA_964451715.1 uncultured Desulfurococcales archaeon | reverse complement strand
TGGACACGTCTAAGTGGAGGGACGGCCTCTACAAGCTGGTCTTCACGGCGTTCAACTATTATGGTGGCAGGACGAGTAAACACTTGGATGTAACCATTTCCAACGAGAAGCCCTCGGCCGAGATACTGGAGCCAGAGGACGGTAGCCTGGTTGGAGGCATGGTGGACATGCTCCTCTACGCTTACGATAACAATCTAGACAGGTCGGAGCTCTACGTAGACGATACTCTAGTCGAAACCTTCCATCATACTGGCTACTTCGGGTACAGGTGGGACTCCAGTAAGCTGGAGGACGGGCCTTATGAGCTGAACCTTACAGCCATAGACGAGGACGGCAACACTGCATGGCACACGATAACCGTCACCGTGGACAACACGAAGCCCGCCATAGAAAACCCGAGTCCCGGGAACAACACCTACCACCACGGGATTATAGAGTTATCCGCCAAGCTTTCCGAGCAGCATCCCGCCAGCTACTACTTATACCTGAACGATAGCCTCCTCTACACAGACACCTATAGTAACGGGGAAACTATAAGCTACAGCGTTGACACGAGAGATTATAGTGATGGAGCCTACAAGCTGACGCTCAAGGTGTCCGATAAAGCCGGAAACAGGGAGGCACAAGACTTCATCTTATTCTTCGACAACACGAGGCCCAGCACCAGCATAACGAGCCCCGAGGACGGTGCAGCCGTGTCCGGGAGTGTGGACATAACTGTCGACGCCAGCGATAACATGGGTGTCGACAGGGTCGAGATCTATATAAACGGTACAAAGGTCTACGAGGGAACGGGAGCCGGAACCCACACCTATACCTGGAACGTGCCGGACGAGCCTGACCAGACCTATGTCATCACAGCGGTCACGGTGGACAAGGCAGGCAACACGGACGAGGACACGGTTACTGTGAACACTCCGCCGGAGCCCGTGCCGGAGCCGGCGGCTACAGCCGCCGTACTGCTCGCCGCTGCCCTAGCCGCCGTCATCCTCCTCAGGAGGAGCCAGCGGTAAACCCCTCCCCCGGTTTTTCCAGTACAACCCGGTCATAGGCATTTAACTCCCTCGTCTTAGCACTGTGGATATATTATTGCCCCCTAGGGATTCTATTATTGCTGGAGGTGGCACCGTAGTTGCCTTATGAAAGCCTGCTCCAGCGAGTTGACTCCCTCGAAAGGGATATGGTGGACGTGCTCATGGAGTTTATCCGTGTCCCCACAGTCTCCCCCTCGGGGGAGAATTATGGGGAGTTCGCCGATAAGGCCGTAGAGGTTTTGGATAGGTACGGTATTAGGAGCCGCGTTATTAGTGTGCCCCAAGACTACGTTGACTCCAATTGTCCCCCTGAGGCTAGGGGTAATCCTAGGTATATAGTCGAGGCCGTCCTCGAGGGAGGAGGCGGCGTGGTCGACTTTAACGGTCACTACGACGTGGTACCAGGAGGTCCCGGGTGGAGTATCACTGAGCCCTTCAACCCCGTCCTCCGGAACGGCAGGGTCTACGGCCGCGGAGCTGTTGACATGAAGGGCGGGCTGGTCTCCGTGCTCGCGGCATTTATAGCACTCAGGGAGGAGGGCTACAAGCCGAGGTATACGGCTAGGCTTTTCATGGTCCCCGACGAGGAGATAGGCGGTGAATGCGGGACTGGCTGGCTCGTAGACAACCTCGACACTAAGCCTCTCGCCGTGTTCATACCCGAGCCCAGCGGCACCCGCCGTGTTTGGCATGGGCATAAGGGTGCGCTCTGGGTGGAGGTGATGGTTAAGGGCAAGACTGCCCATGCAAGCACGCCGTGGATGGGTGTTAATGCTTTCGAGAAGGCTTCACGTATGGCTATATGGTTGTTCGACAACTATGTACCCGTGGTTTCTAGTATAGTGAGTGGGTACAAGTACGACTTGGAGGGTGCGGAGAGGGCTACGGCTATGATCGGCGGTGTCGCCGGGGTGGAAGGCGGGGGCAAGACTAACCAGGTGCCTGGAGGGTTTTACTTCACTATAGACCGCCGTGTAAACCCGGAGGAGAGCGTTGAGTCTGCGAGGATACAGCTTGAGGAGTACTTGGAGAAGGCGGCTTCCACTGTTGGGGCTGAGTATAGTGTTAGGGTGATACACTCTATGGAGCCTGCCCTTACACCGCCCGACAGTGTAGCTGTCAGGATGATAGCTGATGCGGCGGGCAAACTAGGGGTCAGGGTGGAGCCTACCGTGTGTATGGGGGGCCTCGACCTTCACTACTACACGTCCCGGGGTATACCTGCAGCGTCATACGGGCCTGGTAACAACACACCTCACGCTCCCGACGAGTATATAGAGGTTGAGGAGCTTAAGATGGCTGCCAAGGTATACGCTGTCATGCTCGCCGGTTAATACCCCCTCTTTATTATCTAGGATATGCACCCATTTACTAGTGGGGTGAATTCTTCTTGAGTGAACCCAGATACAAGTCTTGGAAGTGTGGAATATGCGGGGAACCCGTGGTTGAGGGGCAGAGGATGGTTGTACTGGCCAAGCTTGGCTACGTTCACATAGACTGCTTCTACGAGATGCTCAAGGAGAAGTACAGGGAGGGTGTGCCGAGGGATATAATAGCCCTTTCAGACGCCAATGAAGCCTTGGCATACGCTATTGTGAGGCTGAAACAGGCGCGGAGGATAACGGGTGGAGAAACCGTTGAAGTGCTCGAGGAGACTAGGAGGAGAATAGAGGATCTCGCCTCCAAGATAGATGTTGAGCTATCGCGTAGGCTTGGACTAACAAGCTAAACCCTCTAGAGGCAGGGAACACGGGGTCTAGGGTTGCAGGATAGGCTCCCCGGCATAGTAGCTGTCAGCGACGTGCATAGCCCGCTCTACCTTGAGGCGTATAGGAGATCTCTTGCAATGTCGGGTTATAGTAGTGTTGACGTGGTAGTGTTTGCTGGTGATATGGTTGAACGCAATATGGTGTCAGCCCTTAAACCGGTTGAAGAGGCTACGCGTAGCTCCTTCCCCGACGCTGTCATCATCGCTGTTTTTGGCAACGACGAGTTCATGGATCATGAAGACGAGTATAAGAGGTACTATCCGGGGATCAAATGGGTAGACGATGAACTATTGACGCTGGATATAAACGGGTACAAGCTGGGTATAGTTGGTAGCCGTGGCGTTATAGATAGGCCAACTCCTTGGCAGAGGAGGAATATAAGCAACATAGACGAGATCTACGCGGAGCGGATAAGGAGGCTGGACCAGCTGCTTGCCGAGAGCAAGTCTAGGAACGATGTAACGATACTGGTAACCCACTACGCAAGCGCATCCTGCACCATTAGAGGAGAACCCCGCAGGGCGTGGCCGGGTATTTACAGTAGGAGAGTAGAGTCCCTGCTGAGGAGGCACAGGCCGAACGCTGCAATCCATGGGCACGCGCATAAAGGTATACCACAATGCGCCGTGGATGGTGTCCCCGTGTATAACGTGGCTTTCCCTGTCACTAGGAGGCCTGTAAAGATAAGGTATACAGTCAAGCTAATAGACTACCTTTGGAACACCCGGCCCCGCGGGGAGCACGGGCCTCTCCACCCCGGGGAAGCCTAATATTTTTAAACTGCCGGCTTCGAAGCCTTGAATTGAATCGTATACGTGGGTGTATAGATATGAGTAGCGCGGAATACGTTGCAAGCGTGAAAGACGCTATAAAGCCCCTGCTCCAGGAGCTCGGCATGAAGATACTCCCCAAGGGGAGCACCTCGTTCAGCATAGTAAAAGGGACAGAGATCGTTATGACTGTGAGGGACACTGGAGACTATGTGGAGATAAGCTATAAGGGAAAGAAGTACCAGTACGACAAATGGTACACGAA
>CAYVIZ010000022.1:10897-16522 GCA_964451715.1 uncultured Desulfurococcales archaeon | reverse complement strand
ACACGTTTTTATGCCTCCCACCCGGACGTATGGAGTCTTGTGGTGTAGTAGCTTGGTGATGTGGAGGCTCAAATGCCCCAAGTGCGGCATAGAACTAGAGGACATGTACAGGCACAGGTGCCCCGTCTGCGGATCTCCTCTAAACCTCCAGGTCAAGGATCTCGATTGGAAACCCGGCATGGTGATGGGCGAGGGGAGGACCCCTCTAGTCGAGAGGAAGATAAATGGGAAGAGTGTTCTCTTCAAACTTGAATACCTTAACCCTTCGGGAAGCTTCAAGGACAGAGGGACAAGCGTTAATATTCACCTGGCCAGGAAACTGGGTTACGACTGCGTGGTCGAGGACTCATCAGGTAATGCAGGCATATCCGTGGCACTCTACAGCGCCTATACCGGGCTTAACGCTAAGATAATAGTTCCCAAGACTGCTCCTCAGGGTAAGAAGAAGATAATAAGGCTACTAGGAGCAAAGCTGGTTCAGGCGAAGACGCGTAAGGCTGCTGCAGAGCTGGCGGAGACTATGTCTGGGGAATGCTACTATGTTGCACACGCGTGGAACCCTATATTCATATACGGCCTCCAGAGCATAGCCTACGAGATAGCTGGCCAGGGCTATGTTGGTGTACCCATTATAGCCCCGGCAAGCACGGGAGGACTCATATACGCCTTGTACAAGGGGTTCCAGGAGTACTCTAACCGAACTCCCCGCATCTTCGCCGCTCAAGGCTCCAGTAATCCCTGGCTGGCTGAGGCGGTAGGCGGGCCTGTGGAGAAGGGAGAGTCAAGTCTCGCGGACGCCCTGGTCTACGATAACCCGCCCCGCGCGGATGAGGCTATCCGTGCCGTGAAGAGGTCAGGCGGGACAGCGGTCGCCGTTAATGATAGGAGTATAAAACGTGCTTTGCGGGAGCTGTGGAGGATGGGGTTCCCTGTGGAGCCCTCGAGCGCTGTTGCCTATGCTGCTTATAAGAAGCTCTTAGGCAAGCATATAGAGGGTCCTGCCATAGTCGTGTTGACTGGCACGGGCTACAAGTTCCTTGACCTGATCCAGTAGCCCCTACTTGTTCTCTCCTCCTAATCAGCTAGTATGGGTACTATCCGTTTATATACCGTCAACCATCACATCCGTATATATGGACAACTAAATTAATATAGAACCCGTTCTAAGGTGATGGACATGTCTTCAGGCAACATTAAGAAGATAACAGTCGTCGGAGCCGGGACCATGGGCCACGGCATAGCGGAGGTAGCCGCCATAGCGGGCTTCACCGTCTACTTGGCCGATATTAAGAAGGAGATACTAGACAATGCGCTCCAGAAGATAGAGTGGAGCCTCAAGAAGCTCTACGAGAAGGGGATGCTGAGGGACCCGGTCGAGACTGTTATGTCAAGGATAAAGCCGGTAGTCAACCTAGACGACAAGGGAGAGTATACCCAGGAGTTCGCCGAGGCGTTGAAGGATAGTGACTTTATGATAGAGGCTATAGTCGAGCGTATAGAGTTGAAGCAGAAGCTCTTCGCCTTCGCCGACGAGCACATGCCTGAGCACGCTGTGCTAGCCTCCAACACCAGCAGCCTTCCGATAACCGAGATAGCCAGCGCCACCAAGAGGCCTGAGAAGGTCGTGGGTATGCACTTCTTCAACCCTCCGCCGCTGATGCCTTTGGTCGAGATAATAAAAGGCGACAAGACAAGCGATGAAACCGTGCAGACTACATACCAGCTGGCCAAGGACTTCGGCAAGCAGCCTGTTGTGGTTAAGAAGGACGTTCCCGGCTTCATCGTTAACAGGATACTCGCCAGGTTCCTCAACAACGCCTGCTGGCTCGTAAAGCTGGGTAAGGCGGACATAGTAGAGGTGGACGCGGCTGTAAGGTACAAGCTAGGCTTCCCAATGGGCGCCTTCGAGCTGGCCGACTACAGTGGAGTCGACGTGTTCTACTATGTGAACACGGCTATAACTAGTAGAGGATTCAAGATGAACCCCTGCCCCTTGTTCAAGGAGAAGTTCGACGCCCAGGAGTATGGTATGAAGAGCGGTAAAGGCTTCTACACGTACCCGGCACCCGGCAAGTATGCTAGGCCAGACATACCCAAGGAGAAGGCCGACAAGGTAGACCCGGTAACACTGATAGCCCCAGCGGTCAACGAGGCCGCGTGGCTGCTTGAGAACGATGTGGCCACCAGGGAGGATATTGACAAGGCCGTAAAGCTGGGCCTCGGCTGGCCCAAGGGAGTATTCGAGTACGCCGACGAGTACGGTATAGACAAGATCGTGGAGGCATTGAAGAAGCTGAAGGAGGAGACGGGCTTCGAGGAATACGAGCCCCAGCCCCTGCTACTCAAGATGGTAGAGGAGGGCAGGCTAGGTAGGAAAACCGGCAAGGGATTCTACGAGTACAGGGAGGTGGAGGAGAGGCATAAGAACACGCTCCTCATAAGGATAGAGGAGCCAATAGCGTGGATAGTACTAAATAGACCGAAGAAGCTTAACGCTCTCAGCCCCGAGCTGCTGAAGGAGCTCTACGAGACCCTCGACGAGCTGGAGGAGGATGACAGGATAAGAGTCGTAGTATTAACCGGTACCGGTAGAGCGTTCTCGGCAGGCGCCGACGTCACCGCGTTCATGGGGCTCACACCATTCAAGGCAGCACTCTTCAGTAAGAAGTTCCATGAGATAACCCTGAAGATGGAGTACTACACCAAGCCGATAATAGTGGCCCTCAACGGCTACACGCTGGGAGGCGGCATGGAGATAGCTATGAGTGGAGACATAAGGATAGCCGCTGAGGGAGTAATGATAGGCCAGCCGGAGATAAACCTGGGCTTCATACCCGGAGGCGGCGGGACACAGAGGATGCCCAGGCTAGCCGTTAAAAGCAAGGCCAAGGAGATAATCTTCACGGGAGACATGATAGACGCCAAGGAAGCGCTGAGGCTAGGGCTGGTAGACAAGGTCGTGCCCCCTGAGCAGCTCGAGCAGGAGGCTAGGGCCCTAGCGTTGAAGCTCGCCGAGAAGCCGCCGCTGGCACTGCTGGCAGCCAAGTACGCCATCAACTTCGGCGCCGAGGCTCCTCTATGGGTGGGCCTAGCATACGAGGCAAGCCTATTCGGCCTACTCTTCAGCACCGACGACGTGGTAGAGGGTGTAAGCGCCTTCCTAGAAAAGAGGAAGCCCAAGTTCAAAGGCCAGTAAATCCCCCCTCTTTTTATTATCGATTCAATACTCTTTAGTGTCCTTCCTTCTAGCCGGGTTTCATGTTTTTATCCTTTGTTTCAAGGATTCTAGTGTAGTAATAGAATAGTAGGAATAAATTATATACTACATAGTATGTAGTATATGAATGGTGGCGGATTTGAGTTACGTGACGGTATCAGCAAAGGTTAAGAGGGAATTCTATGAAAAGCTCAAACAATACAATGTAAGGATAAGCGAGGTTATCCGGAGAGCCCTAGAGGAAGAGGTTAAGAGAAGGGAAGAGGAGGAGGCGCGGGAGAAACTTGCGGCAATGCAGGAGATCCTAGTAAAGATACCACGAGAGGAGATAGTGGAGACTATCAGGAAGACACGAGAGGAGAAACAGTAATGAAGACTCTATTCGACGCTTCTGCACTGGTCAACCTTGTCAGGCTGGAGGGACCCGGCTCCCTCAATTATCTAGAGGGAAACTACATAACAAGCCTCACCCCATACGAGGTAGGTAACGCCATATGGAAGGAGGCTGTGCTTCATGAAAGGATAACCCTAGCGGAGGCCACTAGGCTCATAGAATACTTCAGCCTTATCTACAAGAGGATGAAAACGGTAAATCCCTCCTCGCAGACTCTCACACTAGAGCTGGCTGGTAGGCTAGGCGTGACATTCTATGATGCATCGTATATAACAGCAGCCCGTGACAATTCAGCAGTCCTAGTTACCGATGACAGGAAGCTCCTGTCCAGGATAAAGAGAAACGCGTCTCTAGTAAAGACTATCCTAGGCGGTGGAGTAGAAGCCCTATCCCTAAACGATCTACTAAAGACTTAGCCTCCCGGTCATCCGGGAAGAGTAGTCAGTTAGGAGAATGCCGTTCACCGCCCACCAGGGGGGCTCCCTCGACCGTCGTCTCCTCATCCCGTATACATGGAGTTATACGTGAACCAGTTATATATCCAGTTTTATGGGTGCCTCCTCTCCATTAACCCTATAAAGGCATGATAGGAGGATGAAACTGTGGCTAATAGGTTTAACAGGGTGAACACGGGGTCCCCTCTCATGATGCTGTATAATAGGAGTAGGAGGCTCCCCACTGTGTAGAGGAGGCTCAGCCTGAGAGGGGGCCTCTGGCCATAGCTTGATATCCATCCAGCTACTATGAACAGCATACCGGCAGCCCCTACTATCACCGGGTCCACAGTCACTGCACCAGACTCCTCTGATTATATAGATATCAAATATTAAATCTAGAGAAACCCTCCTCTACACGTGGAGGTAGACGAGAAGTGTATCCTACAGCAAGGTTCATCTCATCCCTTGACAGATACGCTAAGCTACTAGTAGACTATAGCATAGGAGTAGAGAAGGGCATGGAGGTACTTGTATCCTCTGAGACAACGGCAGCACCGCTAGTCAGGGAGATATACAGGCAGGTCCTGAGGAGCGGAGCATATCCCACCCCTCTCCTAAGAGACGAGCTCCTCTCCGAGATATTCTACCTGGAGGCAAACGAGGACCAACTGAGGCACGTCACCCCCCTCCTCAGAACGCTATACGAGGAATACGACGCGTCCATAAGCATATTATCTACAATACACACCAAGCCGCTGATAGGCATAGACCCCTCCAAGATAGCGGTAGCCCGGCAGGCGATAGCTCCACTCTTCCAGGAGTTCCTCGAGAAGGCGGCTCGCGGCGAGAAGAAGTGGACCATCGCCCCCTATCCCACGCTTGCAATGTCCCAAGAGGCCAGTATGAGGCCCCTAGAGTTCGAGGAGTTCGTATACAAGGCGGTTAAACTACACTACGAAGACCCGGTCGCGGCTTGGATGGACCAGGCCCGTAGGCAGGAGAAGGTGGTGAATGATATACTCTCCAAGGCAGACGAGCTCAGGTTCGAGGGTCCAGGAATAAGCCTGACAGTAAAGGTTTCCGGGAGAAAGTGGATAAGCGACGACGGCCACGAGAACATGCCGGGCGGCGAGGTCTTCACGGGGCCCCACGAGGACGGAGTCGACGGCTGCGTGGAGTTCGACATGCCCCAAGTATACAGCGGCATAGAGGTTGAAGGTGTAAGACTATGCTTCAGAAACGGTGTTCTCAGCGAGTACTCCGCCACCAAGGGAGGAGACTTCCTGGAACGCATGGTGAACCTGGATGATGGGGCAAAGCGCCTAGGCGAGCTGGCCTTCGGGCTAAACTATGATGTACAAAGGCAGACGAAGGAGATACTCTTCGACGAGAAGATAGGAGGCACCATACACATGGCCCTAGGAAACGGCTACCCCGAGACAGGCTCCACCAACAGGAGCGCCATACACTGGGACATGGTTAAGAGCATGTGGAACGCCCGCGTCTACGCTGACGGAGACCTAGTATACGAGAACGGCTACTTCATCAACTGGAACAAGGAGGACTAGGCATCATAT
>CAYVIZ010000022.1:0-10797 GCA_964451715.1 uncultured Desulfurococcales archaeon | reverse complement strand
CTATCGCTCTCCATAGGCTCCTCTCCAGCATTCCCTTATTATTCCAGCCAGCTTTCCCGCATACTCTCTTATACTGTCAAGCGGCAGCCTTGCAACACTCACCCTTACAGCATCTTCTAGAGGGTTATCTATATAGAAGTCTCTTACCGGCACGAAGGTGAGCCCCTCACTCACGGCGCGCTCCAGCAACCTGTATGCATCGCACCCGGTTCTTATGGTTATGAAGAATCCTCCCCGCGCATCGCTAATCTCAGCCTCAGGCAGCTCTTCCCCTAGAGACTTCTTCATCTCCCCGAGTCTCTCAACGTACAGCCTCCTCTTCACCTCTACATGGCCCTCCAGCTCTCCCGTGTCGAGCAGGTACTCTATAATGCATCCAGCAACCCTGTTGGCGGCGAAGTCGTGTTGCGAGAGGAGTTCGAGGGGCTCCACCATGCTGGGAGGAGGTATTATGAACCCGGCCCTTATCCCGGGCGCGAGTACCTTACTCATGCTGCCCACGTATGCCACGTTCGACCCGGGCCTCCACACGGGGGGCGGCGGGTTTGGGTGTAGGGCCCGATAGGGATCGTCCTCTACTACTAGGCTCCCCTTCTCAGCTAGCTTGGCCAGCATGGAGCGCGACTCGGGGGTATAGTCTACCCCTAGAGGGTTATGAGCTGTAGGAACCGTGTATGCGAGCCTGTATTCCCCGTTTGGCACGGCTGCGTTCCCCTTGAAGTCAACGTTTATAGGGCTCAGCGCCGCTCCCTCGTATTCGATGGGCATCCTCCCCTCTATGAACCCGGGATTCTCTACTAGCACGGGCGTGCCGTTCTCTACTGTTAGCTGTGAGAGCATCTTCAAGGCATGCTGTGCTCCAGCAGTAGCTATTACCTCATCCGGTTTAACCTTGGGGAACCCCAGTATTTTGCTTACATACTCGGAGTAAGCCTGCCTAGCCTCGTCAGGGCCTCCCGCGCCGGGATACCCATAGCATTCACTCCTATGCTTCACAGCATTATGCGCCTCTGCTATGAGCTCGCCGGGTATTATGTCGGGTGCTCCCGAGGCTCCATCTAGCCTCGGCTTTGCTTTGAGTTTATTGGTATATGCTTCTATAGGTGATAGGTAAAGCTTCCTTGAGAAGCGCCGCTCTTCTCTCGTAGTATTATTCTCATTGTGTTGTTCCTCGTTCATTATTTTGCTCCCCGGGATAAACTCGTTCTCTGCGGATGAATTATATGTTGCTGGCATATAACTCTCTCCCTTACCTGGATGCGGGGTCGTTATTCGAGAGTATGGAGGAGGAAATGGAGTTTCAACGGGGTCGTTTGAAGGAGTTGGGTGTTCTCTTCTTAAGCGAGGTTTCTGTTTTGTGGTTGTTATCGGGTTTACCTATGTGTGTCCTATAGTGTCTCTTCTCCTACTATTAGTTCCAGTGAGGGGTCTAAGTAAGTAATGTTACCTATTCAATTTATATAAACACAAACAGCCTTAAACGTGAACCTTATTGAACAACTATTAATAATGAAAGTTATATTTTTAACTGCCAACAATAAATAGAAAAATGGTAATACCCAGGGTAATACTTCCACGCACCCCGGGGTCCCCGGAGGTAGCCCCATGGAGCTAGAAACAATACAGGAAACAATAAAGAAAATACTAAAAGGGAGTAACAAGCCGCGTCCAGCACTACAAACCACGATAGACTACTACATAATAGAAGACAGGGACCCCGGGCCCAGCAAGCCCCTAGAACCCGACGCTAGAAACCCCCTACTGGAAGCCGGCGATCCGGCGGGGCAAGGCGGATACACGCCCATAGGCCTCGACACTAGTAGTGGAATAATAAGAACACCCTTCTTCAACATAGTCATAGTAACAGGGAGCCTCTCAACGCCCCGTATCCCCGAGCTCTACGACCACCCGGAAGTCTACACCTACCCCGTGAAGCCCAGGATAAGGCCCCCATACATAATACTAGGAACCGACTCGGAGGCAGAGGAAGAGGGCTCAGGTATAACCACCCGGAACCCCCTCGGCTCACCCTACGGCTACAACTACTCCCCCGAGAGAATAGCAGACGAGTACAGGATGTGGACAGAGAACTGGCTGCTCTCAGACCCCCTCCACAAGGCGCTAGAAGAGGAAGCAAACACTAGGGCCACACCAGTCGTGCTCGTAGACGGCCCCCTCTTCCAGACACCCCAGCTAGTCTCCAGGATAACCGGGAACCCGGAGCCCGGCGGGCTATGGCACACGATGATAAGCGACAGGATAAGCATCATAAGGAAATACGAGGACAACGGAATACCCGTTATAGGCATAGTTAAAAGAATAGACCAGAGCAGGCTTCTCGTCTCATCTGAAGCCTACACTAGGAAAACACTCTTAAGATGCGGCTCCAAGCTAGCAGGCCACGAGCCCCCCAACGACCAGGCACTGGTATACATGCTGTTATCCACGGGCAGATGCAGTCCCAGGGGAGCCGCTAGAACCCCCATAATGGAGTACCGCTCCCACGAGTACGGCGCCTCCAAGCTCTACACATACATAGCCATACCCCCGAACCCTTGGAGCAGGCTGGTATACACCTACAGGATATACAGGCTGGAGTTCACCCATAGAACGCTACGCATACTAGGAGAGCACAGCCTCACACCTTGGAGCGTACTGCTAGGAGAGACCCTGAGGCACGGGGTGACGGAGCCCTTCACGGTTAAGATGAGCGATCACAGGGCGGGTATGCTTGCACAGGCACTCAGGCAGAGGATGCGCCGCCTAGTCTCCGCCTCCCACATACCCTTCACATACGACGAGATACACAGCGGGGTGTGATGAGCGGTGGAGGAGAATATAGGTGAGAGAGGCCTCCTAGCGGGCCCAGACACCCACAGGATCCTAGGCGAAAGGCTCGCCGAAGCCCATAGGGAGGCGCCCAGGTATGGGAGGCCTGTAGGCATAGTATCCAGGTTCAGCCCTGTAGAGGTCGACTCCTCCCGGGCAAGGGTAGTATTCGACGTGGATCCCTCAATATACTTCTCAGCCCTGGACGAGGCCAACCCGCTCTACAGGATGGGCAGCATACTTGCAATACTAGACCCTAAAACACTCCACCTGATCTCGGTCAGGGTTGTGAGTATAACGAGGCTGGACGAGCTCGCGCGCATAGGAGTCGAGGAGCCCCTCGCCTCTCCAGTATCCGTGGATGCCTCCACGCTAATGACGAGGACCAAGATAACGGGTGAGATCCTCCTGGAATACGATCCTGAGACAGGGTCCGTCATACCTGCAAACCTGAGCATAGAACCCCAGAGCCCCGTCATAGACCCCTACCCCGAGGTCCTGGTGAAGCTCCTCGGCCTCCCGCCGAGGGGCGAGGGCGTAGTCCTCGGGGCCCTCACCTTCAACTCGGTACCCGTAAAACAGGGTGCTATACCGGTTGTCCTCCCTGTCAGGGTCATGCTCCAACACACCCTAATACTAGGCACAACCGGGAGCGGGAAGACTACGCTTTTAAAGAACATGATAGCCCACCTCTCGAGCACCGATAACAGGCTTGGACTAGTGGTCTTCGACTTGAACCAGGACTACATACAGCTCCTAATGCCTCCCACCAGCCGCCGAGACACAGGTGGACTCAGGGTATACGAGGGAGTAAAAGAGCCCGACAAGCTCATCATCGTGGCCCCGGTCTCCAGGGACATAATAGGAGCCAAGCCCTCCCCCGGCGGGTGGGAGAGCCTTCTACGTAGCGTATACAATGACTACCATAATGACAGCCTAGCCCCCCTGCTCAACGCTTTAGACATAGACGCCGAGGAAGAGGAGCCCACCCTGGAGGGGCCCGGCCTGGCTCACAGGCTTAGGCTCAACGGTGCAGGGAAGAAGCTGTACTTCACGCCATACACTATAAGGACCACGGGGCTTACAGGGGACGCGCTGGCCTCCCTGATGCCGGGCCTCACGAGCCATGCAAGGGACATACTTAGGAGGGTCAAGAAGAGAGTCGAGTACGCATCGCCCCACGGGTCGCCGAAGCCCTTCATAGACCTGTATCTCGAGGGTGTTAAGCACTACGTATACCATGCCCAGACGAGGGACTCTAGGGTTTGCAGTGACTACTACTCGGAGAACGTTTTGAGAGACGTGGCCGGCAGGCTTAAACTCCAGTACCAGTGGATCTCCAGGGAGCTCGAGAGCGCGGTCAACAACTACGCGCACATCCCCCTCCTATTGTGCCGCGCCCTAGAAGACGCCTCCCCTCACAGGAGCACACTGGAGAACCTTGCGAGGGAGCTGGGTACGCTGGCGGAGACCGGTATAGTAGACGTGGTCCAGGAGGTAAGGGACGGTGTGCTCCACTTCCTCGGAGAGCCCTCCTGGCCTGGCCTCGTATCCGTCTCCACGGATGAGAAGGCACCCCTTGTGGTAGACCTTGCATGGAGCCACAGGGTGAGCAGCCTAGGAGAGAACACGCATCGTGTCGTGGCTATAAGGATGCTCGAGACTCTGCTCGGCTGGAAGCAGCGTGCCTGGAGGGAGAGGAGGGAGACGCCTAGGGTTATAGTCTTCATAGACGAGGCACACCAGTTCTTTCCCAACGAGGCGAGGGACGAGAGGGCCCGCGCGCTCTCCAGCGTCCTCGGCAGGATAGCCAGGCTAGGCCGTGCGAGGGGCATAGGCCTGGTCTTCGCAACCCACACCCTCGGCGACCTCAACGATGTCGTGGTACAGCTGACCAACACGAAGATAATTATGAGGATGGACCCCATTCACCTAGACAGGCTGGATCTCCCGGCAGAGTATAAGCGATTCCTAGCACTAGCACCCCAGAGACACTTCCTGGTGAAGAGCTACTATATACCAAACGGGACCGTGACAGGAGTCACCTCACTACCCCTCACCATGCACTTCGACGTGTCCAGTGGTTTCTGAGGCAACCATTATAAGCGGCCCCTAGGCCTCGTCTATATTTATAGTGAGACGAGTTGATTGTAGCCGTGGTGGGGGGAGGGGGCTCGTATCCTCCTCCCCACTATGGAGGCCCCTCAATACTTGTTGATACCGGTGATTTTAGACTACTGCTAGACTGCGGCGAAGACTGTCTTACAGGGCTCGCTTCAACGGGTTACTCTCCCTGTGATATCGACGCGGTTTACGTGTCCCATATACATATAGACCACTGGGCGGGCATACCCTCCCTTGCAACGGCGAGGATAGCAGAGTCCTGTCCCCGGCTCAGGGTTTTGGCTAGGAGTGACGTAATGGCTTACCTAGGCGGCTATCTTGAAACATTTACACCAAGTAGACTGGAGCTTTCGCTGGAGGCGGCAGGCGGGTTCCCCCTGTCTCACGGCTATAGGGTGGAGACTCGTCCCGTGAGCCATAGTGTGCCTACGTATGGCGTCTTAATCTTGGAGGGCGATTACAGGATTGCGGTATACACGAGTGACACGAGGATTAATCCTTCTCTACTGGAGTGGGCGATGGATGTGCCACTACTCATAGCCGAGGCGACTCTCCCCTCCAGCCTCGGAGAGGTTGCTGATAGGACGGGCCATATGACGGTAGAGGATTTCCTCAGACTGGCTAGTGAGGCTCGTCCAGGGCGTGCCGTGGCGGTTCATCTATCCCCCGGAAGCCTCGGGGAGCTGGAGCGGTTGACTGGGGAAGGCAGGGTTCCGCCTGGGGTGTTTATAGGTTTCAGGGGTCTCCGAGCCTCTGTCTAGGAGTCCTGTATTGTATACATAAACACATATAGCCCTCGGTTGTATACACATTATCGGAGGTGAATTGGTTGTCTACAGCAGTAGTCTCTGTACGGGTTAGACGGGAGCTTAAAGAGGAGGCTGAGAGGCTCGGCGTGGATATTAGGAGCGTTGTGGAGAAGGCTCTGGAGGAGGAGGTAAAACAGGCTAAACTCTCCAAGCTGAGGAGCCTACTAGACAGAACACTCGAATCCATGGATGTATCTGTTGAGGAATGGATACAAGCCGTCAGAGAAGTGAGAACCGAAGAGTGAATGCGCCGTGACAAGCAGGTATCTCCTCGACACGTCAGCTCTATATCCGCTCGTGAGACGGCTCCGGGAGAATATTCTATACTATTCTGATATCCTCGAAGTATTGGATCTAACCCTCTACGAGGTTGGAAACGTTATATGGAAGGAGCACAGAAAGGGGAAAATAAAGGATCCAATAGTGGTGGCCAACCTCTTCCAGGAGATCCTTAGAAACATACGAGTAGCCAGGAATGATACGGGCCTGGATGAGGTAGTGAGGCTGGCTATAGAGGAGAACCTCACCTTCTATGATGCAGCATACCTCCATGCTGCACGGGTGCATGGGGCGAAACTGGTTACAGAAGACCGTGACCTAAAGAGGTTCCCCGAGGCGATTAGTGTTGACCAGCTACTGGAAGAGCTGGAGTCGCTGAGATGGAAGACTGGGTAGGAACACCTCTTAGTATTATATTGAGATACACTGGGATAGGGCCGATAATAAAGAAGAATCCTCTCCGGAATAGTGATCTAGTCCCCGGCTCCTCTATAGCCGGGACTCGGGATCCGAGGAGTTGTACTCGCTCTCCCCGGGATAGTCCGGCGTGCTCCACCCCTGAGGGCATCCCTTGCCGTGGCGTATGGGCTTCTCCAGCCTGGACAGTAGTACCACCCTGCTAGGCCGGGACTCGCTCCTCACAGGGTATCCCGTCAGCTCCGAGAAGCGCTCCGCTATACTCCTCACCTCCTCGTGGCTCAGCATGTTCTCCCTGCTCAGCCTGTACCTGCTCGCCCCCACGTGCATGTATGACTTGAGCTCCACGTAGGTGGGCTCCCCCCTCTCCACCAGCTTGGCAAGCATCCTCAACGCCTCCTCCCCCGTGTTCCACCCCTTCACAAGGGTTATACGGTACACCGTAGGGTTCTTGAATGTCCTCAGGAGGTCTATGCTCTCCAGGGTCAGCTCCCACGCCCTCGGCACCAGCGGCCTGTTGAAGTACTCGTAGCTCTCCTTATCCCAGGCCTCGAGGCTCAGGTAGGTCTGGCTGGGCTCCTCGTCGAGCCTGCCCAGCACGTCGGGCCTGACGCCGCGTGTGACGAGGAAGCTGGTCATCCCCCTCCTGTGTATCTCCCTGAGGAAGTCGCTGAAGTACGGGTAGAGCGTGGGCTCGCCTGTGAGGCTTATAGCCACGTGCTTAGGGTTCAAAGCCTCCTCTATCCTCCTAGGATCAGCCCTGGGGTGCCCCCTGTAGCCGCTTACCAGGCGCCTGTACTCCCTGATCATGCCCTCCACTATCTCCTCCGGCGGGTCTGCGAAGGGCATCCTAGTCTCGTCCCACTCGAACCCCATGTCCTGGGGGCGGAGCCTCCAGCAGTGGAGGCACGCGTTCCAGCACCAGAACGCGGTTGGGCTCATCTGTATGCAGCGGTGGCTCTCAATACCGTAGAACTTGCATTTATAGCAGAACCTCCCCTCCACTATTGCCGCGTGGTTCCAGTAGCACTTCTTGACAGCGCTGTGCCTGCCGACGAAATGGTACTTCTGCCTCTCCAGCCTCTCCCTTAGAACCCTGTACCTCTCCTCCTCGAACAACTCCCTTCCTCCCCAGAGAATACAACGCCCCAGCCAGAACCTATAAATCAATACTATACCAGGATCCAGTGCTGCTGGATTAATCCTCCACGTCTACCCTCCTCGTGTTGTGGAACGGCATATCCTCCAGAGTGTGTACCCTAATGCTGCCGGGCTTCTCTCCCCGGTAATCCCTGCAGACTAGGTGTATCCTATGACTCCACTCCCTATAGGGTGTCTCTAAGAGTTTGGACTCTAGCCTCGCCGCTATACGCCCCGCCTCCCGCGGCGTTATCCTAGACCACTTAACCTCGAAAGCGTGCACCACCCGGGATTCCCCGTCTACGGCTAGGAGGTCTATCTCGACGCCCCGCCTGGCCCAGCGTCCTATCCTATCGTATCTAATCTCCCCCCTCCCGGCAAGATGCCTTACATACTCCACCGCTACATCCTCGAAAACCTCCCCCATAACCACCTCCAGCCCAGCGAGGATCTTCTCCACAGCCTCCGCCTGGGAGCCCGCCTCTATCAGTGGGAGCAGAGGCTCTACCAGGCGGAACCATGTCCTGGCTATGGGATCCCTAATCCTGTACCACCCCCTCTTGGAGCCTAGTGGCACAACCCTCTCCACGAGGCCTAGGAGTTCAAGGGTCGAAATATAGCGGGGCAGGTGCTGTACATGTATACCGGTATAACCCGATATCTCGGAGATCCTAGTATACCCCCGGGCCAGAGCCTCCAGCACACTATAATAAGGCGCAGGGTTCTGGAGCTCGTCTCTGAGCATGAAGACCAGCTCGTCGTGGAGGGGTGTGTGGGGGGAGGCCACCAGCCTCTCAACTATACCGCGGAGATCCTCCCCCTCAGCCACCATCGAATGATAATAGGGGACACCCCCGAAGAGCCCGTAAACCCTGAGCTGGTCCTCCAGGCTTAGCCACGGGTGGAACCCGGCTGTATCCCAGGGCTTCATAGGGTCTACCCTTATACGGGCGTGTGAGCGCCCGTAGAGGGGGGCGCCAGCCCCCAGGATCCCGCGGAGCATTACACCCAGAAGGCTTCCCACGATGACCAGCATCATCCTAGTCCCGGGGAGGACGTGGTCGACGAAGCGCTGGAGCTCGCCGGCGGCGCGGGGCTCTCCTCTAACCCAGTATGTGAACTCGTCTATGGCGACCACGGCGTCACGCCTCACCCCCGCCAGGGCCTCTAATAGGGAGTCCAGGCTCGTGAAGCGGGCCTTCTCGAGGAACCCTGTTCCAAGGCTCCTAGAAGCCGACTCGGCTAGTCCTCGGAGGTTTACGTCGTGGCCTGCCGGGACGGAGTGGTAGTATACCGCGTCTAAATTCTTCTCCTTCATCCACTCGGCGACCAGCCTGGTTTTACCTACACGCCTTCTCCCGTAGACGACTACCAGCGAGGGCCTCACCCTGTAAGCCTTGTCCAGAGCATTCATCTCCTCCTCCCGGTCCACAAACAGGTTATGCAGCACCTGTTATAACACCCACTGTATAATAATGCGGGTGTGAATAAAAAGATAAACCACCCCAACAACCCCCTACACGCGGAGGGGTGAACCACTCCTTGGCCAGGCTCCTAGCAGTGTCAGACCTCCACTTCCCCGAGTACCAGAGAGAACTGCACCGCCTCACAAGCATCCTAGGCAGCACCAGCATAGACGCGCTACTCCTGGCAGGAGACTTCCTAAGCAGCCCCCTCGAAAACCGCGTCAGGAGCCTCCTCCGCGTAATACGCGGAGCCTACAAGGGTCCAATAATAGCCGTCTGGGGAAACCATGAGCACTACCTGACACGCAACAGGCTAAGGAAAGGATGGACAAGCCTGGACCAGCTGGGCCTGCTGAAGACCATACTAGAAGAGTACAACGTCCACATACTAGACGACACGGGGCCCGAGAGGATAAAGGATGTAAGCCTCGCAGGAACAGTCGGATGGTACGACTACAGCTACGGGCCACCCGGTTACACGAGGGAGGACTACGAGCGCTGCAACCCCTACGGAGTCCCCCTGGGAGTCATAGAGGCCTGCGAGCACAGACACTGGAACCCACTCTGCCCGCCGCGCTGGAGGAACGACTGCATATACATAAGGCTCCCCATACCCAACGAGGAGTACGCCCGGCTCAACGCCGAGAACCTGAGAAGACAGCTCGCCGAAGCCGAGCCCCCGGTGATCGCGGTGCTACACCACGCCCCACGACGGGAGCTCCTAAGATACACCGGGAGGAGCGTGGAAGACTTCGACCTAGCCTACGCCGGCTTCCCCATGCTGGGAGACGCGATAGACGAGTACAGGGACAAGACGATAACAACGATATACGGCCACCTGCACACCCGCAGCAAGAGCAGGGCAACCCGGATAAACGGTGTAACATACATCAACGCATACTACACGGCGCCAGGCCCCCAGGGCTTCGTCCTCATAGACACAGCAATAGAAGAAGGCGGCTACAAGGTGAAACACCAGGTCATACCATAAACACACCCCGGCAAAAAGACGCCTCTACGGAAAACGCTTTTCAACAAGGAAACCCGGCAATAGAACAAGAGGAACCAAACCATGGGCAGGAAGATAGCATTGCTCTCAGGCGGGAAGGACTCCCTCTACGCGGCCTACCTAGAGCAGCCCATCGACGCCGGGCTCCTACTAGTATACGAGTCCCCCACCTATCCCAGCCCCCACCTAGTCAACCTCGGCAAGACACTCGAGACACTCCTACACACGGGAACACCCATACTAGCGGCGAAACTCCCCCCAGGCAAAGGCTTCGAATACACGGTAAAAACCCTCCGCCTCCTCGAGGCAGACACACTGGTGGCGGGGGACGTCTTCATAGAAGACCACCTAGAATACTACCAGAAAGTAGCAGAGGAGGCGGGCGCCACCCTAAGAGAGCCGCTATGGGGCCAGGACACACTGGAGCTCGCCTGGAGAATAGCAGAGGCAGGCTTCGAGTCCATAGTAATAGGCCAAGACAAGAACCTCCCCTGCAGCATCCTAGGCAGAACACTAGACAAGAATACACTAGACAACATAACCAGCTGCCTCATAGAGGCAGGAGCAGACCCCCTAGGCGAGAACGGCGAATACCACACACTAGTAACAAACTCACCCCTACACACCGCCAAACTGGAATACAAGATCTCAGGCCAGATGGAGGCGGGAGGCCACCTCATACTAAGACTAGTATAAGCCAGGAAACCCCGCACCACGGCTACAC
>CAYVIZ010000021.1:0-21411 GCA_964451715.1 uncultured Desulfurococcales archaeon | reverse complement strand
TTTATATGTGGTTGGAATGGATGTTTGAGAGAAGCGATTGGAGGTATGGGTTCTCTATCTGTTTTATCGTTGCTTGTGTTTACAAGGGGTTAACTTCTATTAAAGTTTACCATGGTTCTGTGCTGTCGTCGGGTTATATAGGGTGTGAGGTAAAGCTAGGGTTGAGGTGGTTCTTGTTGGGTATTGATATAGCTAGCCAACAAGTGTTCCCGGCTTCATGGTTAGATGTTGAGGAGGGGTTCTGGGCACGGGAGGCTGGTGAGCTGGCCGGTGACTTTGCCGCTCACCTCTATGCGGCTTACTTTCTTGATTGGCCTGAAAACCTTGAGGAGGTCCTGAATGCTGGGCTGGTGCTTGACGAGATAGCTGAGAGGATTGTTCTATACGACTATGGGAGGGTGAAGGATTACTTCGAGGGCCCTCTGGTCGATGTATTCGAGCTCATAGGATGCATAGGCGTGGACGGTGTCGAGGAGGTTCTGGAGTGGAGTATTGCTGTGCTCGAGGGTGCCGCGCTCTCTCCAGCGCCTGACAAAGCCCTGGTGGAAGCGTACTCCGATTGTACTGGGTGGAGTAGGGTTCCAGGGGATCCCGTTGAGGTGGCTGGCATGGTATTCCTCTCGCTGGTCGGGGCGTACAATAAGACTCTGGCCCGGATAGCCCGTTAAAAGATATATTCCACCCTACGTTATAACTATAATAAACGGTGCTATTTGTGCCCAGATCGGGCCTTTTCATGAATAGGCTGGACATATACGTTGCAAGGCTTGCAGCAGGGTTAATGTCACCCAGCGACTTCGATACCCCAGTCCTTCCCAGGAACATCGTCCACGCGGTCAGGAACGTGGGCCTCCTCCTCTCGAAGAGGGACGGCGACAACAAGTATATATGTGTGCTCTGCGGTAAACGCGGCCTGAGCAGGAGGGGCCTATACCTGCATCTTGTACGTATGCATGGGGAGGAGATAAGGGAGATGGTTATCCGGGAGGGGGAGAGGATACTCAGGGCTAAGAGCCGGGTTTACATTGAGTGAGGATCCTCCTCTCATCCTCGCATTCAAGTATGACTAGGAGGGGATTCTTCTCCGACTCGCAGAAGCCTTCGAAGACGTAGACGTCCTCGTCCTTGACATTGTACCAGTTAATATTATCCTCCTTCAACTCGTACTTACCCGCTGCCTCGTCCCCCGCCTCTACTATCCCCACACGGAGAAGCCTGCTGGGCTTGAAGCAGAGGGCTTCACCCCACTCATAGCCGGGGTTGCCGCCGTGGGTGACCACGAGGCCGGGGGCTTCAACGGTGACTTCCACGTAGTCGGCGTCACGCAGCTTCTTCTCCTTAGAGATGCGTGAAGCATAGTTGATCAGTGCATCGAGGGGGCTTCTAACACCCTTCAGGCTCGCCTCCCTCCACTCCTCTGAAACCCTTCTAAGCACGCCGAGCCTCACGCCTCCTACTTCTATCGTATCCGCCTTGAAGCCCTTCATGTATACTAGTGTCTTCTTCTTAGCCACTTCCTACACCCTTACAGGCTCCAGCAGCCTGTTCTCCGGGCTGCACTAAGTAATAATAGGGGGATCCTAATAATATAGGATTCGGTGAAAAACATTTTGACCGGCCCGGAGAAGCCGTCGCTGAACCTCTCACCCGAGGTCCAGTCGATACAGGGTGAAACAGGGTTCGCGTTTATAGCGAAGGCTAGGGAGGTCCAGAAGCGTAAGGGCATACCCATATACAGCTTCGGAATAGGCCAGCCGGACTTCCCTACTCCAAAGCACATAGTAGACGCTGCTAAGAAGGCCCTGGACGAGGGGTTCACGGGATACACTGAGACAGCGGGGATACCGGAGCTGAGGGAGGCTATAGCGGACTATCTGAACTCGAGGTATAAGGGAGACGTGTCTCCGGACGAGATAGTGGTAACCCCGGGAGCCAAGACGGCTATATACCTGGCGCTCGCCTCCTACGTTACTGAGGGAGACGAGGTAGTAATAGTAGAGCCGAGCTACTACGCCTACGCCATGGTAGTAAAGATGAGGAGAGGCAAACCCGTGTTCGCCGCAGCCGACTTCGTCCCTGGGAAAGGCTTCGTGATAAACGAGGAGAAGATACTCGAGAAGATAACCAGTAAGACTAAGGCCATAGTAATAAACAACCCCCACAACCCTACTGGCAGCATATTCTCCCCGGGGCAGATAGACTCGCTAGTCGAGATAGCCAGGGAGAAGGGTATACTGCTGGTATCAGACGAGATATACGACAACTTCGTCTTCCACGGAGAGTTCAAGAGCCTCCTCGACTATGAGGACTGGAGGGACACGAGCATCGTCATAAACGGGTTCTCCAAGACCTTCTCAATGACCGGGTGGAGGCTAGGATACGTCGTGGCCAGGAAAGAGGTGATACCCAGGCTTACAGCACTAGCGGTAACCATGTACAGCTGCGCGCCCAGCTTCGTCCAGAAGGCCGGTGTAGCCGCGTTGAAAGGGGACTGGAGCCCTGTAAGGGAGATGGTCCAAGAGTTCAAGGAGAGGGCAGAGCTGCTCCACACAGAGCTCACCCGCATACCGGGTTTCGAGAGCTACCTGCCCCACGGAGCCTTCTACCTGTACCCGAGGATAGAGAGGCTCCTCGGCATGATAGGCATGAATACACACGAATTCGTCAACTACCTGCTAGAGGAGAAGGGTGTGATAATACTCCCCGGAGACTCGTTCCCCGACAAGGCAGGAGTAAACCACGTCAGGTTCAGCTTCGCAACGAGCAAGGACGTGATAAGGAAGGGTACATCACTCATAAGAGAGGCTGTGGAGGAGCTACTCTCTAAAACCAAGCCCTGACAATACAATGTAATAGGAGGGGCCCGTGAATAAACCGCCAGTGCCTGAGGACCCCTCGATTCCGGTGACGAGCTTTCAGCGGTAGAGGCCCCTCTCCTCCTCTGTTTCTAGAACAAGCCGAAGCGGGGCCTCGCAACTCCCCCCTTGTATGTGCCTCTTATATTGAGTTTATAACCACAGTTGGGGCAGGCGTTATCCCTGCCAAGCCTCCAGGCTGTTATATAGAAGCCGTACCTCTCTATGACTAGGTAGCCACAGCGCGGGCAATAGGTGTTCTCCAGCCTGTGGCCCCACACGTTTCCCAGGTAGACATGCTTTAAGCCCTCATTCATAGCTATCCTAGCCAGCTTCTCCAACGTCTCGAGGGGCGTGGAAGGCAGGTTTCTCAGCTTGTAGTCGGGATGGAACCTAAGCAGGTGGAATGGGGTCTCGGGGCCCAGGTTGTCGGCTACCCATCGGGCCAGCCTCCGCACATCCTCGGGCTTGTCCCCTATCTGGGGGACAACGAGGTTTGTTATCTCCAGGAACCAGTTCTGCTTCTTCATTTCAAGTATGCTCTCATAGATGGGCTCCGGGTCCCAGACACCCATTATCCTCCTGTAGAACTCCCTGCTACCCCCGCCCTTGAAGTCTACTGTGGCGGCGTCTATGAGGCCTCCCAGCTTCCTTATAGCCTCCGGGGTCATATATCCGTTCGTGACCATTGTATTGTAGAGCCCCTTCTCCCTGGCTATGCGGGCAGTGTCATACATGAACTCATAGAATACCGTGGGCTCGTTATACGTGTATGTGATCCCGTCCGCCCCCAGGTTCACAGCCTCCTCCACCACCTGCTCGGGAGTCATGTACACCCCGTAGAGCCCCTCCTCCAGCCTGGACTGGCTTATCTCCCAGTTCTGGCAGAACTTGCAGAAGAAGTTGCATCCGACAGTCGACACGCTGAGAGTTGAGCTGCCCGGGTAGAAGTGCATCAGGGGCTTCTTCTCGATAGGGTCTAAATGAACAGCGGAGAGGAGCCCGTAGACCATGGTGTAGAGCCTGCCGTCAATATTCTTCCTGACCCCGCAGACGCCGTACTTCCCGGGGGCTATAACGCAGCGCTTATGGCAAAGGTTGCACCTAACATACCCGGGCTTACCCTCTACGGGCTCCCAGAAGTCGGCCTCCCTTACGTGGGGCCTCCCAGCGGGTTCGCTCAAAGCCTACACCCCCCGGGGTTCAGGGTTCTATCTTAAAGTATATCCTCCTGTTGTTCCTCCCCTTATTCTTGAGCCTGAGGAACACGAGCCTGCCTACTTCACCCGTGTTCCTCACGTGTGGGCCTCCGTCGGCCTGTATATCCACGCCCGGTATCTCTACTATCCTAAGCTTCTCCACGCTAGGGGGAAGCGCCTTGGCCAGCTTGACTATCCCCGGTATTCTCAGCGCCTCCTCCCTGTTCATATAGTATATCTTGACCTCTATACCCTTCCCCAGCAGCCTGTTAGCCTCCTCGAAGGCTTCCTCGACCAGGCTCCTATCAGGCTTCTCCAGGTTAACGTCAACCCTGCTCTCCTCTAGGCCTATCTGGTTCCCGGTAACGAGCACACCCGCCATCCTGTTGAGCACCGCTATGAGAACATGGAGACCAGTATGGGTCCTCATGACCCTATACCTTCTATCCCAGTCTAAAACACCGTGAACCAGGGAGCCCTCCCCCGGCGGCTCCTCCTTCAGGTAGTGCCTCACCTCACCCTCCTCTTTAACCACCTTCTCCACAACAAGCTCCCTACCACCGCTCAAGAGCAGCCCTCTGTCGCAGGGCAAGCCTCCTCCCCGAGGATAAAACGCCGTCCTATCCAGTACAACCCATCCGGGCCCGGTCTTGGAAACAGTCGCATCGAACTCTCTTAGATAGGAGTCATCCATGTAGAGGAGTACTGTCACACCAGCTCGCCCCCTGTTATCCGGCCTACTTATAAAATAGGCAGCCGCAAGTTATAACTTACCAGGATCCAAACGCGTCTGGGGGTCGTGTAGGGGGTTGAGTGATACTACTGAAATACTTGCACTGGGGAGAATGCTCCCCGAGGGAGCGCCTCTCTACCACTACTGCCTAGGCGGTATAGGGGCTAGGATAGTGTTGCCCCACAGGGAGGTAAAGCCCTTCACGTGCAGTACATGCTATATAGGCGAACTGAACGTGGACCCCGTGGTTCTCTCCCCCTTCAAAGTGGATACAGGCAGGCTCCTAAGACTGGTCGACTCGTGGAAGCCAGACTTCATCTTCCTAGACGGGATAGAGCCCCTGGAGTCTGCTCCCAGCGAGCTCCTCGACGGCAAGCCTGTAGCAGCTAGGACGCAGGGATTCACAGGGATACCGGATACTGTAGAGGCCCTGGTCTACGACGTCTTCCCCGGGAAGTACAGGGGGGCATCCCCTCTCAGGGTACGGGAGAGCCTGGAGGAGGCCTCCTCAAGCGGAGTCCACTTGGAGATAGTATTCTACGTGGAGACGCTTAGAAGAGCACCCCTTGCCCCGTTCCTGGAGCCTCTGAGAGGGGATACAATCATACATGTTGAGTACCAGGGGCAGGCCAGCATCGTTAAATCGGAGAAGCTGGCTGACTCGCTGAAGGAGAACGGGTTCAGCTTCGTCTATGTGAGGGATAGCGAGAGGTGGATAATAGACGACACGGAATGCCCTGTATGCGGTAGAAAGATTGTCAGCAGAGTTAACGGTATAGCTGTAGGTTACAAGGTGACACCCGGCTCGGAATGCGGCTACTGCGGCTCGCCGCTCCCCTTTAGGAGGGTGTGTAGTAGACGGAACCCGGGAAGGGATTCCATGGTGAAGAAAGGGGTCTCAACCGAGTGGGTGAACCCTGCGGGGCTGGGCCTCACTTCCCACTCCTAGCCTTGTCCCCACCCAGCTTGTCTAGGATCATCCTATACAGTTCAAGCCTACCTAGACCTGGATCCATGAGCGGCGGGGCTGCCGGTGAGAACAACGACTCCACAGCGTCCTTCAACTCTATCGATGAAAGCTTAGATGGAAGCGACTCGACCAGGCAGACGCCCTGAGTAATAATCTTCTCCCCGCCCTTCTCATGCTCAATGTAGAGGGTGCTTGTACTAACACCTCCCCCCTTCCTCAGTATTATGAGCTCCACACTCTCCCCCTCGTCGAGCTCTACTTCCCCCTCTAGCTTGATGGCTCCGTTCCTATACACGCCTACCGCCTTCTGGATCTTGGCCACCCTGTTGCCACCAATAATATTACTCTCGTCCCGGCACTAATTAACTAATTAGGACTAGGAATAACGTGTTCTGATAGGTGTACATGTTGGCCCGCCTAAGCGCCCTAGCGTTGCTGCCGGCTATAGTGCTAGCGTTACATGCACAGCCAGCCCTAGCCTCGGCTGGAGGCGCCTCATACATGGTATTATACGCCTACATACCAGACAACACCCATTCCACAGCTTCAGGGTTCTCCCTCGGGGAACCAGGCTTCGAGAATATAGGAGGCCAGGTCTCCGAGTACCTCTCAATGGTTTCAACCCCCTACTACGAATGCATGGTCGTGAAGTGGAGTATCCCAGGGGGCATGGAGAGATACAGGGTGGCGCCCCTGGGAACCGGGCCGACTAGCCTGTACAACTATACCCACCCAGTAGTCCAACGCCTCATCAAGACGGAGCTCTCAAGGCTCGGTCTAGACAAGTACAATATGAGTGAGAGGATGAGAAAGATAGCGGACTACGTGTACAGCCACTACAAGTACAGGGTCGGAGACTATCCCCACTATCCCTGGGAGACCATAAAACTAGGATACGGCGACTGTGATGACTTGGCCATACTAGTCGTCACATTGACGAGAGCCTACGGTATCCCCAGCGTTATGGCGACAGGGCTCCTAGTCATCCCGGGCTACTCTTCTGTATTGAAGTCGGGCGGGCTGGAATACCATATAGAGGGTGTTGCAGGCCATGCATGGATCGTATACCAGGACGAGTCCGGCGAGCCCCGTGTCATGGATAGACTCGTCCCCCTAGACACTGTTCCCGACGAGAGGAGGATAGTGTTGTCGTATCCTCTCAACGGGTATAGTTATGTTAACCAGACGAGGGAGGAGACGAGGGAGAACGGTGGCAGCGTGTATATAGTGCTCTACAACAAGTCGAGATGCCCCTCTCCAAGGGAGCTGGAGGCTATGGGCCATACCGTGGGGGGTAGTGTCAAAGTGGATGTAAGCCAGGCGGAGATGACCGCCTTCCTAGCAGGGTTCACCCTGACGCTGGCAGCGTTCACAGTATACATATACCGTAGCATAACAAGACCCGTATGGAGTAGGTGGTAAACCGGGTTGCATGTATTCAAAAGCGTGCTACTAGGGACGAGTGCAGCTATACCATTGCCGGAACGCATGCTGCCGGGCTTATACGTGGAGAGCTATACAGGCGAGAAGGTATTATTCGATGCAGGGGAGGGTACACAGCTGCAGCTACGCAGGGCTGGGTTAAACCCTAACAGGATAGACGCCATCTTCGTAACCCACCTACACGGAGACCATATATTCGGGCTCCCCGGTCTCCTCCAGTACATGAGCCTCACAGGCAGGACGAGAAGCCTCATCATTGCAGGCCCCCGGGGACTCGAAGATTTCATACTGTCCTCCTTCAAGGCGACAAGGTTCACTCCCCGCTACCCTCTCTACTATGCCGAGGTAGAGGGGTGGGGGAGAGCCAGGCTGGGGAGCGTTATTATAGAATGGTTCCCGGTATGCCATACCGTGGAGTCGTACGGTTACAAGGTAATACACCGGAAAAGGGCTAAGCTGAGCAGGGAGAAGCTGGCTGAGAAAGGCATACTAGGCAGCCCTATAACCCGGAGGCTCATAGAGGAGGGGGCCGTCGAGGTGGACGGCAGGATTATAAGGCTGGAGGAGGTAGTGGAGGAGGGCCCCCAGGACTACTGCCTGGTCTATACAGGGGACACCGCTCCCTGTGGAAGCGTTGTGGAAGAGTCCCGGGGATGCGATATACTGTTCCACGAGGCAACCTTCACAAAGGAATACAGGTACGAGGCATGGGAGTATGGTCACAGCACAGCATTAGACGCCGCTATAGCAGCTGACGCAGCCGGAGTCGGAAGGCTTGTATTATTCCACTTCAGCACCAGGTATAAGGAGGACTACACCCCGCTCCTGCGGGAGGCTCTGGAGGTCTTCCCCCACACCCTCCTCGGAGAAGACCTTAGACGCTACACGGTCCCATGAAAGGCAGACAGGAAAACCCTGTATATCTCCCTGTATAACCTCCTGCTACACCCTCTCCTATACTCCCTGAGAAGCATCCTCAGGGGCTCGTCCACAGTGAGGCCTATCCTCCTGCTCAGAGCCGAGGCGATACGGGGGAGGTTACGGCAGCCTCCCCAGCCCGCCGAGCCATAGTCTATAATAACCGCTCTCGAGTCGAGGAGCAGTACATGCCTCCAGGGCCTACTCAGCTCCTTATGGTTTACCCCGGCAACGTCGAGGATATAGGCGGCCTCCAGAACACGGGACACATTGGAGTCTGAGAGAACAGCATCGCCCAGATGGACACCGTCTATATAATCCATAACTATGAAATCATCCGAGAAACAATAGACCCGGGGAGCCACGCCTGCACGCGAAGCCTCCTCTTGGAGGACCGCCTCACGCCTGAGGGAGGGGTGCTTGGAATCGATTCTCCTCACCTTAACCGCCACGACCCCCCTACCGTCATGAGATCCTAAAACCACGATAGACGAGTGCCCCTTACCGACAACCTTGAACCCGTCTATAGAGACATTCCCCGCGGAGACGAACCCGTCGACACCGCACTCCCTCAGGCCTGCCGCCACCCTGAATACCCTGCTCTTGCCGCCGGGATAACCCATAAGCTGGACGGCTTCCCTACTATAGAGACTCACCTTAACCAGGCCGGCAGCCTTCTCCAAGCCTCTAAAACCTTGTCCCGCAGCCACTCAGGCTCACCGCCGACAGGGTATACTCTAGGCCTATACTCCCTGAAGTGATGCGCTACAGTATACTCCCTCCACCCCTCCTCTAGAAGCATTGTAAACACTTGCCGCCTAGTCCTCTCAGAGTAGAGGCGTCCATCCCACCCTATCCAGACGGGCTCCCCCGAGAGGAGCCTCTTATCCACATAGTCAAGAGCGCCCTTCACCCAGACGGGCGGCCCCTTCTCCACATATACCCCAGGCTTCTCCGCCTCCACCTCCACAGCTATAACCACTAAGCCGCTCATATCAGTGGAGGCACCAGTATATACTACCCTGTATCCTCTGCTGGAGAGGAACCCCCTTACCCTATTCATTATCCTACGTATCTCACCCCATAGAGTCTGCTCCGTCAGCGTCGAGATGTCTACCCTATACACTAGAACCGCCCCTCTATCCCGGGGCGGCATAACAGGCTTATCCGGCTTTGAGGCATAGTGGAAGAACACGTGGCCCGGCCTCCTCAGGAAGAACCTGGCCGCCATTACCAGCCGTGCAAGAGACTCGAGTCTAACGGCGGCAGCCACATTCCTATCCGGGTCAACCGGGTCAACCCATACGAGCGGTGCGTCCTTGAACCTCTCACGCAGCATGCCGGCATCAAGCCCGTGCTCCATGTCAACTATTATAGGCGGCTTCCACCTGGAGATCTCGCTTAAAGCCTCTAGGAATCCACCGTAGTGAATAACCATGAGCTCCGCTAGGTAGCCGCTGAAACCCCCTACCTTGACCTCTGCACCGTATACGCCTACGCCTTTAAGGAAGGACTTTAGAAGCCTTACATCACTCTTAAGGCTCTGGGGCAGCCTGCTGGACACGTATCTCGTGTGGAACGGAGTCCTCTCCACGGCGAGCCTGGTATCCCCCGGCTTCCCTGCTTCTAACACGGGCACCACGTTAGCCTCGAGCCCCATGTATACCACAGTGACGTAGGGGTGTTGTGCATAGTCGACTACATGCGGCAGGATCCTCACAGCATCTAGTATTACGGCGAGGCTTTCCCCGAGTATCCATTCCCTCCCAAGGCTCCTCGGGAATGAGACGAACACGTCTAGGTCGAAGTCCCCGGATACCCAGGTATCCTTGGCCACGCTCCCCTGCAGGCTCACAGCCCCTCCATACCTCTTCACGGCCCCACTACCGTGTAGAAGCTTTTCTAGGAGCCTATAGTAGAGCATGGCTACCCTGTATTCTAAGGGTTTAGGGTTAACCCTCTCCGCAGCCTCATCTAAGACCTTCTCTAGCCTCCTATTCATTTGGATCCCCGGGGGGCCTCCTACTATGAGTCGGAGCCTACCGTCCTCCCTTGAATCTTTTAGTGCTCCCCTAGAATATAACTCCCTCCTAGGCTAGTGTATACTTTATTAGAGACCCTTGACACACTCAATTAGACCTGGACCCTTAACCGAGAGGTGTTTGAAACATGAGTGTGAACTACGCTACTCTAGGAGACTTGAAGAAGGGGAGCTACATAGTCATAGACGGCGAGCCCTGCAGGATAGTCGAGATGACCAGGGCGAAGCCGGGGAAGCATGGAAGCGCTAAAGCCAACGTTACAGCCATAGGAGTGTTCACAGGCCAGAAAAAGAATTTCGTAGCCCCCGTCGATACACAGGTGCAGGTGCCTGTTATAGAGAAGCATATAGCCCAGGTACTAGCCGATATGGGCAGCCAGGTTCAGCTGATGGATATGGAGACGTATGATACATTCGAGGTTGAGAAGCCGGCGGATGATCCCCAGCTGGCTGAGAGGCTTAAGCCCGGTGTAGAGGTGGAGTACTGGCTAATAATGGGTAGACCGAAGATTATAAGGATAAGAAGCGGCGGCGCCTAGCAGGCCCCCCATACCCGGGTTTCCTTTATTTACACGCCTGCTGAACGGTGCATTGTAATTGGTTCTAGACGGTCTACGCAGCGCGGTGACAAAGTTCCTCAGGAGCACCTCTACTTATGAGAAGAGCGTGAACGAGTTCATCAAGGACCTCCAGAGGGAGCTCCTCAAGGCCGATGTTAACGTTAAACTAGTGCTGGAGCTGACGCGCGGGATAAAGGAGAGGGCTCTGAAAGAGACGCCTCCCCCCGGGGCCAGTAGGAGGGACTGGTTCATAAAGATAGTATACGAGGAGCTGGCCAGGCTTTTCGGCGAGGAGGAGCCCCGTGTAAAGCCTCCTAGGACGCCTTGGATAATAATGCTCGTGGGAGTACAGGGCTCCGGTAAAACGACTACCGCGGGGAAACTTGCATACTACTACAAGCAGAGAGGGTACAAGGTGGGCCTGGTGGCAGCCGACACCCATAGGCCCGGCGCGTATGAGCAGCTTAAACAGCTAGCCAGCCAGGCGGGTGTCCTCTTCTACGGGGAGCCCGGCGAGAGAGATGCAGTAGGCATAGCCAAGCGGGGAGTTTCCAAACTCGTCTCCCAGGGTGCGGATATAGTTATAGTAGATACTGCCGGCAGGCACGGCTACGGCGACGAGGAGAGCCTTCTAGACGAGATGGAATCAATATCCAGGGAGACGGGGCCTGACGAGGTTATACTGGTTATAGACGCCTCCATAGGACAGAAGGCATACGACCTGGCTAGAAGGTTCCACGAGAGGACAAGAATAGGCTCCATAATCGTGACCAAGCTGGACGGGACGGCGAGGGGCGGAGGAGCATTATCCGCGGTGGCCGCGACTGGTGCCCAGATAAAGTTCATAGGCACAGGAGAGAAGATGGGAGAGCTCGAGCCCTTCCGCCCCAAGAGGTTCGTAGGCCGCATACTGGGTATGGGTGATATAGAGACGCTTATCGAGAGGATGAAGAGTCTGGAGGAGGCGGAGGAGCTTGAGAAGCGTACACAGGAGATGATGGAGGGCAAGATAAACATGAGGGTCATATACCACCAGCTCAAGGGTATGAGGAAGATGGGGCCCCTCAGCAAGGTCCTACAGATGATACCAGGCCTCAGCATGATGATGCCCGGCAACCTTGATACGAGGCTGGGCGAGGAGAAGATAGACAAGTGGCTCGCTATAATAGAGTCGATGACGTACCGGGAGCTTGATAAGCCGGAGATAATAGACAAGAGCAGGATGAGGAGGCTCGCGTTCGGGAGCGGCACCAGCCTGGAGGATGTGAGGGAGCTCCTCTCATACTATAACAACCTGAAGAAGATGCTCAAGCAATTCAAGAGGAAGAAGAGGCTCCTCAAGAAGCTCGGGGGAGACCTGGGATTATAAGACACGTACTCCTAGACCGCTACAAGCCCTGGATGCAGGCCTCATTCCTCTCCTCAAGCCTCCTAATAAGCCACGGGGTACGCGTGGATAGGGAGGCCGTGATACAGGCCGGCAGTATATATGTACTCGTCAGAGGTTCCCGTGTAAGACACCTCAGGCCAGACCAGGACAGCGGTGAGGGTTATATAAGAGCAGTCACACGCGGGAAGCACGCCCAGCTGGGTGCAGAGATACTCCCCCACCCAGGGATAGTGGAGCCCTGTATAAACGTGACCACCAACGAGGGCTCAGACCTATTCACATTATACCTACCCAGCCATGCCACGTTCGTCTACGGGGGAAAACACGGTGGATGCAGAGACGCCTACCTTGGAGCGGAGATCCCCGCGTACCTGGCGCCTGCAGTCGTGAACAACCTGCTGGACAGGCAGCTGGTGAAGAGGCGTTAGCCTCGGGTGAAACAGTTGAACATGGGAGACGGCGAGAGGGGAGAGGCGGAGCAGGTCTTCCCCTATGAAAGCTACAGGAAGGGCCAGCTAGAGGTTTCCAGCCATGTCAAGGAAACCGTTGAGAAGGGGGAGATCCTCCTCCTAGAGGCTCCAACAGGCTTCGGGAAAACCGCAGCCGTCATAGACGGCCTCCTCCGAGCCGGGGCTGACAAGGTGCTTTGGACCGTTAGAACAGTCAACCAGATAGACCCCGTGCTCCGCGAGCTCCGCCGCTTCGGGGCATCCTACACTTTCATATACAGCGCCAGGAGAAGCTGCCCTCTCCTACAAGGAGAGGATATACCGGTTGAGGATTTCTGGCTTAACTGCAGGCACCTGAGATCAAGGGGTAGATGCAGCTTCTACACTAACGCCCTAGACGCGGGCCAGGATTATATTCAGGGGCTCCTAGGCGAGTACAGGGAGTATACTGCAACGGAGACGGCTGACCTCCTGGCTAGGATAGAAGGTTTATGCCCCTTTTTCGCGCTCCTGAAACTAGCCGGTACAGCCCGCTTCGTGGTAGCCACATACCCCTACCTCTTCAAGTGGGATCTCTTCACCCACGTACTCGACATAGGGGGCTACAGCGACCTCGTCATAGTCGTTGACGAGGCCCACAGTCTGCTAGGTATACACAGCATATACGAGTACAGTATAACAATAGATGTTATCGAGAAGAGTATAGGAGAGCTGGAGACGTACACGGGCGAGGAAGACCTTAAAACAAGGCTAGAAACACTCTACGCCGGTATGAGGAGGATAGTAGAGCAGCGGAGGCAGCCAGGGCTCTACGCTGTAGACAAGACTCCTGTGAAGGAGCTCCTAGGCGACCCGGATCAGCTGGCATACATAGCTGAGACCGTGAGGGAGGTCATGATAGAGGAGCGCCTCAGAAGCCATGGCCCGGCCGGCGTTATGAGGATAGCAACGGGCCTCACAAAGCTTGCCACCTGGGCAGCGGTAGTATCGATGGAGTCCAGTAGACTGTACCTCGAGGTAGACGAGGAGGGTGACCACAGGCTTATAGCCACACCCATGGATCCCGCCGAGATAGCCGCACCGGTGATCGAGGAGGCCCAGTCGGCGGTGCTGATGAGCGGCACGCTGCCGCCTGGCAACATGGTGGCAGACTTCCTGGGGGTAACCAGGCCTGCCAAGACGGTGGACGTGGAGCTAATGTACGGCCCGGTCATGCCTCCCCGGAACAAGTACACGGTGATCGCCCTCGACGTCTCTACGCGCTACAGTGAGAGGGGGAAGAGAACGTACGACCTGTACTCAAGCTATATAATGGACATACACGATGCCCTCCCCGGTGTCAAGCTTGCAGTATACCCCAGCTACGACGTGATGTACAGTATAGTCTCAAGACTCGGAGACCCCTCCGGAATGGTGGTAGAGAGGAGGAAGACCACGCTCTCCGAGGTGCTCAGGAGGCTCTACACGGGGGACGAGATACTGATACACGCCGTCGCCGGAGGGAAGCTCGTCGAGGGAGTAGAATACGTGGACAGTAATGGGAGGAGCATGCTGAGCACTGTAATAGTAGTCGGCATCCCCTATCCTCAGCCGAACCCCTATACTAGAGACTACATAGAATCCCTCTCAAAACGCATAGGCTCAAAGAAAGCCCGCGAATACGCCTACCAAATACAGGCCTCGATAAAGGTGAGGCAAGCCATGGGGAGAGCGATAAGGAGCAGGGAAGACAAGGCAGTAATCTTCCTCCTAGACCACAGGTATAACACGAGGAAGATGAGGAGCCTCCTCAAAACCAGGATAGACGAGGTCACAACCTACAACAAGATAACATTCCCACCCATACTGGAGAAGGCGAAGAAACATCTACAGAATCAACCCTGAGAACTGCTCCATCCCAACCGGTCTTCCAGGTTCCCGCGTCTCTATATGTCTTTAAGCTCCAATTAATGATAATCGAGTAGAGGCGGAATCTCCAACGATAATCCGGTATCATGGCTGGCATATATTGAAGTTCAAACTCTTGAGCAGCATTGGAAGCTCCTTATTTCTCTCCTCGAAAAACCCGCCTGGTCCTAGATACCTAGCCAGTAGTCTTAGATAGTCTCCTCTCCTAGTTATAGGCGCCATAGCCTCGTATATTCTCTCCAGATCATTATCCGTGTACTCGTGGTATCTTTCACGGTGGAATATAGTGTCAAGAGGGAACCGCGGCCTAGGAGGAGGCTCCTCACCAGGAACGCCTACTGCTAAGCCGAACAAGGGGTAAGTCTTCTCGGGAAGCCCTAGGAGGCGTATAATATCCCTTACAGCGTTCTGTATCCCCCCTATAAAGCATGAACCATAACCCATACTAACCGCTGCCAACGCCATGTTTTCAGCTGCTATGCCTGCATCTATAGCTGAGAATAATAGTAGCGCGTAATCAACATCACCCGGCCTGACCCCCCTGTGTTCAAGCAGCCTCTCGGGCCTGTGTATATCCGCTATGAAAACGAAGAAGTCAGATGCCTCTGCTATATGGCGTTGCCCTACAAGCCCCGCTATCTCCTCCTTCCTAGCATCATCCCTCACCCATATAGCTGTCCAGAGATGTAGAGCGGCATCACTAGGCGCCCGCTGGGCGGCCTCCATAAGTGTTCTAATATGGTCTTCAGGTATCTTAACCGGCTTAAAGCGTCTTATAGACCTTCTCTCTCTTACAATACCCATGAAAACGCGCTTCTTGTCCTCTCCCTTAGTATACACACTATTCATGTGAGGCCCCCTCTAGGATAGAGGAAAACCTTCAATCCCCTAAGCTGTGGGAACCGGTTTTGTGTGGTGTTCACTTACTTTTGTTCTAGTCTATGAAGACTCATTCTTGTCTTCCTTCTCCTTCTTCAACTCCTCCCTCAGTCTTCTTACCTCTTCCCTAAGCTCGCTTAGCTCCCTGTTAGCTGGAGCCGGCTGACTTGGTGTTGACTGCTTATTCACTAGGCTTACCACGAGAACCACCAGTAGGACGAGTATTATAACCCAGAAGATCCATCCTATTCCCATCATCCATCCCCAGCCGCCGCAGCAGCCTCCCATATGTGCTTCCCCTGCATCCATGAGTGTAATGCCGGAGACCAGAGTTTCCATAATCAATTCCATCACCTTTTACACTTGTAGGAACTCGCTACTATTATATTCATGTATATATCTATACTAGAACCCGGAGATGCTGTATTATTCCTAGCTAGGTAATTGAGACTCCCTAGAACACGAGAGGGTATCCGTCTCCACGCGGGTCCGTAGCCACTATCACAGCATTACTCTTCAAATGAATAGAGTTAGCCACCCCTGTTCTACCCTCTACAGCCTCGTATCCCGGTAGAATGCCCTGCAAATAGACTCCCCTATCAGCCACAAGCCTACAAGTCCCCGGGGTCCATAGGACTCTAGGAAGAGCTATTGCATCCCCTATACTGTACCCATGGTCTATTATACTTGTCAGCATAAGCGCGTGTTGCTGAGGCCTATAATGCCCGCCTGACACGCCTATAGAGAAGTACTCTTCTCCTCTCTCAGCTATGACCGCAGATAACGTGTGGAGAGGCCTCTTACCGGGCTCCAGCGTGTTAGGCAGCCCCTTTACCAGTGTGAAGCCGCTTGCTCTCCCGTGAAGCGTTACCTGGAAACGGGGTTCCGTTATGCCTGAACCGAATGGCTGGAAGAGGCTCTGTATCCCTGCTACGAGGACTCCGCTAGCATCTGCCACGGTATAGAATGTCGTATCTCCCCCTGTCCTCGGCATAGTTTTTTGTCTAAGACAGCTAGGCGGACCCTCGCTAGCTATGCTCCTCATCATACCTATATAGTCGTCTGAGAGAAGCTCTCTGGGTGTAAGGTTCATATAGCGGGGATCCCCCAGCTCCCTGTCACGGGACTCGTAGGCCACTCGGGAGGCGGAGATAATATAGTATAATCTGTCGAGAGGATTCCTCGGAAGCCTCCACTGCTCCAGTATTCCCATGATGTGAAGCGTGGTTATACCCTGCGAGTTAGGAGGCATCTCCCACATCAGCCACCCCCTATAATCCAGTTTCACAGGGCTTCCCTCCTCTGCAGAATACCGCTTCATGTCAACCCTAGAGAGGAGTCCCCCCTTCTCCTCCAGGTAATCCTCTATAGCATCAGCCGGCTCACCCTCATAGAACGCTCTAGGATCATCCTGTATGATCTCAAGCAGCCTCGCCATACCGGGATACTTGACATGATCCCCCGGCTTCTGGGGTTTTATACGTAGGTAAGTATTCCTCGACCCCTCATCCACTGATAGAAGACCTTCAAAGCTGTCCACGGCTGCAACAAGTGATGGAGGCGCAGGGAAACCCTCTGACGCGAGCTGCCTCGCAGGCTCGACTAGCTCTCTCCACTCCATACTGCCCATCCTTTCCCACAGGAGATACAGTCCATCCACCAGGCCAGGTACTGTTATAGATAACGGGCCCCGGCTCGGCGGCTCATCGTAACCCCTGCTAACCAGCTCCTCTAGACTGAGCCTACCGGGGGCTGGTCCTGAACCGTTTATGAACAGGATACGGTCTCCCTGCTTTACTAGGGCTAAGTAATCGCCTCCAAGGCCTCCAAGATGGGGTACAACAACTGCCAATGCGAAGCTCAAAGCAACCGCTGCATCTACAGCATTACCTCCCCTAGCCAATACTTCTGCCGCCGCAGCCGAGGCGAGGGGCTCCTCGCTTGCTACACCGGCCTTTACGCCATAAGCCTCTCTAGGACTATGCAATCCCTTTCGGCCTCCAAGAAGATTCATGTGGTTCCAGCAGTTAATAACCACTAGAATCGATGAAGGGTGGAAAGTAATAAGCTCTAAACACCAGTCATGTGGTATTCCAGGGGTAGAACGAGTGGGCTTGGAGAGGTACAGGTTTAATCCTAGAAGAGGCGTTGCTATAGACAGGTATAACGTGGACACGGTATCCGCCGAGCTAGGCTTAGAAGGTGAGTCCCTAAGAGTGATAAAAGGCTCCCGTGTTGTATACTTCTATGAATATGCAACCGGTAGATTATACCCTGTGGAGAGGAGGCTCAACGGCTACAAGGCCCTAGTTGCACCGGGCCCCCGTATACCTTATACCCTCGAGATAAACGGTATCCATATGCACCGTATAGTGGGTATAGACCCTATAAGTGATGCCCGGCTGAAGATAGCGAGCGCCAGGGTTAGAAGGGGCCATGTTGTACTGGACACATGTATGGGCCTAGGCTACACGGTGGCAGCCTCCCTGGAGCGGGGTGCTTCTAGGGTCGTTACAGTAGAGCTCGACCCCGATGTCTTATGGGTGTCAGAGCATAATCCCTACAGCAGCGGCTTGGCGAGTGATAATGTGGAGATTATACTGGGAAACGCTGCAGATGTAGTGGAGAGACTTCCCGACGAGTCCTTCGACCGTATAATACACGATCCCCCACGCTTATCCAAGACCACCGGCAGCCTCTACGGCCTCAGCCTCTACAGGGAGCTCTACAGGCTACTCAAGCCGGGCGGGGTATTGTTCCACTATACGGGAAGCCCCGGCAGGAAGAGAAGCCTCAATATACCTGGTAGAACAGCCTCAAGGCTCAGAGAGGCGGGCTTCGACAAGGTAAAATGGGTGGAACGTGCCCAGGGACTAGTAGCTGTTAAGCCTAGATACTGAATATTACCATGCCAGTATTTGCAGTGGATTTATCTTCACCCCCTTGGAAACGCCTCTATAAGGGGTGAGTAGCCGGTGGCGAGCCTTGTCAGTCTTGAGCTGGCTAAGGGTGTTAGGAGGGCTATAGAGAGGTATAACAGGTATCGGTCTCCAGAGTCTACGGCTAGGCTTGTCTCCATAGAGGGGGACGTGGTTAGGGTTTTGTTCGAGGGAAGCTTCTGTGAGACGTGTGGATTGAACGACTGGGTGGTAGACTTCAAGTATGTCATGGAGGATGAGGGCCTAGACGCGGAGCTCCTCGAGATAGTCGAGCCTGAGGAAGACTTGTGGAACGCTGAGAATTGGAGGATAGGGGTGTACAGGATTAGAGGGATCGCCCGGCGGGGCTAGGTATGAGGCCGGCTTCTCCTAGTATGGTCTCCAGCTTTGTTCTCGCCTCGCCGGGGAGGGGTAGTAGCGGGGGCCTTGTATAGGGTTTCACAGTGCCGTAGAGTTTGTGTAGGGTTTCCTTGATTACTACAGGCGTCTCCGCTATGTCGTATAGCCTTGAGAGCCCGAGTATCTTCCTCCAGTATAGGATGGCTTTCTCCAGCTCTCCTTCTATATAGCTAGTGTACAGGTTTACTAGGAGGCGTGGAGCGAAGTTGGCTAGAGCTACTATGCCACCGTCTCCCCCGGCCATCAGGTTGGGTAGAAGCATGTCCGCTATCCCGGTTAGTATGCTGAAGTCCTTGTTCACCTGTTTAAGCGAGAGTATGGCCTGCCTCAGATAGGTGAAGTTGTTGTATGTTATCTTCATACCGGCAATATTACTGTACTCCTCCGCCAGATCGGCCACGAGTCCGACGGGCAGTGTTATCCCGGTTAGGCTGGGTATGTTATAGATAACGACCCGGGTGTCGAGCTTCTCGGCTATAATGCTGAAATGCCTCTTTACACCCTCCAGGCGGGGCTTGAAGTAGTAGGGAGGAGTCACTATGACACCGTCCACGCCTAGGTCTATGTATCTCCTACCATACTCTACTGCTTCAAGCGTGTTGTTGGAGGATATACCAGGCAGCACCATGCTCCTCCCATGGTATTCTACGACGCTCTCGACGAGGGCGTCACGCTCCTCGCGTGAGAGATGGACGAACTCTCCCGTAGTGGAGGCCGGAAACAGCCCGTGGACCCCCGAGTCTTCGAGGAACTCCACTAGCCACTTGAGGGCCTCGAAGTCTATTTCGAGCTTCTCGTTGAAGGGGGTTATCATTGGTACAATTATGCCTCGAATATGTGAAGCCAAGGATGACTCACCCCGGTTCCCTGCTAGGTTAGTATTACCTGGTGAAGATTAAATACTAGTAAGGATCTAACCACCCAGACAGTGAACCCTGTCTGGGAGCGTTTGAAGTGAAGGGCTGATGAGTATTGGAGGATAAGGCTGCCCTTGTCGCTGAGATGGTGAGGAAGTCCGGCTACACGGTAGCCCTTACAGGGGCTGGTGTAAGCGCTGAGAGCGGTATACCTACTTTCAGGGGCACAGACGGGCTGTGGAAGAAGTACAGGCCGGAGGACCTTGCAACTCCCGAGGCTTTCCACAGCAATCCTAAGAGGGTGTGGGAGTGGTATAGGTGGAGGATGCAGGTGATCAGCAAGGCCAAGCCTAACCCTGCCCATGTAGTTCTCGCTAGGATGCAGGAGAAAGGCTTGCTGGGGCCCATTATAACACAGAACGTAGACGGCCTCCACCAGAAGGCGGGTGCCGTTGACGTGATAGAGCTGCATGGTAACATATGGCGTGTCAAATGCGTCTCCTGCGGTTATACGTCAAGGCTGGACAAGCCTCCTGAGGAGATACCACCCAAGTGCCCAGAGTGCGGCGGCCTCCTCAGGCCAGGAGTTGTGTGGTTCGGAGAGCCCCTGCCAGAGCAGGCGCTGCGGAGGGCCTTCCAGGAAGCCAGTCATGCGGAGCTGATGATAGTTGCCGGGACTAGTCTTAAGGTTTATCCTGCAGCGTATCTACCTGTTCTGACTAAGAACTACGGTGGTAGGGTGGTCATAGTTAACGTGGAACCCACTCATCTCGACGACTCTGCCGACCTGGTGGTGCATAGTAAGGCGGGTGTATTCTTCGCGGAGCTGGGCAGGATACTAGGCCTCCTCTGATAGTGATCCACTTATAATGTCAACGCATATTCTACGCGTCCTGAGCTCCCAGAGCTTCTCAGGTGCACCGCCTCCCGACTCCCTGTACCCGGCGTGCTTGATTAAACCCGCCGCCTCGAGCTCTGAGAGATGGTAGTAGAGTGTTGTACGCGGTATTGTAAGTCCTTTCCCTTCAAGCATATTCATTAATTCGTTTGTGGATAGTTTACCCTGTTTTGCTAGAGCCTCTACTATGCTTCGACGAGGCTCTATGGACGCCATCGTAACCTTCGCAATCAGTGCCTCCACTGTGGGCGGTATAGGAGTATAGGTCCAGGGCGGCGATCCCCTGCCCCGCCATCTTCTTCCCCTGCCTCTCCACAATCCCGTGCACCTATCAGTATTGTCTAGGGTTACCCCGATAATTATATTATTACAGTAAAACTTATAAAGACTATTGTAATATTATAGTCTTGGTGAACTAGAATGCCTGCACCATGGAAGGGGTGGGGACGAGGCAGAGGCCCGTGGGGAGGCCCCGGATACGGTAGAGGAGGATGGAACGCGCCATGGGGCCCAGCATGGTATGTTCCACCGCCGCTGGACACGACGCAGTACACTGAGAAGGCCCGCCAGATACTCTCAACGGCAACAAAGGGCCAGCCATACACGTATCCCGGAGCAGTAAGGATACCGCTACTCTCAAACGGTAGAATAATAGGGGAGCTATGGGAGGATGCTGACATCTCTGCACTCACAATAGGATGGATCAGGCCCTGCAGATGGGGAGTCATAGCAGACCTCCTATACCAGGGAAGACCAGTGGGATGGCTTTACGTCGAACAGTATACCTCATGGTGGCCCGGCCGTTTCTGGGGATGGGGTCCCTTCAGAGGAATAGGCAGATGGCTCAGATGGCCATGGTAAATAGCTAGGGGGCATGAATTACACCTAGCTGATGCATTTTTACATTTCAACTAACTTGAAACCATTGAATCAGTTTTACTCTCAGTGATATTGAACCGGTTAATCATCCTAC
>CAYVIZ010000020.1:0-21604 GCA_964451715.1 uncultured Desulfurococcales archaeon | reverse complement strand
TTGTGGATCTTCTCTGTTTTTCCTCTATGCGTTTTTTACCCATGTCCTCGTTTATCTAATGGGTTATGTCAACGGTTATTTTTTTACTCCCCAGTTAACACTAATAGACCACTAGCCATAAACCCCCCCCCGGGGCATCATGTAGGATTAAACCTCTAGAGCCTGGGGAGTAAACAACGCAGAATAATATGATACATCACTAGTATTGTGGTTGTGGTGTGTGTATTCTTAGTGCTATTGTTGTCTGTGTGCCGGTGACTCCTTTTAGGCTGCGTATGTAGTCTATCGTCTTGTTTATGTCGTCTATGTTTCCTGCCTTCACTACCGCTATTATATCATATTCTCCTGTGACCTCGTATACCCTGTCTACTAGGTCGAGGGCGAGTATCTTCTCCGCTATCTCGGGTACTGGTGTTGGAGGGCTTGTTTTGACGAATATTAGTGCTATGCTTTCGCCGGGTATCTTGTAGTCTATTGTGAAGCGTAGTATTACCCCCGTGTCCTGGAGGCGGCGTATCCTCTTCCTTACAGCTGACTCGCTTAGGCCTAGGATGCCTGCTATCCTGCTGTAGGGCATCCGGGCGTCCCGGCGTAGCAGGTCTATTAGCTTGTAGTCCTTACTGTCGAGGCTCTTCTTCAACCAGCGTCCCACCTCCCTGAAGGGCGGACTCCACAGGGTTCTCCGCTAGGCCGTTGGCTATGACTACTCTGCCGACGCCGTTCTCGAGGGCCTCCGCCGCCATTAGGAGCTTCCTGTTCATCCCCTTCCCCACGAGCCCTGCTATCCTGCGCGCCTCCTCCGCCGAGGGTATCCTATCCAGTACGCGGTCGTCGAGGATTACTCCGGGGACGTCGCTGAGGAGCACGAGGCTCGAAGCCTTCAGGGCCGCGGCGGTCTTGGAGGCTGCCTGGTCACCGTCTACGTTGAGGAGCTCGCCTTCCATGCCGAGTGCTAGTGGGGAGAGTGTTACCACGCTGGCTTCCCGGAGGAGCCTGCCGAGTGCTCTACCGTCTACACCTGTGATCCTCCCGGTGTACCCGCCTGGTATTGCCTGCTTTCTCCCCCGCTCGTTGACTATTATTATCCTCTTCTTACGCTCCGCCCTTAGGAGGCCCAGGTCGACGCCGCTCACACCCAGTGCCTGGACCCCCCTGGCTATGAGGCCCGCGGTTATCCTCTTGTTGAGGAGGCCCGCCATGACCATGATGTAGACCTCGAGCTCCTCGGGCCCGGTGTACCTGCTCCTCAGCCCGCTGGGGTGCACCAGTATCCTGGGCTCGAGCCCCATCCTCCTAGTGTACTCCGACACCATGTCCCCTCCCCCGTGGACGAACACCAGCTTCCCGCCGCCCCGGGCGAGCCTGGCTATATCGTCGAGCAGCCCGTCGAGGTTCCCGGCTAGGACTCGTCCCCCCGCCTTGACCACTATAACCATGGAACCACACCCTCTCCTAAACGTCTCTCAGGGCCTTAGCGGAGGAGTCTCGAGCCCCATAGTCTCGGGCAGGCCTAGGGCTATGTTCATATTCTGCACCGCCTGGCCCGCTGCTCCCTTGAGGAGGTTGTCTATGGCGGCGAAGCCCGTCACCCTCCCCGTCTCAGGGTCTACGGCGTAGCCGACGTCGGCGTAGTTGCTCCCCACAACGTTCTTGGCGTCAGGGTACTTCAGGGGGGTGAACCTGGATATCCTTATGAAGGGTTCATCCTTGTAGAAGAGGGTGTAGGCCTTGAGGAGCTCATCCTCTCCCACACCATCTATTATAGCGTGCACCGAGGCCAGGACCCCTCTGACGGCGGGGACAACGTGGGGGACCAGGGATGCCTTTATCCTCCTCCCCGCGAGCCTCGTGAGCTCCTGGGAGACCTCGGCCTGGTGCCTGTGGCCGCCCGGCTTGTAGGGCCTGATGGAGCCCTCCCTCTCGGGGTGGTGGCTTCCGCGGCTGGGCTTTGAGCCTCCCTCGCTGCTCCCCGTCTTCACGTCCGCCACAACAGTGTCTCCCAGGAGGCCGGCGGACGCCAGGGGGGCTGATGCTAGTATTGCCGCGGTGGCGTTGCATCCAGGCGAGGCTATTAGCCTCGCGTTCCTTATCTCCTCCCTGTGCAGCTCCGGTAGACCGTATACGGCCTTCTCTAGGAGGTCCTGTCTGGGGTGCTCTAGCCCGTACCACCTGGTGTACTCGCCTGGATCCCTGAGCCTGTAGTCGGCGCTGAGATCCACTACCAGCAACCCCATGTCGTGGAGCTCTCCCGTGAGCTCCGCCGCGACACCGTGTGGGAGGGCGTTGAAGACCACGTCTGCCTTGGAGGCCTTGTCTAGGCTTAGCTGCTCGAATCTCAGGTTGCTGTAGAGCCCGTGGAGGGCTGGGTGGGCGTAGTGTATGGGTTTCCCCTTGTACTCCCTGCTAGACGCGTATACGACCCGGGCTTCGGGGTGGGTGTAGAGTATTCGGAGGAGTTCTCCCCCGGTGTATCCTGAGGCTCCCAGTACGGCGGCTTTGATCAAGCTTCATGCACCGCTGCGTGTCTTGTTTTATTGGGATGGGTTTATGGTGGGGGCTTATAAAGCATGTACTCGTATATGTACGTGATCCTAGTGTATCAGAGATTATATGGTGCGGAATCCGTCTCTTCACGCGTGTAATGCTTATATATAGTGTACCGGTTAAGGACTCGCTTGACAGAGGTGGGAGCGGAGTGGTCAAAGTCAAGTGCCCCGTCTGCGGCGAGGAGGTGGAAGTCCCGGACGACGCGTTGCCCGGGGAGATAATAGAGCACGACTGCGGTGCCGTGCTCGAGGTCGTAAGGGAGAACGGGGAGATAAAGCTCAAGCTCTTCGAGGAAGTGGGGGAGGACTGGGGAGAGTAGGTTTTGAAGCCTAGGATAGCCATTGTATACGATGTCGCCAGGTGGGAGGAGAAAGCCCTACTCTCCAGGGCCCGGGAGATGGGTGTAGACGTGGAGCCCCTACACCTGGGCTCGGCTAGCATAAGGCTGGGCGGGAGCAGCGGGTTCGACGTGGCCCTAGTCAGGGCGGTATCCCACAGCAAGGCGCTCGCCTCGGCGGCGGCGCTGGAGTCCTCCGGTGTGAGGAGCGTCAACAGCGCCTGGAGCCTCTACGTGAGCCTAGACAAGGTATGGAGCCACGCGGCCCTCTCTAGGGCCGGGGTGCCGATGCCGGAGACTGTGGTAGCATTCTCCCCCGAGTCCGCGCTCGACGCCGCGGAGGAGCTCGGCTACCCCGTCGTGGTCAAGCCGGTGCAAGGCAGCTGGGGCCGCATGGTCGCCTTGGCCCGGGACGCGGAGGCGTTGAGGAGTATACTCGAGTACTCCCAGTACACGGGGCCCGCTGGGAGGATACACTACCTGCAGGAGTACGTGGAGAAGCCGGGCAGGGATATAAGGTCCTTCTGCATAGGCGACACCGTGCCGGCGGCGATATACCGGGTTAGCAGCAAGTGGATAACGAACACCGCGCGCGGGGGGAGGGCGGAGGCGGTCAGGCCTGACCAAGAGCTAGAGGACCTCACGCTTAGGGCCTGCAGGGCTGTAGGCGTCGAGTTCGGCGGCGTCGACGTGGTGGAGGATAGGGAGAGGGGCTACCTTGTGCTCGAGGTGAACGGTGTGCCCGAGTTCAAGAACACGGTCAGGGTTACAGGAGTCGATATACCGGGCCTTGTCGTGGAGTACCTCGCCGGGCTAGGAGGGGAGCTCGGCGGCGGAGGCCTTGCCGGTGCTCCTGCAGAGGTAGCGTACGGCTCCACTGTATACCTTAACCGCTAGCTCCAGCTCCCTTATGCTAACCTCCTCATAGCCTGTGTGGGCCATCCTAGGATCCCCGGGCCCGTAGGCCGCTATGCTCTCCGAGCGGGGGCCCAGTATGTTCATGTCACTCGTACCCATCTTCACCACAGGCCTGGGCCTCACGCCCTGCTGGAGCAGGCTCCTCACCAGGCTGCGGGGCACGGGGTCCCCTGTCTTGACCCTGATGGGAGGGACTCCCTGGGAGAACCTCGTGCTGCACCCGTGATCCCCGGCTAGCCTAGCCAGCTCGTCCTTCACGGATTCCAGGGAATGCCCGGGGGGCACCCTGACGTCGACTCTCAGCAGGGCCTTTCTCGGCAGCACGTTCCAAGCCTCCCCTGACTCGAGGCCTGTCACCGCGGCGCTCGGCTTTCCCGGTTCTTCCCCGGGGTAAGCGTTTTTCAGTGCAATATATAGTCTCACCGCCTTGTCGAGGGCGGAGTCGCCTATAGCGGGGCTCGACGAGTGGCCCCCTGCTCCACGGCACTCTATCTCGGCGTGGAAGCCTCCCCTATACCCTACGACGACCCTGTCCCCGCCGCTGGGCTCGCCTATGACAACGTAGGGCGGGACCCCGTTCTGGCTTACCAGGAACCATGCACCCCTACTATCCCCCTCCTCCCCCACGAGGCCTACAGCGGCGGCGGGGCAGCCGGGGTTCTCTCTGGACAACTCCAGTATCGCTGCGGCCATGCTTGCCAGGGGCCCCTTCGCGTCTACCGCCCCGCGCCCCCATACCCTACCCGCGTCTATGCCGGGCTCTATCCAGCCCTCCACCGTGTCTATATGGCCTGCCAGCAATACCAGCGCCCTCTTGGGGCCTGGGGGCGATATGTAGACGTTGCCTATTCCGTCTATCCATGTCTGGAGGCCCTTCTCCGAGGCCCACCTAGAGAGCTCCTCCACCGCCTCCTCCTCGCGTCCTGTGGGGCTGTATTTCAGGAGGAGCCTGTAGAGGAGGTTACCCACTGTGCTCAAGGCCTATGCACTCTCCTAGGGACGTGGATATTTGCTGTATGTCCTCCCGTGTTATCATGTATGGGGGGAGGAGCCTTACAACTGTGAGGCCCGCCTTGAGCGCGAGGACTCCTCTGGCTTGGAGGCACTTTAGTATGGGCTCCGGCTTGAAGCGGAGCTCTACTCCGAGCATAAGGCCTTCCCCTCTAATGCTCCGCACCGCGGCGTGCCCGGCTAGGCGGGCGAGGAGGCTCTTTAGCAGCGCTCCCTTCTCGGCCGCTTTTGACGCTACATCGTCCTCTAAGAGCAGCCTGCTGCTGGCCGCAGCCGCGGCCAGGGCTAGGGGGTTCCCGGCGTGGGTGGACCCGTGTCTCCCGCCCTTGAGGGACACGGCTATGTCGCTCCTCGTCATAACCAGGCTCACGGGGACTCCTCCGCCCACGGCTTTTCCTGCTAAGAGTATGTCGGGCTCTATTCCCGCCTTCATATGGGACCAGGTTCTCCCGGTTCTCCCGTAGCCTGTCTGGACCTCGTCTACTATGAGGAGTGCACCGGACTCCCTGGCCAGCTTCTCCACTGTCTTTAGGAAGGAGGGCTCGCCGGGCACTACGCCTCCCTCCCCCTGGACTGGCTCCACTATGACCGCGGCTGTCCCGCGTGTTATGTGCTTGGAGAGCTCCTCTGCCCCCGCGTTGTAGGGGGCGAAGACCGTCTCCGCTAGGACGGGGAAGCCCCTCCTGTACCTGGGGTTCCAGGTGACGCTTAGTGCTCCCAGGGTACGTCCGTGGAAGCTGTTCTTGAAGGCTACTATCCTGGTTTTACCCGTGTGTGCCCATGCGAGCTTGAGGGCGGCTTCCACGGCTTCTGACCCGGTGTTCTGGAATATGACTGTGTCTAGGTGGGATGGGGCTATCTTGGATAGGCCCTCGAGCGCTTCTTCCTCGAGGCTCGTCTTGAATGAGAGGCCGTTGAATGCTGCGTGTGTGAGTGTTTCTTTCACACGCTCCATGATGCGGGGGTTGGAGTGGCCTAGGAATGCTACCCCGTGTCCCGTGTGGGCGTCTATGTACCTCCGCCCCTCCGTGTCCCATACGTACTGCATGTATCCCTTGGAGAGGGTTATACCCCTGTCCCCGTAGAAGCGGGCTACCTGCATGTGGGGGCACGCTCCATTATTGGCTCTAGTTTTTAATGGTGCGCTGTTTATATATGGTGGCCCCTCTGCCTCGACTGTTTCCGCTCCATGACCCATCTTCCTTATATGCGGGATATTATTCCGCCTGCTGTTGATGTGAGCGTGTATGTTATGGCTATGGATAAGAGGCCCCCCGTTACTAGTGCTATCCTGGTCTTATGCGGGTTCATGCCCAGGAGGTATGCTGCGAGGGACCCGGTCCATATTCCCGTCGCGGGTAGTGGTATGGCTACGAATACTATGAGCCCGGGGACACCGTACTTCTCGATGTAGGGGTGGGCCCTGCGTCTTGCTCTCTGGGCGTATGACAGGTATGCCCGGGCTAGGCGGGATACCGTGTTTATCCTTGAGCCGGATAGCTTGGCTGCTATGGTGTCTATGTAGGGTAGGAGGCTTGGTAGTAGGAGGGATGTCGTGAACACTCCGGCCACGGCTATTGCCAGGGCGTATGGTGATGGTACTCCTAGTGTGAGTGCTATTACTACGGCGTATCTCCCCTCTAGTGTGGGCGCTATGCTGACGAGGTATAGGTATGCTGTCGTCGCTGGATCCAACTCCTCCACCATTACCGGGCTCTGGCTCCACGGGTTTCATGTGATGCGTGTTGGGTTATTTTAGGCTTTATACAAGGAGAGGCCTGTATATCTGTAAGTTTTATATATGAAACAGTCATATCAACGGGCTCCATGGGTGCACCGGTTGATCCACGGCGACGACGGGGAAGTATACGACCTGTCATACGCGAGGAAGGCGGCGGCCATACTCATAACACTACCGCTCCTCGTGATGTACACTGAAGCAGTCCTCATACCATCACTCCCGACGATACAGAAGCAGTTCCACGTCACGCCGAGCGATGTGAGCTGGGTGCTCTCAATATACCTGCTAACAGGCTCTATAAGCGTCGCCGTACTAGGCAAGCTCGGCGACATGTACGGCAAGAGGAGGCTCTTCCTCATAGCCCTCACGGTATACGCTGTGGGAGTAACCTTCACAGGCTTCGCCCCGAGCTTCCCCCTCCTCCTGCTGGCCAGGGGGCTGCAGGGTATAGGCATGGCGATATTCCCCCTGGGCTTCACAATTGTCAGGGAGGAGTTCCCGCCCCGGATGGTGCCCCAGGTCCAGGGCATGATAAGCGCGATGTTCGGCATAGGCATGGCGGTAGCACTCCCCGTGGGCAGCTATATAGCTGAGAACTACGGGTGGGAGTGGACTTATCATACAGTAATACCGTTCGTCCTCCTCATACTCTTCCTCACGTGGAGGGTTATAAGGGAGAGCCGCTACATAACGCCGGGCAAGATGGACTGGGTGGGGATCCTTCTACTGGTAGTATTCGCCTCAACAGCACTCGTAGGCGTGACTAGGGCGCCTCATATAGGGTGGAGCAACCCTCAGACCCTGGTCCTCCTCGCCACGTCCCTCGCCAGCCTCGCCGTCTTCATAGTATACGAGCGGAGGGCCGCGAACCCTGTTGTCCCCATACACTTGCTGGCGGAGGGCAATGTGCTTATAGCGAACATTGGAATATTCCTTGCAGGCTTCGCTATACAGATGATGAACCAGGCCATAATATATGTGCTCCAGATGCCTCCCCCCTACGGATACGGCAAGAACATACTAGACTCGGGCCTCCTGGTGACCCCTAACGCTATAGGAGCACTCATAGCAGCACCCCTAGCAGGCAGGTACATGACAAGGATCGGGGCCAAACCCCTCGTAGCGCTGGGAGCGGTCCTCGCAACGGCCGGGCTCCTCCTACTGTCTACAGACCCTGTAGGCATGGGTATACCGAGGCTCATATCCCTAGTGGTACTCGTGAGCAGCAGCATAGCAGTATTAAACGTGTCCCTTATAAACGTGCTCATATTCAGCGTGGGCAAACGCCACATGGGAATAGCGACAGGCCTCAACAGCCTCTTCAGGAACCTGGGAGCCTCCTGGGGACCAGCGGTCGCGGGCACCCTAATGACTATGTACTACACACTTATACACATACCAACACCGCGGGGAATGATATCACTCAAAATACCAACCGAGACGGCGTTCAGGTACCTCTTCATGCTCTCAGCGGCGCTCTACGTGCTACTCCTCGCCTTATCAACGATGATCCGGGAGGTCGTCAAGATGCCCCCGGAGGCCGAGCCTAGATAACACAGCTCGGATTAGGAGCCTCGACCAAGGCGATAATACGAGGAATACAGTGTAGAACAAGGCTGCTCCAACCCCTATGTGGATAAGGAGTAGAGGCGCCTGCTTCCAGAAGCTGGAGACAACTATGCCGGTAGCCCCGGATAATTTGTAGTAGAACCCCGATAGTATGGAGCCTACCAGGAGGCCGGCCAGCTCCCTCCACGGCAGCTCGTGGGGCAGCATCCTTGATGCAGCCCTATAAGTCAGGGCTAGCCTGGCTATACTGGTTGCAAGGAGGGATAATGCGAATGACTCGGCTGCAGCCAGGGGGTTGGAGCGGTATAGGTATAGGAGGGGGGTTGATATTGCATAGGTTGCCAGTAGTAGCTTGAAGTTGAGTCTGAACACCCAGCTGGAGAGGCTTCCCCAGCTCGCCTTGAAGGACTCCTTGTCCTCCCTGTCGAGCCCCATTAGTGACGACGAGTAAACCCCGGCCAGCCCGGCTGTAATACCGTAGACCGCCAGTGTTATGATTAGGGGCCATGCATCAAGGTATGCGGGGTTGAAGAGGGAGGCTATAGGCTTGGCTAGGAATATGTATACCGAGGCTAGGAAGCCTGTGAAGAAGAGGAAGACCCTTATTGATAGTGTTATGCTGTTACCGCTAGACTCGCGGAGCAGGCTCGCGTAGAGGGCCGATGTGGATGCGCCGGACGCGTTTACTATGGGGCCCTCCGTCGACACGCCGAGATTGTAGTATGCAACTGCGAGATCGCTGCCTGTTACTATGCTTATGTATGAGCGGGTGAAGTAGCGGAGCATACCTGATAGTGTGCCGAAGACAGTGACTCTCGCCCCCCTGAGTAGCTCCTTGGCAATTCCAGTATTGAATGCTAGGGTGAAGAGCCCCAGTCTTGCTAGGATGTATACACCGTAGGCTATTGATATAATGTACGCGGCGTCGTATACGGCTATGGCTCCCCTTAAAGCCTGCTTCATTTCCACTATGAGCATGTAGCCTAGGAGTATACGGGTCGTCTCGTAGATGAAGCGCGCCGCCCCCGTAGACTCGGGTTTTGCGGTGTTGAGGAATCCTAGTATGTACCTGTTGAGGGAGTCTAGGTACATTATGGTTATGCCCAGTAAAAGCTTACTCATACTGAGCCCGCTGGCCTCAGAGACCAGCCATGAGGCTCCTATGTAGAGCGGTGTGAGGAGGGCTGTAGTGGCGAGGGTGAGCCATAATCCTGTGCCCCCCGCTTCTCTGCGGCCCCATAGGCTCCACCGAGCGCTCCAGTAGATCCATAGCGTTGGTATGGATGAGAGGAAGTAGGATAGGCTTAGTATGACGCCGTATGCGGCGAAGTCTGTTACGCTGAGCTTCCTTGCTACGGCTATTGTGAATACTAGTGCTGCTATTAGCCTGTAGAGGAGTGCGGCGAAGTTTACTGTGGACGCGTATACTATCCTTATCTTTCCTGGAGTGTTTTCCCCCATTTATCGTCGCCTGTGGCTGCTTCATTGTTGTGGGCACTGTTTTACCTCGTTGGGTGTGTTTGTTTAATAATGGTATCCATGTAGCCTCTTGGGTTTGTACGTGATAAATAACCGTGTCTTAGGGTATGGGAGGGTAGAAAGGTTTATATTATAGTTTACCGGTTTCTTCTTCCCACAAAAGTGGGATGAGGTGGTCTGTATTTACAGGAGAAAGCCTCGTGGCAGGATACCTCCTCGCGAGCCTGGGCCTCGGAGTACTATTCAAGTCTAAGGCGGACAGCATAGAGGGCTTCCTAGTAGCCAACCGTTCCATGGGCAAATGGCTCCTCGCCTTCACGTTCGGCGCCACATACTTCTCCAGCGTCGTTATAGTCGTCGGCGGCATGTGGGGCTACCTCTGGGGCGCGTGGAGCCTAGTGATACCCGTACTGAACGTCATACTAGGCGTCTACTTCACATTCAACTTCATCGGGAAGAAGATAGCGGTAATAGGAGCCGAGTCAGGGTCTCTCACCATACCAGAGCTCGCTGCAAGGCTAGGCGGCGGCAGGGGGATGAGGCTTTACCTGGCGGCTATGGCTGCAGTCGGGCTGACGATATACGCTGCCACAGTAGCCTCCGGGGCCGCCGTCATGGTCTCGTCCGTGATGCACATGGGACTCGAGTCTTCAGCCCTGCTGGTTGTGGCTATAATAGGAGCCTACGTGGTTATGAGCGGCATGTACGGCATAGTGTGGACCGACGCGCTCCAAGGCATAGTTATGGCGCTCGGTGTAGCCCTACTCTTAACCGCGGCCATAGGACACGGCGGCTCGGGAATGGATACCTCACTGTTTACAAGGGTTAGTAAGAGCTTCCCGGGACTGGACCTCCTACTCGATATAGCTGTCCTTACTAGTGTCGCTGTATGGGGTCTACCACAGCTCCTCAACAGGTTCTACACTGTCAGGGACGAGGAGACTGTGGGTAAAGCCGGGCTCGTGGCACTAGTATTCGCCTCGATAGTCACCTTCGGCTCATACATAACAGGCATAATAGCCAGATCAGTCCTACCCCCCGGAACTCCGCCGCCTAAAGTGGTGCCTCTCATGGCCCAGCACCTGCTAGGGGCTGTGGGCTCCTCCATAATTGCTGCAGCGATAATAGCGGCGTCCATGAGCACGATGGACAGTATAGGGTTGACGGTAGGCAGTGCTCTGGCATACGATATACTCGGCAGGAGGGACACTAGGAGCGTGAGAGCGTTCAGCGGGTTGATGATGGCTGCAGTCCTCGGCCTCGTGGCGCTAATATTCTCCGCGCCCCAAAACCTGGCAGGCAGCCTCACCCACGTCTTCAAGCTGGGATGGAGCATTACAGGGGTTGCATTCATACCGAGCGTTATAGCAATAACAACCGGGAGGGGGAGCCCCGCCAGGATAGTAGCCGGAAGCCTGGCCGGTACAGGTATAGTGTTAGTATACGGTATAGCGGGGCTGCTAGGCTTCAGTGTCCCACTGCATAATCTGAGCTTTACAATAGCCGCTACAATAGCTTCTCTCATAGTCTTATCATCCGGGAAGAGGGAGAAGACTCCTTGACCATCGCAAGACTGCACAAGACGGAGAGGAGGAGGCCCCTCGACCCTATAGAATCCGCTGACAGGGAGACGATTGACAGGGTGAAGCTTGAAAGGCTCAAGTGGACTGTGAGGCACGCGTATGAAAACGTTAGAGTATACAGGGAGAAGATGAGGAAGGCCGGGCTCACGCCGGATGATATAAAGTCACTGGAGGATGTTTCAAAGATACCCTTCACATACAAGCCCGACCTGAGGAGGAGCTACCCGTACGGCATGTTCGCTGTCCCCATGTCTGAGATAGTGGAGCTACACGCCAGCAGCGGGACAACAGGGAAGCCCACGGTCGTGGGTTATACGAGGGGGGACCTAGACAATTGGAGCACGCTCATGGCCCGGACGATGAACATGGCAGGCATAGGGAGCGGCGACATAGTCTACGTAGCGCTGGGGTACCACTGGTTCACAGGGGGCCTAGGCTTCCACTATGGAGCACTGAGGCTGGGGGCCACAGCGGTGCCCGCGGGCACCGGGTTCACTAGGAGGAACATTGAGATGATAAGAGACCTAGGCGCCACCTCGGTAGCCGCGGTTCCCAACTATATGATTAGAATGGCCGAAGTCGCGGGGGAGATGGGGGTAGACCTAAGGGAGGAGACCAGGGTTGAGACCGCGCTTCTCGGAGCGGAGATGTGGACTGAGGAGATGCGGAGGAAGATAGAGGCGGCCTGGGGCATAGAGGCCTTCGACGTCTACGGCATGAGCGAGCTATACGGCCCCGGGACGGGGGGAGAGTGCCATGTCCACGAGGGGATACACGTCTGGGAGGACCACTTCCTAGTAGAGGTCGTCGACCCTAAGACGGGAGAGCCCCTCGGGCCCGAGGAGAAGGGTGTCCTGGTGGTTACTCCACTAACCCATGAAGCCCTGCCCCTGCTCAGGTACTGGACGAACGATATAACAAGAATCATAGACTCGCGCAGCTGTGACTGCGGCCGCACTATGCAGAGGATAGACAGGATCCAGGGGAGGGCTGATGACATGATAATAGTCAACGGGGTCAACGTCTTCCCCAGCAGTATAGAGTCGGGCCTCCTCTCTGTGGAGGGTGTCACTCCCAATTATAGGATCATAGTATACCGTGAGGGAGGGCTTGACAAGATGAGGATAGAGGTTGAGGCGGAGCCAGGGGTTGATAGGAGGCTATATAGGATACTTGAGGGGAGGATAAGGAGCGTGCTGCGCAACATTGTGCTGATGAACCCGGTTGTCGAGGTTTTGGAGCCGGGCACACTTGAGAGGGTTGAGGGGGGCAAGGCTAAGAGGGTGATAGACCTGAGAGGATAAGATAGAGTATCCTCCTCTTCACATCCTACCTATACCCTTGACCCCGTTTGCCCTTGCAGTCTTATAGGCCTTGACCCTGACAAGGTATGCGGTAGCCATGAGTCCCGCCGTGGTGGCGAGCCCGGCTAGGAGCTCCCCGGCCACCCCGAGGTATGGCGGTGTCCCCATGGCTGTCCATCTTATGAGCTCCGCTGCGTGGCTATAGGGTGTAACGAGTGCTATATACCTCGCCTCCCGGGGTAGAGATGCGACGGGCACACCTATGCCTCCCACTATGAAGAGTAGTAGGTTGAACACGTCCAACATGGGGCCTGGCGTGCTGGTGAGCAGGGACAAGTAGCTTAGGAGGAGGCCGTATGTTGCTGCCTGAACCACTAGTAGGAGGAGCATGGCGGCGAGCAGTATGGCTGAGCCTTTGACGGCTAGGTTCACTCCTACCGTGGCTATTATGAATAGGTACGCCGACAGGCTCCCTATGACGCCTGTTATCAATGCTGGTATTATCCTGAGTCCCAGGAAGAGGGAGTGGCTGGCCTGGGCTAGCTCGTGCTGCTCCCAGAGCCCCATGTTGACGTAGAAGCGGGTCCAGTTTCCTATTGTCCACGTGGGCGTGGAGACTAGGCTCCAGGCTAGTATGCCCCAGAAGACGTACTGGCTTACCTGGGGCCACTCGCTCCTAGAGCTGAAGGCGAGGGCTCCGAGCATGTATATGGCCATGTAGAGGAACTCTATAACACCCCAGTTGACCAGGCCATACTTGTACCTGACGGCCCTCTTCAGGTGCAGCCATAGCATGGCTCTGGCTTCCCTTATGAGCCTAGTGGACTCCACGCCTCCTCAACTCCCCCTCCACGCCGAGGGCTCCCAGTGATGCGAGCGTGTTGTAGGCGAGCGCTAACGCGGCTAGAACGTATATTATGGTGAAGACCAGGGCCCCCGGCGGCGTGTGGTATGTGGCCGCGAGCTTTGCCGCGTCGACGACGTAGCGCGTCGGTATGTATGACGAGAGCGCCTCAAGGGTCTTTGGCAGCATTGTGATGGGGTAGAATACTCCTGAGAGGAGTAGTAGCAGGGGGCTCAGGAAGTTTATCACGTCACTCTCCTCGCCCGCGAGGAGGCTGGCTATGCCGCCTAGTAGGGCTATCCCTATAAGGGGCAGCGTGCCTAGAACCATGAATGCCAGTATCAGGAGGAGCCTCAGAGCCGAGCCGGGGCCCTCCAGTAAAACGACCGCCGGGGCTATGGAGAGGAGGTTAAAGGATACCTGGACCAGGCTGCTCACCAGGCTGGACGTGGAGAGGTATACGGTGAACCTCCTCGGCACCAGCATGACGTAGGGGAGGGTGCCCAGCCACCTGTGCCATGTGGCTACTCCTGCAGCGTTGTCTATGACACCTATACTGGCTGTCGCCACGGCGCTCCCCGCGAACAGGTATAGTATCGGGCTAGCTATCCCCATCTTCTCCTTGAACTCTTCTATACTGCCGAAAGCCGTTCCGAAGGATAGCATTATGAACACCATAAGATAGGGCCAGACGAGGCTCATCGCCAGCATCACCTTGTTATTCTTCAGCCAGTAGTACTGTAGCCTCAGTTCTGCAGCGGCCATTCTCCACAGGCTACTCAAGCCTCTGCACCACTCTCCCCGGCGGAGGTGAGGGCTATGAAGACGTCTTCTAGAGTGGTCTCCCTGACCTTTGACTCGACCACCCGGACCCCGTTGTCCTTTGACACTGTATAGATAAGCGTGAAGGCCTCATCCTCCATGCCCGCCGGCACTAGTAGCTTGAGCCTCCACGTGCCGGCTGCAGTTCTCTCGTAGTCTACCGCCTCAACTATACCTGACTCCCTGAGGCGTGTTACCAGCTTCTCGACTGATACAGGATCTCCCGAGCGGGCTGTGATGGATATGGGTGTCTTGCTGCTGACCATCACCTTTAACTCCTGGGGAGTGCCTTCGGCTATTATTCTGCCATCCCTTATAATCCCCACCCTATCACACATTATCTCCGCCTCGAACATGTTATGAGTGGTGACTAGGATAGTCTTACCTTTCCTAGCCTCCTCGCGGAGCAGGCTCCTTATATGCCTGGCGCTGTGAGGGTCTAGTCCTAGGGTGGGCTCGTCCAGTATCATGACCCTAGGATCCTTTATTAGTACCCTGGCGAGCCCTAGCCTGGCTCTCATGCCGAGGCTCATGTCCTCGAAGAACTTCTTGTCTCCACCCAGCTCTGTGAGGCCCACCATGTCTAGGGCCCATTTTATCCTCTCCTCGAGTTCTCTCCCCCCTAGGCCGTAGAGCATGCCGAAGTACCTGAGGTTCTCCTCGCCGGTGAGCTTCCAGAAGAAGCCTCTCTCCACGCTGAGCATCACTCCTATAACCCTACGGACCTCCCTATACTCCCTCACCACATCATGTCCCAGCACGCTTGCATATCCCTTATCGGGTGTCATGAGCGTGGATACTATCTTTACCGTCGTGGTTTTACCGGCGCCGTTTGGGCCTAGGAGCCCGTATACCTCGCCTCTCCTCACCCTGAATGAGAGCCCGTTCAATGCCTTCACTGCAGCACGTCTCTTCATGAAGGAGCCTGTATAGTAGGTCTTCTCCAGGCCCTCGGCGGTTATGTCGTAGTCCATAGCTTCATGCACCACTGGCAGCCCGTTTATATGTGGTGAACCAGTCCTTCCTATATATAGGTAACATTAGTATTGTGGTATGCCTAATAAACCCCCCAGCCCCAAATTAAACAAGGAGCCACGGCATATTCAAGGGTGCTGAGCCTTATCACAACGGATAAAAGCATACAAGAGGATAAGGATAATACTGGGATTAACGGGGATAGCTATCTCAGCACTCCTGATCATAGGAATAAAAGCCTTCTACGTAGGCCGCCACATGGGAGAGAGCGACACGGATATACTGGCAACCCTCACCGCGGTCTCAGGAGTGGTCCTCGCGTCTGTGCTTTTGGCCGAGTCACTTGGAGTTACCCCGGCCATGTTCGAGATACTCCTAGGCTACATTATAGGCGTCATGGGGATATCCACGGGTGATATACTGGACACGCTTGCCCTGATAGGCGGTGTCATACTCATGTTCATGGCCGGACTCGAGGTCGACGTGAACCTCCTGAGGAGCGTCCTCGCGAAGAGCTTGATAGTAGGATCTACAAGCTTCTTCGCCCCCATGGCGTCCACGTATCTCTTGCTGAGCATCCTAGGATACGGGGTGACCGATAGCCTTCTCGCGGCTGTAGGCGTGTCAACCACTAGTGTAGCCGTTGTTTATATGATCATACGTAAGACCGGGATAATAGCCCTGAGGAGGGGCCAGCTCATACTGGCCAGTGCGATGGCGGCTGATATAATCAGCATAATAGCCTATACAGCAGTGGTATTCAAGCCCTCGAAGATACTGGCGATATACGTGGTCTCACTCATCGTGATCCCCTGGGCTACTGCCAGATACATTAGGCGGCTTCCACGTATAGGCTTCGAGGCGGAGACCAGGCTCATACTGGCCCTGCTACTAGTGATAACACTCTTCAGCGAGGTAGCCGGTATACACGGTATATTATTCTCCTTCCTCCTCGGTGTAGCATTCTCAACGAGCCCCGACAGGGATGCCATAGCCGGTAAGACGTCCACTCTGACCTTCGGTTTCCTCGCACCCATATTCTTCACCAACGCGGGACTATTGATATCAAGTGCCGAGGTATCTAACATATGGCTGGTCGCGCTCATACTATTCGCCTCAAGCTACCCAGCTAAGGTGCTCGCAACCCATGCAGCGCTGAGAATGGCTTCCGGGCTTAGGGATCTGAGGCTCTCAAACGTCTTCGGGGCGAGGCTAACGGTGTCCACTATTATAGCCTACAGCGGCCTCAAGACGGGCGTCCTCTCAGCGGAGCTCGCCGCGGGCGTCATGTTCACTGCTCTAGTGGCGACGCTTGTTGCCAGCATGATAACTGGTGGAGCCCCGGAGGAGAGCATCTAGCGCCTCTAGAGGCTATATTATAATAATTAGCCTCTAGTAAGGAATCCTTGCTTAGGTGCGATATTATGGGCAAATGTTCTCCTTGCAACGTAGTGGAAAGCCGGGAGGAGCTTGTATCGCTTATAGACAACACCAACCTGTCCCCCACGCTGACAATAGACGAGGCGGAGGACTTCGTCCTGAAGAGCTTCGAGGAGGGATTCTACTGTGCCATGATCCCGCCCCACCATGCAGGCATACTCGCATCCAGGGGGCTAGGGAGGTATGGGAGGATATGCACAGTCTACTGCTTCCCATACCCGTTCTATGGTCGGGACGAGTGTGTGAGAGGGTTGAGCCTACTCTTGAGGGAGAATATAAGCGAGGTAGACGTGGTTGCCCCACTACACCTTGTTAGGAGCGGCGAGACAGAGCTTCTCGAGGACCACCTCAGGGCTCTGGCGGACATCATAAGTGAAGCCGGGTCTGTTGGGAAGCTCATAGTGGAAGTCCCTCTGCTCGATGGCAGGGAGCTCGAGGTCTTGGTCGACAAGGCTGCACGGGCGGGTTTCAGATGGGTGAAAACCAGTACAGGCGTCATATCAAAGGGCGGGGATCCTTACAGTGTTCACAGGCTCTACAGTGTGGCGAGGAACTATAAGCTCAAAGTAAAGGCCGCCGGGGGCATAAGGAGCTTCCACGACCTGGCATCCGCCATAGCGAGCGGGGCCTCGAGGGTAGGGACCAGCAGCGGCTTCAGGATAGTAGAGCAATACAGTGATATATGCGGCCTAGGCTAGGTATAGTAGTTAGACAGCGGGAACCCTTAGGATAATAGCGGGGAGTGGAGACGCTGTGACCGTCAGAGTAAAAGCGAGTGCCCCCGGCAAAATCATACTCTACGGGGAGCACTTCGTTGTAAGGGGGAACCATGCTATAGCAGGCAGTATAGGCCTCAGAGCCTATGTTACTTCGGTGGAGAAGAGGGAGTGGCCCCTAATAATTGAAAGCAGGAACCTGGGGGCACAGGCCCGTGTATACCTGGATAAAGGAGTGCTCAAAGTCAAGACAGGACACCCAGGCGTCTTCAGCCCGTTCGTGAGGATACTCGAGGAGTATATGAGGCTCGACGGGATAGAGCCTGCACGGGTAACCATAGAATCGGAGATACCCGTCTCAGCCGGCCTCGGATCCAGCGCCGCTAGCGCCGCCGCCTTCACAGCGTCTTACGGGAGGCTCCTAGGCTTCAGCGACGACAAGGATCTCTGGGTTAAGATGAGCTATGAGGCAGAGAAGGTTGTACACGGCAAGCCCAGCGGCATAGATAACACTATAGTCGTTGAGGGCGGCGTTATACTCTATAGCAGGAGAGAGGGCTACAAGCGTATAGAGACACGGCTAAGCGACGCGGTCATGGTCATAGCGGACACGGGTGTTAAGAGGAGGACTGGGGACGTTGTCATGGATGTTCTAAGCCTCTATGATAGATACCCGGGGGTACTTGAACACGTATACAGGGCGGCGGAGGAGATAGTCTTGGAGGCAGTTAAGGCGTTATATGAGGGGGACTCCGCTAGGCTGGGAGAGCTCATGAACATAAACCAGGGGCTACTCTACTCTATAGGAACGTCTAACGAGCGTATAGAAAGGCTCCTCTACAGGGCAAGGGCCGCCGGCGCGCTGGGAGCGAAGCTAACAGGAGCAGGCAGGGGGGGCTCCATAGTGGCACTAGCCGGCGTCGATGAGGCTAACCGTGTTAGAGAGATACTGCTCTCCGACGCGCCTTGGTCTGGTATAGGGGTCTTCGGCGTGGAGGGTGTGAAGATAGAAGAGTACTAGTCTCCCCGCTAGGGCAGCAGCCTCAGGAGGGCGTCTATGTCGTTTACTGTATTGTATATGTTCGGGGATAGCGAGACGGCCTTATAGCCGTGGAAGCCTATGTAGACGCGGAGATCCTCCAGGCGGGCTGCAAGCCTATAGGCCTCTTCGGGGCTCATCCTGAGGGGGAACGTCAGTATGCCTGCTCTATACTCGTCCTCTGGAGGGGTGAAGGGCGTATAGCCTGCCTTGTCGAGGAGCCACCCGTACTCGTATGTGAGTCCGAGTATCCTGTCTTTCACCCACTCGAAACCCTTCTCGGCAAGGTATCTTACAACCCCGTAGACGTATAGTAGTATAAGTGGACTAGGCTCCTGGCAGTCCGGAGCGTGTATTCCTTGAGTACTGAGGAGTAGCCCCGTTTTTCCAGGCGTCATTAGCCACTTGTCGAAAAACGCGTAAGCCATGAACTCGCCTTCCACCTGGGGTATCTCCCTAACGCCTAGAGTGTAGGTTAGGTCTAGGATGCAGCCTCCTCTTCTACAGTCTATGAAGGGTTTGTAGGCTCCGGTGAAGGGGTTTACGACGCTGTGGAATACCGGGCACTCGCTATTCCTGCATGCCTCTACCCTGAATGGGGGAGGGTCACCGTACTCGTAAACAATGCCTCTACCGGCTATCACCGACTCTATGGCGGAGACCGGGTTCCAGCATAGGCTTAGCTCGGCTGTGCCTCTTACTCCTAGCAGCTCCTTGAGGATACCGGCTAGCTCCCCGTTCAAGTCCTCTATGGGTGTATGGCTGCCGGCTTTCTGTTCTATGAACTCTACACCGGCCCAGGCTATTAGGCCTCCCCTACCCGCGTGATCAATATATGTCATCGAGGGTTCTATGCCGACATACTCCCTGAAAAGCTCCTCATCCAATACCCCGTTTACCTCCAATTTATATGCAAGTAAAGCCACATCATTAATATACGGTGATGAAATCCTTGTATAAGAGAATCCTAGTCGGCATAGACGGCAGCAAGGCCTCCTACAAGGCTCTCGACAAGGCCGTAGAGCTCTCCAAGGCATTCAACGGCAAGCTCTTCCTGGTCCACGCCGTGCCTCCTATACAGGACTATGTGGGCCTGATGACCCCTACTATTGAGGGTGCCTTAAAGGTTATGGAGGAAAACGCCAGGGAGACCCTAGAGAAGGCTGCCCGCTACGCCTCGGAGAAGGGAGCAGAGGTCGCTGATACGGTTGTCGAGGTGGGAGGAGCAGGCTATGTAATCATTGAAAAAGCGAAGGAGCTAAACGCTGACCTGATAGTTGTAGGTAGAAGAGGGGTCAGAAGCTTCATAGAGAAACTCATGGGGAGTGTGAGCAGCGAGGTTGTAAGACACGCGGATAGGGATGTGCTTGTAGTGGAGTACTACGAGGAGTCTGGGAAGTAGAGTAGAAATAGAAGATAGGCGGGTCTGGCCTGCTCTGGGGATAGTGTTTTGGTGGAGATAGTTATAGAGAACATGGAGGAGCCCGGAGAGTGGGTTGTACTAGAATACCTCCACGCCGCCAATATGAGTGGGGATAAACTGGTAATAACAGGTTCCAACAGTGAACTAGACTCTATGCTTTCTCTCTACGCGGCCAAGAAGATGACGCGTAAGCCTAGGACAACGCCTATGCATGTGGAGGAATACTGTAGGGGGAGAAGTGTAATACTCCTAGACCCCTCGGCCGATAAGCAGCTAGAGTCCGGGGAGGCTGGTAGTGTTGACTGCCTCGTTATAGGGGGGATACTCGGGGACTACCCGAGGAGGGGGAGAACCAGGCTTCTGAGAGAGCGGCTCCCATGGGCTTCTACTAGGAATCTGGGCAATAGACAGCTCAGCATAGACGGGGCTGTATATGTGGCCCTCGAGGTTATGAGTGGCAGGAGGCTCGATGAAATAGAGCTTCTCGAGAATCCGGTCATAAAGGTGGACACGCCTATGGGAAATGTAGAGGTGGTTTTGCCTTTTGCTTATCCTGTGAAGGATGGGAAACCCTTGTTTGCTCCGGGACTTATTGATTATATATCTAGAACGGGTATCTCGTTATAGGTTGTGAGTGCTTAGTACCGAGGGCTTTAGATATGAAGAAAGTGGTAATGGTAACGCCGGGTATAGGGATAAGATATGGAGGCGGGAGGACAAGGCTTGTGGAGATACTTTCTGTTTTGTTGTCATTGAATGGGTACAGGGTTTTGATTGTATCTAAGTTCCCGACAATGGATAAAATCCATTACTCGTTTAATAATATAGATATAGTGAGTCATGGCTTTTATTCTAATATAAAAAAGATGGATTATATAATGGAAATAGTAAACCAATACAATTTATATAAAATACTATTAGATAATAGTGATGCAGACATATTACATCTACATATCCCACTGTATGGGTTTGGGATTCCTCCCAAATACAGAGTTTTGAACTTCAGGGGATGGGTTAATGCTGCAGAAAGATTCAAGAAAGCAAAGATAATCCTGCATTTTCACGGATCATTCTATAACGTTCAAGACCCCTATATAAATCTAAACTATATAAAGGAGATTACAAGCATAAACGCTGACCACTTAATAGTGCTAAGTAGAAGGGACAAAAAACTACTGGATAAATATACAAGGCATCTAGGTTTAGACCTACCCATAACTACAATCTATAACCCCGCGTTACCTTCCTTCTTCAAAGTGGGGGAGAAAGGGATAAACGAAGACACCCTGAACCGTATACTTTATGCAGGTGGTTCGAATCCGGATAAGGGATACAATATAGCATCCCGATTATCAAGGCTGCTAGACAGTAGAATAACGATGATAGGCCCTGGATTAAGGAGAATAGAATGGTTCGAGATGCCTTCACTTATGAGTGAACACGGGATAGTTTTAATGCCCACTTATAGGGAAGGCCTTCCATTGCTGTTACTAGAGAGCATGGCTTCAGGTAGAGTTGTTATATCTTCAAGAGTGGGAGGCATAGCAGAGATAATTAAAGATGGTGTGAACGGGTTTTTGTGTCCTGCAGGTGATGTAGAATGTTTTAAAAACAAGATCGAATTTGTAGTTGGCAACATGGATTATGCCAGAAGAGTGGGGAGGAACGCTTATAAGACAGCGCTCGAAGAATTCTCTTTGAGAAGATTCCTGGAATCGATAACTAGTATATACGGATAAATGTTATCCGATGTCTCGTATTCCTCCTTAGGGCCTATCATTAAACATGAGATTTACAATGGTGGGCCCGCGCGGATCTGAACCCCGGACCACGAGGTGATCCGCCAGCCGCTCAAC
>CAYVIZ010000019.1:7973-21839 GCA_964451715.1 uncultured Desulfurococcales archaeon | reverse complement strand
CACGAGGTGATCCGCCAGCCGCTCAACGGGCTTGGTCCCGAGTCGAGCACCGCCCCTCTCCTGAGTAGAGCGGTGTACCTCGCATCCTTGCCAGGCTAGACGACGGGCCCTCCGTATTCATCTATCAATACGATGTATGACTTATTTATAGGTTTTCCAGAGCTGGCCGGAGAGAGATAATGGTTATTTTAGACAATAGCCTAAAAAACACCCGGTGAGTGAGGAGGGGTTGGTTAGTACCTATATTCTGAACGAGATAAAGAGGAGGATAGCAGGAGACATTGTCATTAGCAACGATCCGGGAGTAGCCCTGAAGAAGTGGAGACTAGAGTTCGGTGTGACACAGCAGATGGTGGCGAAAATCCTCGGGGTAAAACCGAGTGTTGTCAGCGACTATGAGAATGGTAAAAGGATGCCGGGGTCAAGAATAGTGAAGAGGTATGTTGAAGCCCTAGTAGAGCTCGACGGTAAGAGGGGGTGGAGGGTTGTCAGGAGGCTGTCTAGGAGCATAGGCCTCCCCAGCGAGGCTATAGCCGATCTAAGAGAGTTCCCCGAGCCTCTGACCACGGAGGACATAGTGAGAGTGGTCAAGGGAGCAGTGCTCACAGCCGAGTTCGATCCTCACAGGAAGGTCTACGGTTACACCATAGTGGACAGTATAAAGGGGATCATGACGCTGTCAGGCATGGAGTTCTACTACCTGCTTGGAATGACCAGTGAGAGGGTGGTGGTTTTTACAAACGTAACCATAGGAAGGAGTCCCATGATAGCTGTCAGGGTTTCACCCGTCAAGCCAGCCGTGGTCGTCGTCCACGGCCCCAGGAGTAGGGTTGATCCTCTGGCCTTGAAGCTGGCTGAGCTTGAGAGGATACCTTTCATAATAAGCTTCGCCAAGGACGCGGACGAGCTCAGGCAGAGGCTGGCCTCTGTAGCAGGGTACTAGAGTCCGGTCTTCCTCTGCTCTATAAGCATTATAGCCTCAGCTAGATCCCCGTTTGTCTCCCTTAAAGCCGCGCGTGCCTCCTCGGGTGTGACACCTGTCTGCTGGGCTACTAGTGAAACATCCTCCTCCGTGAAAGGCTCCCCGGTCTGCTCCTCCCTAGCGGGCTCCGGCTCCTCGACCCTGTAGACGCCTGTGGCGGATAGAGTTGCCTGCTGGGTGCCGCCCAGCTTTATCAGTGTGACTCCCTGGGGATTGTCTAGTATCGTCTTCCTTCCATCCGAGTGTACAACTATCACTTGCTCGGCATCGCTCAGCTCTTCTATATCTGCTCTCACACCCATGCGCTTGAACATCCTCTTAAGGTCCCGGGGGTTCAGGCCCATCATTACATCCTACACCCTTTCTCATCCTATCTATATATTACCTCCCCGTTAAAAGTCTATGAAGCCGGTGTAGTTAGGGTGACATGGAGAGATGACTGTCGATATAACCATACTTGGAAGCGGTAGAGAGGTCGGCAGAGCGGCTATACTAGTAGGGAGCAGGGGGGAGAAGCCTCTGCTCATGGATTACGGGGTAAACTTCGCGGAGGACGATACCCCCATATTCCCGGGCCACGTGAGGCCCAGGGATCTGGCAGGCGTAGTTATAACTCATAGCCACCTAGACCACGTTGGAGCAGCTCCCAGCCTCTTCGTCTCGCTAACCCCCAGCCTGGTGGCGACGCCGGTGACTATAGAGGTTTCCAGGCTTCTACTCTACGACTTCATAAAGCTGAATGGTCCACACCTTCCATTCGACAGCTATGCTGTTGACAACATGGTGCGTACCTCTACCAAGGTAGGCTACGGGGAAGAATTGAAGATAGGATCATACAATGTGAGGCTAGTTGACTCGGGGCACATACCCGGGAGTGCCGCTGTCTATGTCGAGGCTGATGGGGAGAGGATACTATACACGGGAGACCTGAATAATATAGAGACAAGGCTTGTCGGGCCCTCTAAACTGGACGGCCTGAAGGTTGACACGCTAGTAGTAGAGTCTACTTACGGCGACTCCAATCATCCTCCCCGGAAGCAGACTGAGGAGCGCTTCGTCAAGGCGGTCAGGGAAGTAGTCCAGGGGGATGGCACGGTGCTGGTTCCGGCTTTCAGTGTGAGCAGGGGACAGGAGCTAATGATGCTGCTCGCCGAGAACGATTGCGGTGCTCCGGTCTATATAGATGGTATGATAAGGGAGATAGCCCTCATATATCATAACTATAAGGAGTATATTAGACGGCATGACCTGCTTGATGAGGCTATAAAGAACTACGTCATAGTGAACGGGTGGAGAGACCGGAGGAAGGCTACAAGGAAGCCTGCCGTCATAGTGGCGTCGGCGGGCATGCTCAAGGGCGGGCCTAGCCTCTACTATTTCAAGAAGCTTGCACCTAGCCCTGAGAACGGTGTTTTCCTAGTTAGCTTCCAAGCCCCCGGTACTCCTGGCAGGGAGATCCTGGAGACTGGCAGGTATGCTGAGGAGGATATAGAGGTTAACGCTAGGCTTGAGTGGTTCGACTTCTCAAGCCATATAGATCAGCAGGGGATACTGAGGGTTGTAAACGGGTTAAAGTCTCTTAAGCGTGTTGTCCTAGTGCATGGGGAGTATAAGACCCAGCTTGTGCTGAAGAAGAAGCTTGAAGAAGAGCTTGGCGTGGAGGAGGTGTATATACCGGAGAACGGGGAGACACTCTCCTTCTAGGCTGTATCATACTACTTTATCTCTTTCAGGTTCTTGCATCCCAGCTCGCTGACCAGCTGGTCCACTTTGTCGAGGGGCACCTTTACCGTGTAGAGGTACCTTTTAGTCCGGGCCTTGAGCTTCGCTATACCCTCTTTCTCTCTGCGTACGAGGCGGCACTCAACGGCTTTCGAGGCTTTTTCCTTGAACTCGCTCCACTGATCCGGGTACTTCAACTCTACAGGCATTCCAGGGACACCTCTCTAGATTATACTACATCTTGTAGAAGCGTATGCTGCAGGTTTTTAAGTCTATTCCGGGTCAGGGTCAGGTGCGTCGGGCATTCAGCACTATTCAGTGTCGGGTGTTATCGTCATCCCCCGCCGGCTTCATGGTATACATTATTAAATCAAAGTTGGGGGCAATATTATTAAGCAAAACACCCTCAGTCAGCTGGACCAGGTTGGATGGAGCCTTATGGTGTAGGGGCGTTGAGGATAACTAAGTATCTCAGATACGTTGGCTTGATGTTGATAGTTATATCAACCACAATGCTGGCTCCGGGTTTTTACGGTTTCCTCGCAACATGGTATGAGGGTGTAGACGAGGGGATATACAGTCTCTACCTACTCATATGGGGAGCGTTCACCCTAATGCTTGGAATCTTCCTAGCCAGCTTCAAGGATTACGGTGAGTTGAAGCCCTATGAGAGCCTCCTCATCACTGTGCTCGTATGGCTCGTTATACCCGTCTATGAGAGCATACCGTTCACGATAATAGTGAAAATACCTTTCATAGATTCTTTGTTCGAGGTTACAAGCGGCTGGACCACCACAGGCCTCACAGTCTTAACGGGCCAGCCCAGCAGCTGGGATGGAACATTCGTGCCTAGCGTGGAGATGCTTCCCAAGACCATACTTTTGTGGAGGAGCATGATACAGTGGGTCGGCGGCCTCGGGATAGTAGTGTTCACCATAGCCTTCCTAGCACAGCCGGGTGTAAGCGTGGCCCAGCTCTACCTGGCCGAGGGCAAATACGAGAAGCTAGAGCCCTCGTTTAAGAGGACAGCATACAAGATGGGGTTAATCTACGTCGCCATCACTATTATAGCAATCATAGCTTTTATAGAGGCAGGCATGCCCTTGTTCGACAGTGTGAACCATGCAATGACAGGCGTGGCAACAGCGGGTTTCTCCGTCAAGAACAATAGCATAGGAGAATACCACTCATTCAACATAGAGATAGCCGCTATGATATCAATGATACTGGGCGCCGTCAGCTTCAGCGATCTGAGGAACGCGTTCTCCATGCGGTTCAAAGAGGTTCTGAAGAGCATAGAGCTCAGGACACAGGTGTTCCTCTGGGCTTCATCAATAGCGTTAGGCATATTCATATACAGATCCCTCGACCTAAGCGGGTTCAATAGGGAGATATTATTCCAAGTCATAAGTGCCTCAACCACATGTGGCTTCCAGACGATGAATATAGGAAGTGCTCCCTCGGGCTTCGTTTTCCTGTTGACTATACTAATGCTGCTCGGCGGATCTGCCTTCTCCACTGCAGGAGGAATAAAGATATACCGTATAGTCATAGCAGCCAAGGTAACCGCTAACGAGGTTAAGAACGTCTTCGCCCCCATTGGAAGGATCGACTTGATAAAGGTGGCGGGTAAGATTGTCAATGACAGCATGGTTAGGAGGAGCCTGGCCGTCATATTCTCCTATATAATGACCTGGATGATATCATCTGTATTCCTCTCACTCTACTATCCCAACCTGGACTTCTCCTCATCCGCCTTCGAGGTGGCCAGCGCGCTGGCTAATACAGGGCTAAGCGCTGGAATATCGAGTGCAGCAGCTCCCGTGCCGGCTAAGATCATACTTATACTTGACATGCTCCTGGGAAGGCTTGAAGTTATGTCATACCTGGTTCTCATATACCTAGTGATTGAGAAGATGAGGTAGTACATCCCTCATATTTAATAACCCGTATACTAATGCCTAGCTTATTCGGTGTACAGCGGCGTGGCCACGAAGTATAAGACCCTAGTAGTTAAGGCCGAGAGGGGGAAAGGCATAGAATCCAGGCTTGTAGACGCCAAGTTCTCCGAGACTGTAAAGAAAATAGCTAAGGAGGCGCTGGAGGAGTGGAATCCTCTTAGAAGTGACTTCACAGCAATAAGGGACGACCGCGAGGTCGAGATAGACCTTCCCCTTAAAGACCCCGGGCTCTACGATCTGCTTAAGAGGCTTGACCTGACAAAGGTATCCCAGGATAAGGCCGTCTTTACACTTCCAGTCTACGTGATAAGCTTCGACAGCGAATGGGTGTCAAGCGAGGACTACGTGGATAATAGGGTCTACGTGGTATCTATATATGTTGATGATGAGATAAAGGAGTTCGTAGAGCAGCTTGCACGCGACCTGGTTTCTAGGAAGCCAGGCGAGGAGCTTGAGGGTTTGGAGGAGGTAGAATAAGGGGGCTCCTAGTCTACGGTTAGTCTATCCAGTCGCCTGTTTCTATTTTATGCGGTATGTACTCGAAAGCTAGGAACTTGAGGCCCCTGCTCGCCATAGCCTCTATCTCGAGCTTCGCCTGTGTAAGGAAGAATATGCCTATCTCCTTTATCCACTTAGGTGTTTTGAACCACTCATAGCCCCCGTGCTCCTTCGAGCGTTCACCCCTTGAAGTCTTTATCTTTACAGGCTTGCCCAGGAACTGTTTGGCTATCTTGGTTCCAACCAGCTCGGCTGCTCTAGCCAAGTCCTGTGGTTTGGCCTTGATTATATAGTTCTTCCTCTCAGCCGGCGTCAAGTAGGGTTTCTTCCCGGTGAAAACTTCTTTATAGCCTCTTCCCAGAACCTTGCCGAGCACGTCTCTCCTGGATAGAAGAGGCTCCTCGCCGAACACGTCTGTCATGCTTACGCCTAAGAACTTTGCTGCTGGAGTTGCTAGGCGCTCGCTTTCATAGCTGAGGGTTATGCTGCCTATCTTGAACACGCTGTATATGTACCATCCGTAGGGGTCGCTGTCTGTGAGTATGTAGACGGGGAGGCCTAGCTCCTCGTGGAGCCTACGGACAAACCTCCTCGTAGCCCTGTCGGGCTGGCCGGCGCTCGTCACCAGCAACGCTTTATGCTTCTTCCAGTAGCCGATTCTATGCAGCTGCTGGAAGACGGCGTCCTTCTCCACCACTAAGACGTACTCGGCGTTAACATCCTTGAACTCTATGAGGTCGGGTGTTGACTCTATGGCGTATGCTCCGTGACCCATCTTTGAGAGGTCTATCACGTCGTCCCCGCTTTTTATCCTCATGTCGCCTACTACTTTGCCCTTCTCCTTGGATAGTATGAGCATATTCTCTCTGAGGAGGCCGGTTAGGACTTCTATATCCCTTATAACGCTGTCACTCTCCTTCTGCTCGCTCCAGGTCTCCTCCTCCCTGACTCTACCCCTGTAATCCACGTATTTTATCGTGTGCTTACCTCTGTAGTAGAGGTCTCTTATGGTGGGGTACTCGTTCTCCACTAGTGCTCTATAGATTATGGAGGCCATGAGCATGGTCTGCATGAACTTCTTAGCTTCACCCATATTGGTTAGTTCTCTCCGAAGCTTCTCGCCGCCTAGCAGGAGGAGCCGTCGTGCACTATCATAGACGGTGTTTGAAAGGGTTCTCTTCGGTATTATCATCGTGGGAGGCTTACCCTTCTCGACATCCTTAACTATTTTAAGGAATACACTGCGTATCCTCTGGGCCGCCTTCTTCCTCGCCTCCAAGTCGACTTTGCTTATCTCGAATGCCACTAGTAATCCACCTCTCCTATGATGCTTATTCGAGCTGTACTTTCTTTATTGTCTCCATGAGCTCCTCCTCCTTAACGCCTAGTCTTTTACTCACGGTTCTGACAAGCTTCTCAAGGAACTCCATCTCCTCTCCATCCGAGGGGGGCGTCCACCTGGTAGGGGGTTTTGAGAGCACGGCAAGACTATAGGATATCTCGGGTAGGTATTTGACTATACTAGTCACACGCCGCCTTACCTCATACTCTCTATGCTTCCTGCTCAGATAGACCCTCAGCCGCCGTGCGAGATCCTGGACAGCATTACGTATCTCCGACTCTATCTCGGGTACATCGCTTATACTCTCTTTACCTACCCCCTTGTAGGGTATCTTCGTGCTGGCAACATGGACGAGTACAACGAGGGGGGCCGGGAACTCTATCTTGTAGAGTTTCCAGTTAATGCTGTCCACTACCTTACGTGAAACATCAGCGCCCTCATCGTATAGAAGGGGGATCTTATTAGCGTAGCGTAGGAGTATGGGTTGGGGAGACGATTGTATGGATCCTCCGTAAGCTATGCCGGCCTCCACTATGAATGCGTGGCCCGCATATGCTGACGGTTTACGCGTTATAGCCGATACAAACTCTGGTTTAAACATGGATTTCAGTCCTATGGTTATGAGATCCTCCCCTATAGGGGACAGGTGGAGGGAGCTTGGTGCCCTGAACTTATAGTTCTTCATCTCCCTGTACATTATCTCGAACTCTCTAGAAGTAAGCTGCTTGGGGCTCTTAGTGACGTCTACCCCTCTGGCCTTCAGTCTTTCGAGGAAGTCCTCGGCGGTTTTATCGCCTATAACCTGGAACTCGCGCATGAGGAAAGACTTCAGGTTGTTTGCCTTGGTGGATTTGGCCAGCATCTTCAACTGCTCTATGTCTACCCCCTGCGGGTGGGGCTTAGCCTCTGTGGGCGGCTTGGGCATCTTCCTTGTTTTTCTCGGTATGTAGAGCATGTTACCCTCCGGGTCCTCGAAGACTATCTCGGCGAACGGAGATATGATCGCGGTCCTTATTATGTACTCGTATATCCTCGACCTGGCCCTGGACCAGTCTCCTTCTAGGCTGACGGATACCTTTGTCCCATGCCACCTGCCTTTTTTCCTCCACTGGGCTGCCTCCAGTATGAGCGGCTCGTTCTTCTTTATATCTATCATGAGCTTCCTCATATACACGTATCTCGAGTTCCTCGTCGAACTGTATACTACAACGGGCTGGCCCACAGTGGTTTGACCATAGAGTATAGCCATCTTGGCGCCGAGCCCGTACATGCCTCTTGTTTGCCTTATGACATACTTGGAGCTGAAGAACACCCTCCCGAAGGCTTCGGGTATGACGTGGGGCGGTATGCCTATACCGTTATCCTCCACCGTGACCACATACTTGCCTGTAGCTCCTGACTCTTCTCCGCCCGATATGAGGGGGTCTTTTAGCTCTTTTATCGATACTTTTATAGTGGGCAGGATTAAGTGAGTGTCCGTCGCGTCGAAGGCGTTTTCAACGAACTCCCTTATGGTCTGGTACAATGCCCTTGTAGGGTTCTGGAACCCCGCTATCTCCCTGTTCTTGAAGAAGAACTCTGAGGGGCTTATGCTTGCGTATCGCTCTGGTGTCGTCTGCTGTATGGCACTCAAACCCTGATCCCTAGCTTTCAATCTATTTATTCGATATTTTTATATTTACAGGAGTCAACTGCTCCGTCTCCAATTCTTCAGCATGGTGTAAGCTATTAATGGTAATACTAGAGTTGCATCACCGTATACCACTATCTTTCCAGCCCCTGCTTTGACCTTACCCCATGAAACAGCTTCCCTAGGATGCGCCCCGCTGAGGCTTCCATCGTATTCCACTGCTGTTGTCACATAGATAACATTACTCAGACCACCCATAAACTGGGACCACCATATTGCATGGTGCTTACTTATACCCCCGCCTACTAGAAGCCCGAAGCCCTCCTTGTCGGTGAAAAACATGGAAGCAAGCTTTTGCATATCTTTAAAATAGTTTACATTGACAGGTATACCCTTCTGCTTTGCCATGAACAAGCTAGTTCCAAAGGCTCCGTCAGGCCATCCTGGAACAAATATAGGCACCCTGGCTTCGGAGGCCGCTTTTAGAATAGATTTCTCATCTTCTATGATACCGCCCAGCCTCCATAGAAGCTCATAAATACTCCATTCCTTTTTCTCACTCACAATTACTTCAAGGTTCTCCATGAGGAACTTCTCTACAAGAGGCCCGTAATCTTCTAGTGGTATGAAAATATTGCCCAGCCTGTGATACCCCTTCTTGTAGAGCTCGGCGTCATCTACGTAGAAGCTCCCTTTCATATATCTCGCCCCTAGGGAGCGTGCTATGTCATGGTCAAGTGTCCCGCAGGTGGTGAATACAGCGTCAAACAAGCCCTCTCTTATCATCTGAGCGAAAATACTTCTAAGCCCCGTAGACACTAGGTTAGCTGTAAACGAGAGTACGCTCAACTGGGGCCTCTCCATGCCTTCTATCAGCTTGACAGCCTCGTATAGGTGCCCGCTCATGAAACCGTAGATCTCTCCATAAACCTCTAGAAGATCGTCAACAGTCATACTCCTGCTTATGAGGGGGTTACCTACCAGCTCGAATGATTCTTTTTTATTCTTTTCCATCGTTAAACACCTCTATTCCACATCCTCTATACTACACCATTAGACAACCAATGAAATAAATTAAGCCACAAAAGGAGAGGTGCAGGGGATATGAAGAGGAAGAAAGGAATCTCTCCCCTTGTTTCTACCATGATACTAATAACAGCGGCTGTGATAGGAGGAATGCTTGTCTTCAACTATTTCCAAGGCTCAGTAAACCAGATAGCGGCATCATCTCAAGCTGTTACAGTAGATGCAAAGAGCATCTATACGGACAACGGTAAAGTGGTATACATAGCTGTTACCAACATATATAATAAAAGATTGCAGCTCGACAAGATAGTGTTCCTAGACTCTAACGGTAACAACATATCATCACAGGCAATTAACACTTCACTAGAGCCAGGTGGAAAGTATACCTACGTGGGGAAAGTGCCGGCACACGCACAACTAGTTCTAGTAGAATACCATGCTGGGACAGCTGTAATGAAGTCTCCCCCCGTAAAAATACCTTGATCGGCGGTGCTCGAAGGTGGAGAAACACGCTAATAGTTTTTTACATACACTCCTAAAGAGTCGAAGGGGAGAAGAGAATAATTCATATACCCAAGAAGAAATAGTAGAAAAATGCCCTAAGGAAGCAGTACCTCTGTACGAGTATACTTACTCCGGAGTCGTATATAGTATAATCTCTCTGGAAAATAAGCTACTCTACTGTGTAAATGAACCAGGGAACATTGAATACGAGTCGCTAAAAGAGTCCAGCGGATATGGTGCATTATACCCTCTTATCATAGACGACAACATAGAAGAAATCTCAGTCACGGGTCTTAACAGGAGGGTTTCAGTAATAAACAAACTACTCCCAGGAATATGGTTAGAGAGTAATATAATTATCAAGGAGGAGGAATACCTCGATTCCCTCGCATATAATATATCGGTAAAAGCCAGGAAAACTATAAGCCTTCTAAATCCTATGGCTGAAGGACTTACACGGGAAGGGCACAGAATCTCCGTTACATTCTCATACGAGATCAGCAGATGGGGTAGTAGTATAGTACTAAGAAAATTCCCCGAGGAGCCTCTCTCTATTTCCCAACTGGTAGAACAAGGAGTCTTATCTAGTCTCATGGCCTCATATCTATGGTTTCTCCTAGATCACAGAAAGTTCCTCTTGATAACAGGTGGAATGGGGTCCGGTAAAACTACATTCCTAAACGCATTGTTAGACCTCATCTCCCCCTACTATAAAGTGTTAACCATCGAGGATACCCCTGAGCTTAGGATAAAAGCATCATCCTGGGACTCCCTTATAACCCGTCCTGCATACACGGGGTCAGAGTTCTTCGAGATCAGTCTTTTAGACCTAGTCAAATTCAGCTTGAGAAGAAGGGCAGACTATATAGTTCTAGGAGAGGTTAGGGGGAAAGAGGCAAACGGACTAGCGCAAGCCGCGGCGACAGGTCAGGGGGTTATAACCACCTTTCATGCAGACTCGCCTGAAGCTGCTGTTCAAAGGCTGAGAATGGATCCTATCAGACTCCCTGAAGCATTTCTCTACCTCATTACATCCATTATACATCTAGGTAAAACCACCCGAGCCGGCGTTATAACAGGCAGACGAGTAATAAGCATATCAGAGCAGAGTCAGGGATCACTTCATAAGCTATTCACTTGGAATCCACGGACCGATTACCACTCTCCCGACGAGTTAAGCGAGCTTGTATCCCAGAGTATAGCGTTAAAACACATAGCTGATATCGAAGGATACACAATGTCTGAACTAGTGTCAGACCTAGCTGCTAGGATTCGTTTTCTAGAGCTAAACAAAGGTATGAAGGGAAGAGAGTTCAGGAGGGAAGTGGAGAAGTTCTATACTGCAAGGATAATCTCCAAAGTATTATAGCAGGGTGGCTGCCTAGATGACCCGCGTCAAGCCCAGAATATTATCCATGATTCTTTCAAGTCTCACGGAAAACGATAGAAGTGAGACAATACTCTTCATTGTCTACATACTTCCCTTCACAACAAGCATATTACACTTCATAAAAGCATTATCCTCCCTGAATCCTAGGCTTTTCCCCGTTCTAAACAAGAAAATCTCTATTAAAGTCCAAGAGGAACACTCTAAGGGAAGAAACCCCTTAGATATAATTGAAGACATAGCAAGAAGTCTACACAACCCCTTGCTCAACAGGATACTCTCCACCTATAGCTTTATAGCACGGAACGTTGGCTCTGGAACAATAGCAACGCTTTCCTTCTTCGAGAAAGCTGTTGAAGCAGTTTCGGATGCCTGGGAAAGATTCACGGGATTTATGAAGTTATCACTTGAGATATATGTTGTGATTACAGTGATGGCTATACTAGGACTTATGCTAAGCATAATGAACCCCAGCAGTATGAATTATTTGTATATTATTCCTCTTGCAGTAGTATGGATGCTTATAGCTTCGATTATAGGAAACAATGTCCTGCAGCCCCCTATAGGTAATCCTTTCAACGCGTTCAAGCCTGCTAAAACCATGACTATATTAGGCTACATTGCATTAGTAACGTGTATGACAATAACCCTCTATGACCCTTATCTCGCAACAATAGCCGGTCTTACCTGCATAGCGGGTGGGCTATATATAGAATATAATGCATACGTACTGGAGAAGAAGTATACACTATTCTTGGACGGCCTCTCCGCGGTTAACAATAGTCTCCAAGCCGGATACCCTAGTTCCCCTCAAATACGGGAAACCGTAGTAAGACATGGTATACAGGGGAAACTCAGGGATCTCCTCATGCTTTTAAGTGAGAGTGCTGCATTAACCGGGGAAATAGGTCTGCGTCAGTCATTTAAGTATGTAGTAGAAACGGTTAACAAGGGTTTCAAGGAGTATAAGAAGCTTAAATACACGGTACTCTTATACGTGGCCGTTACATTGGTAGCTTCCATACTTTACCTGTATGCCTTCAACACTATAGAATCGGCTGGCTGGAATTCTCTCCACAAAACACTATCCAACAATAGAGTTAGTTGCACGTTGAAGCATGTCTACTCTGAACTAGTGTTGAGGATGGCCGTTTTCTCCGCATCTGCGTCTCCTATAGCTGTTTTTGCATCATACCGTGGAAGGCTCCCTCCAATCCTAGTGTCGGGTATAGGTTTAATAGGGCTTCAACTCGTAGCCCATCCTCTTTAAGAAATACAGGTTCGAGCGCACACAGGAGATAACGCTTTCCCTCTCTATGTTTTCAGGGCATCTCTCCAATACAAGATAGGGTTTACCAGATAATAACTCGCTCAGCGGTAAAGGCTCAGGACGCACGGCATTCTCGTAGAACAGGCAGCGAGGTCCAGCAAAAGAAAACAGTCTCGGATGTATCCTTCTAAGTTTATCCCATAATAGCCAAGCCACGAGCCTTATCTCCCACTGGGCTTTCGTACACATTCTCAATGGGAGAAAACTCTGGATAAGCTCTCTAGCATTCATGGTGACAACAAGCTTGGTCTCGACACCCATGGGAACTATGAACCTTGCATCCTCCGCTGGAACGCCATTTTTAATCATGTACCTATAGAAGAGGAAGAGCCTTGAGGTTTCCTCTATAAAGCTTGACAGAAGCTCAGGCTTATATCTCAGAGAGGGCGGAACCACTATGTCTATCATTCTGCAAGCTCTCCGGAAAACATTTTCCACCGGAACCTTCATACCATCGAGTCTATCTACAGGATAGGAATCGGCTGCGTCGATAAGCCAGGAATTCAGTAACGCGTTGTCTACAGGATCATCAGAAGTATTATACTCCTTTACAATAGCCTCGGTTCCCTCGATAATTATAGTAGCACTCGAGCCGCCTGATTCTATATGGACTCGAGACTCTTCTCGGCATGCTTTAATGCATTTATTCTCCAAGGGACACACTTCTATACATTCGGTATCACTGGGAATCCGGCATTTGGAATCGAATCCTAGTTTTGAATACCTCATGCTGAGCTGTGTGAAGCTGGCTATCCTATGCCGTACAAGCTGGTGGCTACATACTCTGCTACAGCCCTCGACGGTCCACGTGTATACACTATGCTCCCAGGGACTGAAATGCTGTCTCTTGAACGTCTCCTTTATCCACACGTTAACCTCTTCATCACTCATTTTTTCCATCTGGACATCGAAATCCCTCCTGCTAAGGGATCTCTTAGCTGAAACAGCAATTATTCTATCACCGTCAACAGTATAACGTACAACGTCAACTCTCAGCGGCACAGGCCTAGCCCCCGTATACTGCCTTACCATTTAGCCTACATGGGGTAATAAAGGGAAAAACGAATTCATATATAACAACACTAAGTGTTATATTCAGCATATTAAGTGTATGATAAATATGGGGGTATAATGTTGACTGACTGTAAGAAACCTTTCATCCTCTGGCTGGACGAGGTAGATTCTAAGCTCCATGATATGGTGGGGGGCAAGGCCGCCGGCCTCGGGGAGAATATTAAGGCCGGAATACCTGTTCCCCCCGGATTCGTCGTCACCAGTGAAGCTTACAGATGTTTTATAGAGGAGACAGAGCTCAATCAGAGGATATCAACTATACTTAAAGAAGAGATCAAGCAGGGTCTACCGGATGAGTACGAGCGGGCTTCAGCACGTATAAGAAGCCTGATAATGAGGAGCGCCATACCTCCCCGTATAACTTCAAGCATAAAGGAGGCCTATAGGAAGCTAGGTGAAAAACTAGGCAT
>CAYVIZ010000019.1:0-7873 GCA_964451715.1 uncultured Desulfurococcales archaeon | reverse complement strand
GTATAACTTCAAGCATAAAGGAGGCCTATAGGAAGCTAGGTGAAAAACTAGGCATTGAAAACCCCCGTGTAGCGGTTAGGAGCAGTGCTACAGTTGAGGACTTGCCCGAAGCGAGCTTCGCGGGCCAGCAGGAGACTTACCTGAATATCCAGGGGGAAGACGATGTTGTTGAGCATGTTAAAATGGCATGGGCAAGCCTGTGGACTGCTAGAGCTCTAAGCTACAGAGATTCACTTAACATAGAACACGAATCAGCTCTCATGGCGGTGGTAGTGCAGAAGATGGTCAACAGCGAGACCAGCGGTGTCATGTTCACCCTCCACCCCATATCTGGAGATCGTAGCAAAATTATGATAGAATCATCTTGGGGACTAGGAGAATTCATAGTAGGAGGACGCGTGACACCGGACGAGTTCATCGTAGACAAGGACACCCTTGAAATACTTGAAGAACGGATAAGCACCGAGAAAAAGATAGCACTCTTCTATGATCCAAGAACCCGATCCAACGTAGAGGTAAACATACCTTCAAACGAGGAAGAGCTTAGAGAGCTGGAGAACAAGTATCCTGAAATAGCAAAAATAATAAAGGAGCACGGCATAGCACCCGACAAGCCTAGCCTGAGCGAGGAGCAGGTTAAGAAGCTGGCTGAGCTGGGGTTGATGATAGAGGGACACTTCGCCAAACCTATGGATATAGAGTGGGGTATAGACTACGAGATAAAGACTGGGAATAATGTATTCATCCTCCAAACCAGACCGGAGACCTATTGGAGCCGGAGAACAGAGGAAGAAGTAGAAGAAGAGGTAGCCCCTGAGACCGCCGAGATACTCGTGAGGGGTATACCCGCAAGCCCCGGCATAGCCTCAGGTAAGGTTAAAGTCGCCTACACAGTGGACGAGGCTGCGAGGATAATGGAGAAGGGAGACATCCTAGTAACAAAGATGACGGATCCAGACTGGGTACCCTACATGAAGATAGCAGCAGCCATAGTAACCGATGAAGGCGGTATGACGGCGCATGCAGCCATAGTCTCGAGGGAGCTAGGCATACCCGCTATAGTGGGAACGGGGAACGCCACCGAAGTACTGAAGACCGGTATGGTAGTCACTGTGGACGGCACCCAGGGAGTCGTCTATAAGGGTAGAATAAAGCCTAAGAAGAAAGAGGAGGCCAGGGCCGAGGTAACGGGCGTACTGAGCCCTGAGGTTATGAGGGAGATATACCCTGTAACAGCGACGAAGATATACATGAACCTGGGTCAGCCGCAGGAGATAGATAGATACGTAGATCTGCCGTTCGACGGTATCGGGTTGATGAGGATAGAGTTCATAATATCCGACTGGATAGGGTATCATCCACTATACCTCATAGACCAGGGCAGAGGAGTATATTTCGTAGACAAGCTCGCCGAGGGAATAGCAAAGGTGGCCAGGGCCATCTATCCCAGACCTGTGGTTGTGAGGTTCAGCGACTTCAAGAGCAACGAGTACAGGAAACTGAAGGGAGGAGAGAAGTATGAGCCCGAGGATGAGAGGAACCCGATGCTCGGCTGGAGGGGGGTCTCACGCTACGTGTCAAAAGAGTACGAGCCCGCCTTCAGGCTCGAGGTAAGGGCTATAAAGAAGGTGAGGGACGAGTGGGGCCTTAAGAACGTCTGGGTAATGTTCCCCTTCGTGAGGAACACGTGGGAGCTGAAGAAGGCCATACGCATACTGGAGGAAGAAGGATTGGAGAGGAGGCACGACTTTAAGATATGGATAATGGCAGAAGTGCCAAGCACTGTGATACTGGCAGAGGAGTTCGCCAAGATGGTTGACGGCTTCAGCGTGGGCAGCAACGATCTCACACAGCTAGTCCTGGGAGTGGACAGGGATTCGGGACGCTTATTCAAGATGGGCTACTTCGACGAGAGAGACCCTGCAGTTATAAAGTCCATAGAGATGCTCACAGATATAGCCCACAAGTACGGTAAAACCGTGAGCATATGCGGCCAAGCACCCAGCGTCTACCCAGAGGTTGTCGAGTACCTTGTAAAGATAGGAGTTGATAGTATAAGCGTGAACCCGGACGCGGTGGTCAGGGTCAGAAGACACGTTGCCAGCCTGGAGAAGAAGCTGATGATAGACCTGCTGAGGAAGGCTAATAGGGCCTAGACCTCGGAGAGCTTGATATAGTCTTCCTCTCTGACAACATACTCTCCTTTCTCTAGAACCTCCCTGACAACATCGTATACCTCCCTAGGAGACCCGTTAATGTAGAGAACCCCTATCTCCTGGTCCCTTATAACCCCTCCCAGGAAGAGGTAGCATAAAGGCCCTAGGCGGCCCCGTCTAGAGTATATTATGAGGAGGGCCTTCAAGCCCCTCTCCTCCTTATACTCGAGCACCCGATCTAGTACCCCCGTTATATCCTTGGCCAGTACAACCATGGAATCACTGTAGACAGCTACGAATATAGCGGTATCCTCCTTCTCCACCTTCAAGAGGCCGGGCTCCTCGTCGGAGGGCTCCTGCACTATCTCGGGTTTATAATCACGTAGAACTCTTGTAACCTCGTTTAGGCGGTGGAGAGCCTGTTCCCTGTCAAGCTTTCTGAGCCCCACACTATCGCTGTAAGCCTCTTTAAGCCCCTTCCAGCCGGCCACCTTCACCTCTGCCAACCACTTCATCCCCTGATTCTCAATTGGTTCTCATACACTCAAATATTATATTGTGCATGGACTCCTTTCAAACAAGGGTATCACAGATGCTGGAGGGGGAGAGGCCGAAGGGGTTCAGGGACATACCGCCGGAACTCATGATTATAAGGAAACAAGTCATATCAAAGATAGAGAAAACATTCCAGGCATACGGGTTTGACCCCATTGAAACACCTGCAATCGAGTACTGGGAAACACTCGCAGGTAAATACGGCGAGGAGGCCGAGAACAGGCTTATCTGGAGGTTCCAAGACCCCCTGAGCGGGAGATGGTACGCCCTCAGATACGACCTCACTGTACCCCTAGCCCGTTACGTGAAGAGCCACCGCGACACACCTATGCCCTTCAAGAGATACCAGATAGCACCAGTATGGCGCCACGAGGAGCCCCAGAGAGGGAGGTATAGGGAGTTCTACCAGTGCGATGCAGACATAGTAGGTAGCCCGTACCCTGAGGCTGACGCCGAGATAGTAGAGCTCCTAGTCAGCGCGATGGACTCACTGGGATTCCACTCTTTCACCCTTAAAATAAACGATAGACGCCTATTAGCCGGCGTCTTCGAGGAGGAACTAGGCCTAGAAAACCCCATACCCGTATACAGGGTTATAGACAAGCTCGACAAGATAGGGGTTGAAGGCGTTAGAAGAGAACTGGAGAATATGCTCCAGCAATCCACTGTGAACCGCATAATGGACACGATAAGCATAAGAGGTAGCATGGAAGAGGTACTCCCAGAGCTCCACAGTAGATACGGCCGCAACAAGCTAGTCTCTCAAGCAATAGAGCACCTGGAGTATATGGCGAAACTCGTGAATGACAAGAGGATAGTCCTCGATTTAAGCCTCGTCAGGGGGCTAGACTACTATACTGGACCCATATACGAGGCATTCCTAGAGAAGCCCCGTATAGGAGCAGTGGCAGGAGGAGGTAGATACGACAACCTGATAGGTATATTCCTGAAACAAGACATCCCCGCCACGGGTGCAAGCCTAGGGCTCGAGCGGCTGATAGACGCTACAATAGAGCTGGGCCTGGCGGAGAAGCATAGGAAGACGTATACAATGTTCTACATAGTATATATGGAGGAGGATCTAGTGGGGAATGCGTGGAGAATTGCTAGGGCACTCCGATCCAAGGGTATACCGACGCGCGTAGACCTGATCAGGGGATCCCCCAAGAAGCAGGCTAAGAGAGCCAACAGGCTGGGTGTAGAGTATATAGTGTATATTGGCAGGAGGGAAGCTGAGAAGGGTACTGTAACCATTTATCATACAGGTACAGGTGAAAGGAGAGAGGTTGCATTGGAAGAGTTCATTGCCAGCCCGCCGGGAACCTGAAAAACACTTACATGCTACCCGGGTTCTTATCCCCGAATCCAATGCATCAATCAACGCTCAAAGAGCCCTTACCCCCTGCCAGGGGGCCTGGGCCGCTCGCCCCTCAGACCGGCTCGTTATTTCACGCTTAGAGAACGCATAATTCCTCAGGGCGAGCCTACTAGGGTTCTGGACCCCTTGCATTATTCTTAATACTGCTAGGTTCCCGGCGGGCTATAATATTATGTGTATTTTAATCCTTATATTTATTGTAAGCAACGAGATAAAAATACATAATTACCCGGTTAAACTGTTAGGAAACCACCACTAATATGTGGCATAACGCTTACAACGTCTCCATCGGAAACAGTGTCATCCGGCTTGGACGGCATGCCGTTCTTAAGTATTATGAACTCCTCTATGGATGATCCCCTAGGAAGCTTTACTATATCCTTAATCTTCTCGCCGCCCTTAACCTCTACAGTAACCTCGTTTCCCATCTCAGCTGAAAGCCAGCCGAAGTACCTTATTCTAACCACCATACGGCACCACCCTAACGTTATACTTTAGCGTTGCACCCGTCTAAAAACCGGTGTAAATACTGTTATAGCGGCTAACTAAATTGAAAACCGTAAAGAGGGGAGGGGTAATGAGGGTTTAGTTTAGTCCTACTAGGACCTCTAGTGTAGGTATCACGAAGCCGAGGCCCAGCTTCTCCAGGGTCTCCTTGGTAGGTACTCCCCTGTTATCCCATCCCCTTATCTCGTAGTAGTAGTCTAGGAGCTGGTTGTACTTATCATAGTCCAAGTGGCTACCGGCTAGCGGCCCCTTGGTGAGGGGTTGCTTGAACCATTTAGCGGGGGGAGTATCCATTTCCCTGCTCCACCACTTGTATTCTCTTACCCAGAAAGACCTTATCAGAGCGTATATCCTGTCCGCTATAGTGGTTAGCTCGTCCCAAGTATAGGTTAGCCCGGTGGAGGCCTTGAGGAACTTGGGGTAGTAGTCAAGGCTGAGGCCTACTTCTATCCACGGCAGACGGCAGGCCACGAAGCTCTCGAAGAGTCCTCCCCTTATCCTCTGCAGCTCTACAACCTTCTCCGCCTTCTCCCTTCCATAGCTGAACCGGTCCACCTGGACCTCCCAGCTTATAGCCCACGCGTCCTTATGGTGTGCTCCTATAGGGCTTGTACCGTAGGCCAACGCCATTCCGGGCGCTGCATGGCAGTCGTACGCGGATACCTCTAGTCCCTTGACCTGTATGGCGAAATCCAGGCTATTCCCACCTATGATCATGGCGGCCCTGCGGGTTCCCTCTGCCAGGAGGGCTCCTAGTCCCCTCTTGTATGCTATATCCTCTACTAGCTGCTTGTATGCTTCATAGTCTCCCCACTCTATTTTCTCCTTGATCAAGCCCTTCTGACTAGCCTCTGTGGCGAACGCCATAACGCTGCCGAGGCTTATGGTGTCTATGCCCAGCTTGTCGGCTATCTTGTTCAATACAGCCACCTTTGAGAGGTCTCCTAAGCCTAGGTTGCTGCCCAGCATTGCAACGTTCTCATAGTCAAGCTCGCTCCACTCCTTCTCTGCATCCTCGACAACGTTTCCACATGGCATGTTACAGTTGGGGCATCCTCTCTGGTGAACCTTCAGCTTCTCCAGCATGAAGCCGTCTATGCCCTTTGACTCCTCGAAGACGCCCTCGCTGAAGTTATAGGTAGGCAGCACACTAACCTCCTGGGCCCACTGGACAGTCATCATTGTACCCTGCCGCATCCAGAAGTCGTACATCTTGGCATTCCTTATGTCCTTGTAAGCCTGGGCACCAAGCTTTCTCAACTCTTTTACGTCAGCTGCAGGTATGTCTCCTGTGCCTTTCACAACAACGGCTTTAAGGTTCTTCGAACCCATAACAGCTCCTAGGCCTGGTCTTCCAGCGCTTCTACCCTCCTGGCTTAACACTGTGGCGAATCTAACCTGCTTCTCACCGCCTGGGCCTATGAGTAGTATGCCCGTGTTCTTTCCATGACTCTCTTTGAGCTTCTTCTCCGCCTCGAACGTGTCTATACCCCACAGGTCGTCTGCAGGGTGTATCTCCGCCTTGTCATCCTCCACGTAAAGGTACACGGGTTTCTCCGCTTTGCCCTCGAATACTATGGCGTCCCATCCCGCCTTTCTAAGCTCTACAGAAGCCTGGCTTCCTATGTTACCATCACCGTATCCCCCTGTCAGAGGGCTCTTAGCTGCAACCACCATTTTACCGCTGCTGGGCAGGGGATGCCCTGTGAGGGGGCCTACAGCCATTATGAGCAGGTTGTAGGGGCCTAGCGGATCAGCTCCCGGTGGGAGGTATTCCCATAGTATCCTGGCAGCAAGCCCTCTTCCTCCGAGGTAGTTTCGGGCCCATAAACCAGGATACTCCCATGTCTTGGCCTCTTCCGAGGTGAGGTCTACCCATAATATCTTGCCAGACCATCCGGCCATCTCGTCTATACACCTCATAACCCTATTTCAGCTCGAATAGAACTTGTGTTCCACGAATTAATTCTGGAGGGCTCTACTATATATTTTCACTATCGTACCAAACACATGGTTGATGTCAAAGGGTGGCATGTCTTGCAGTGTAAGAGGATTAAGATGGCGTTATTCGATGTTGACGGTGTTATAGTGGAGGCTAATAGCAGCTGGCAGGTAATACACGAGGCTCTAGGGGTGTCGGATGAGGCTGATAGGGGTACGAGGCTTTTCCTGGAGGGTGTTATGGACTACCTGAAGTGGATGGAGCACGATACGGGTCTATGGGCTTCTAGGCGTAGGCTTCACATAAACGAGCTCAGGGAGATGCTTTCACGGGTACCTATACGTGGGGAGGCGAGAGACGTTGTAAGGGAGCTTCATAGGAGGGGGATCATCGTGGGCCTCGTGAGCGGTGGAATAGATCTACTAGTCTCCCGGGTTGCCCGTGAGATAGGCGCTGATGTATGGGTTGCTAATAGGCTTTCATACGACAAGAAGGGGTACTTGGTTAAGGGTGGTATGCCGTTGGTGCCGGCGGAGAGGAAGGATATTGTGGTGCGCAGGATACTTGGCGAGTACGGTATTAGCGGGGAGGAGGCTTTGTTTGTGGGTGATTCGCCGTGGGATATTCCGGCCTTCCTCGTTGTAGGCCTCCCCGTGGGGTTCGGTGGTGATCCTCGTATTGAGCCTTATATAAAGCGTAGGATACACGGGCTAGACGAGTTGATAGGGGTTATAGAGGATTACGAGAATTGTATTTTATAGTATGCTTGTATTCTTCTGTTATTATGGTAGATTTATAATGCCCGGAACTATTTAACAGTGTTAATGGGGAGATCGAGGTGTCGCTTGAGATAAGGAACCTGACCGTAGAGGTTGAAGGCAAGCCTATACTGGACAGGCTAAGCCTATACACCGGGAAAGGAGAGTTACACGCTATAATGGGGCCCAACGGCTCGGGCAAGTCTACACTAGCCTACGCCATAACCGGTAAGCCCGGCTATGAAATCGTGGAGGGAAGCATAGTACTAGACGGCGAGGACATAACCAGTCTAGAGCCTGAGGAGAGAGCTCTCAAAGGAGTATTCCTAGGGTTCCAAGAGCCGCCTCCGCTTCCCGGAATCAAGCTTTCAACCCTTGTAATAGCGGCTTTAAACAAGAGGAGAGGAGCAAGCGACCTGACAAAGCTGACGGACATGAGGGATTACAAGAGGCTCCTAGGAGCCCTGGAAACCGTGGGCCTACCCAAGACCTATGCTTCAAGGGAACTCCATGTAGGTTTCAGCGGCGGCGAGAAGAAGAGGGCTGAGATGGCCCAAGCACTGGTATTAGACCCTAA
>CAYVIZ010000018.1:0-22042 GCA_964451715.1 uncultured Desulfurococcales archaeon | reverse complement strand
AACTGTGGAGTAAGGGTGATGGTTACGGATCTCGATGTGAAAGATGTGAGGCCTAAGCTGAAGGAGCTTATAGACGAGCTTTTCCATAATGTACCATCCGGGCTTGGGAGCACTGGTAAGGTAAGGGTTACTGTGGACGAGTTGAACAGGGTTCTCGATGAAGGGGTTGAGTGGGCTATAGGGAAGGGGTACGGCTGGGCTGATGACCCCCTGCATATAGAGGAGAGGGGGAGCTGGAGCCTCGCGGACAGCACCAAGGTAAGCCCCCGGGCCAAGAAGAGGGGGGCTGAGCAGCTGGGTACTCTAGGCTCTGGGAACCACTTCCTCGAGGTGCAGGTTGTAGATAAGATATACGATGAACGTATAGCTAAGGCCTTCGGAATAACTCATGAGGGACAGGTTACTGTGATGGTTCACACCGGGAGCAGGGGTCTAGGCCATCAGGTTGCGAGTGACTATCTGCAGGTTATGGAGAGGGCTATGAGGAGGTATGGAACCATACCTCCCGACAGGGAGCTTGCTAGCGTGCCTTACTCGAGTAGAGAGGCGCAGGACTATATTAAGGCTATGGCGGCTGCAGCCAACTTCGCGTGGACCAACAGGCAATTGATAACCTACTGGACGAGGGAGAGTTTCGGGAGAGTCTTCCATACGGATCCTGACAAGCTGGGCTTGAAGCTGGTATATGATGTAGCGCATAATATTGCGAAGATAGAGGATCACCTGGTCGATGGTAAGGTGAAGAAGCTTATAGTGCACAGGAAGGGGGCAACCCGTGCGTTCCCACCGGGTCATCCTGAGATACCGGCCGACTATAAGGATGTAGGGCAGCCTGTGCTTATACCTGGCAGTATGGGGACTGCAAGCTATATACTGGCCGGTACACGAGAGGGAGCGAAGTCGTGGTATACGGCCCCTCATGGAGCAGGCAGATGGATGAGTAGGAAGAAGGCTCTGAGAAGCATGACTGTGGGCGACGTGTTAAACGAGCTGAACAGCCAGGGTATATACATTAGAGCTGCTAATAGGCGTGTAATAGTGGAGGAAGCCCCTGAAGCTTATAAGAACGTGGATAAGGTTGCAGAGGTAGCTCACGCCGTTGGCATAGGCCGTCTCGTGGCAAGGCTAAGGCCCCTGGGTGTGGCTAAGGGATGAACGCTTCCTGTAGGCCTTCATACGCACATGAAGACCATACCGCTGATATACTAGTCGTGGCGGAAGGCAGTAGTCTAGCCGAGGCGTTCGAGCAGGCTGCTAAAGCTGTATTCGACATCATAACCGACATAAGCAGCGTGGAATGCAGGGAACGGGTAGAGGTTAATGTAGAGGGGTACGATCTGGACAACCTACTCTATCGATGGATAGAGGAGCTGCTATATTACTTTGATGCATACGGCCTTGTCTTCTCAACGTTCAAGGTGGAGGAGATAAGGAGGACGGGAGAGGGGTACCGCATAATAGCCGAGGCGTGCGGGGAAAAGTTTGACCCCGCGAAACACGCTCATGGAACCATAGTGAAGGCCATGACTTATGCCCAGATGAATATCAGGGAAGAGGATGGATGCTGGAAGCTGAGCTTCGTTGTAGACATATAGTGCTGTGAGGTCAGCTTATGTTTTTTCTTATTCTACTTAGACACTTATCGCAGAAACGATGGCTCTTCCTATCCACGTCGTCCAGCGTATTGCTGAAGCTCATCACACACCCCTTCTCAGGGCAATGGCCTAGCCCTAATATGTGGCCTGCCTCATGAACTACTTCCTTGGCTAACCTGTAAGAATACAATCCATGATCGCGGGAACGCAGCCTCCTAGTATATACTGTGGCGACGCCTAGTTCGGGTAGTGCAAGCCCGAAGACGAAGTTCAAACCCTCTACATAAGCGTCGCAGTCACAGACGCCCACAACCATATAGCCGGAGCGGACCATGCTTCTACTCCTATCGTGGAGCCATACCGTGAGCTCGTAGGCTTTATATTGTAGCCTGTCCCAGTCCATGTGGTGGAGAGGGGGATTGGTCTTCTGGGTAACAACGTATACGTCCAGCAGTCCGTTGAATGAGTCTCTTATAAAATCCACTGAATCCTGTATGACGCCAAGTGATATGGAGCCTATCGGGTATAGTAATAATCCTCTCCACGACGGCAAGCCTAGTTTACCTCTCCCCTCTTATCGTTGTCATCATAGGTGTTTTAGGGATAAATTCTAGGCTTGTATACGGTAATAAATCTGGTGTAGAAGTGTAATGGTCGTATCAATTATCTATAGGACGATAAGGAGGATGAGGAGAAGCCTGGCAGTAGATGAGAGAAGCAGGCTTCTTTTCACTATAGCATTGTGGATAGTTTTATGGATCACGTCGGCGATACTATTCTATTACACGGAGACCGTTAAAGGCGGGGGAGAACTCACGGTCGGCGATACTTTATACTGGGCTCTAATAACTATGGCCACTGTAGGATATGGAGATATAACCCCCAGCACGGGCCCGGGAAGGCTCGTTGCAGGCCTCACATCGGTTTTCGGCATAGCTGTGTATACTCTCGCAATATCTCTTTTAGCCGACACTTTTCTAAACCTCACCATGAGGAGGCTGCTCGGATTGGCTAGGCTGGGGAAGAAGCAGATACTGGTAATAGGTTCATCCGAGATATGCAAGCATGCAATAGATGAGCTCCTTAAGAATAATCTGGAAGAGAGTATAGGCTGGCTCACCGTGGAGCAGCCGAAGATCCCTCCTGAGGTAGACTTTATGGTTGGTGATATAAGCGAGGAGTCCCTTGAGAAGGCAGGCGTTAAACGGGCAGAGCACGTTATATTATGTCTGGACGACGACAGCAAGACGATACATACCGCACTACTGGTCAGGAAGCTCAATAGAAATGCTAGAATAACCGCCCATACAGAGTCGAGTAAAACAGCTGAAATGCTGAGGGATCTAGGGCTGGCAAAGGCTATTCCTAAAAGTATAATAGGGAGGCTCCTAGCCTCAAGCGTCTTCGAGCCCGATGTACCGGACGTTATAAGCGAGCTGGCCAGCATTGAGGGAGAGCTCGACCTCGCAGAGGAGGAGATGGAAGAGGATAAGGAGGTGTCAGAGATAGAGGAGGAACGGGGCACTAAGATTCTGGCGGTTATAAAGAAGAACGGGGCGAGAATATACACTCCAGGCCCCCGCATGGTGGTGGAGAAGGGGGATAAAATAGTACTCACAAAGAAAACCAGGACCAACGGGTAGAATGCTTAAAACCGTCTGGATAATCAATAAAAACACACGGACAAACGAATTGGATGCCGGGGTGGCCGAGCGGCCCAAGGCGGTGGGCTCGAGGGCTTCCGGCTAAACCCTCCAAGCGGAGAGACCCACTGCCCCGACGAGGGGCGCGCGGGTTCAAATCCCGCCCCCGGCGCCATTGGGATGCGGGGGTGCCCGAGCCAGGTCAAAGGGGCCAGGCTCAGGACCTGGTGGCGTAGGCCTGCGTGGGTTCGAAGCCCACCCCCCGCACCATTCTCGTTTTCCATACAGGCATTAGATCCTCTTGTTCCGTAATTCTCCATGGGAGGCCTGTGGGAGAAGGTTGGGGTGATGGCTTATTAAGCCCGTAGCCGGTGTCAGGCCTCACACGGCTCTCCATGCCTTGAGTCAGGCCGAAGTCGGTCATCATTCACCTTGTTTACCGATTCCTAGTCCGAGGATATTATTTCTTCCATAACACTCAGGAGGAAATCGTTCTCGGAGGGTAAGCCTATGGTAACCCTTATCATACCCGGTTTTATCCATTTTTCTAGGCTCTTAACTATAACACCCCTCGAGGCCAGAATCCTTGTTATATTATTTATACCCGTTTCTACTGAGAGGAAGTTAGTGTAGCTAGGGTATACTTTGAATCCCAGCTCTCTCAGCCGCTGAGCGACGCGTTTTTTCTCCCTCTCCACAACGCGTACATTCTCCTTTACATATGCTGGGTCCTCTAGAGCTGCTTTAAGTGCTTCAAGGCTCGGAGTTGTCAACCTATATATTAGGGGGTCCCTCCTCAGCCTAGATGCCTCCTCTGAGGGAAAAACGGCTGCCGCTATTCTGAGCCCTGCGAGGCTGAAGGCCTTACTGAATGTTCTGATAACTGCAATGTTCTCCTCCTCTCGAACATGGGGGGCGAGGGTCTGGCCGCTGTACTCGTAGTAGGCTTCATCTACTATGAGGGGTATGCCTGTTGGCGGCTTCCCGGTGAAAACCAGTATGCCGAGTGGGTTGTTGGGATTGTCTATTAGGCCGCATGAACTCCATCCAGTCGAGCCTTTGTTCTCTAGTTTGCCTAGTATTTCATCTAGGGGATACCTAATAGTCCTCACATCGTTCCACTCGAAGGAGCCTAGGATTATATCGTAGAAGGATGGCTCCGGTATTATGTACTCCCTTGTTTTAAGCGCGCGGGACGTCATGTCAACTATGGTGTCCGCGCCTGGTATGAGGACAACGTGTTCAGGGTCTACACCTATGTATTCCGAGGCTAGCTCTGTTACGTGCTCTTTAAGCCGGGGGTCAGGGTATCTATTGATTTTCTCTAGTGAAGCCTTGGCGGCTTCGATTACATGTGGTGGAGGGGGTATGGGTGACTCGTTCTGGTTTAGGTATATAAGCCTCCTGGTCCCCACCTGGCATCCCGGCCCACCTTTATCCCATCAGGTTAAAATTTAAGTTTAACTGTTATCAGATAAGCCTGTACCTGGAAACGTCCTGCCATGCGAGGCCCAGGCTCTGGAGTATCTGCTCGAATGTAGTCTTAACGTAATCCATGTATTTGGCCTGGTCTATCTCTGTCAAATGAGCCAGTTGGACGGGCTTCACCCCCAGCCTCCTATCCCTTGTTTTGACCATCATTATGACATCCCCCTTCTCAACATTAACCCCATACTGTAACAGAAGCTTGGCCGCCTTGACGTGCTGGGGTGTGGTCTTCCTATACTCGTGGAGTCCTTTCTGGAGCATAACCTTGAAAGCAAGCTCGTCTAGGGTATACTCTAGGTTCCTGAGCTTCGTCTGCATCTCCTCTATCTCCTCTTTTATACGCGCGGTAACCTTCTCAACGTCCTCCGGGTTATTCATCTCCGATATTATTCCCACGATTCTCTTGAACTCATCCTTCAGGAACTCCGGTGTATTACTCTTCTTACCCACCATTCCTTTTATGTCGCTAGACCCGTCCTCGTATACGCCTAGATAGTTCTTCTTCAAGCCGGAGAAGAGGATCAGTTTGTACTTCTTGTCGACCTCCAGCTCCAAGCCATGCTCCTCCCATACATACCTCTGCAACTCCTCGAGCTTCTCCTTGGGGGGACTCCAAATGAATAAGCTATCAGTGTCACCGTATAGTATGTAGAGGTTGAGGTCTTCGGCTTTCTCCTTAGTATCCAGTATGACACTTCTACCTATCGCGGTAACGCTCTCCGCCACTGGGAGGCTGTACAACTTGAATGTCTCAGCCCCGAACACTCCGTAGCTGGCGTTTATGTATACCTTCATAGCGGCCTGGACTACGTTATACCATCTCCTCTCAACCTCGGGGAGGCTCTTATCCTTCGCCTTCCTCTTGTATATCCTTACACGGAAGTCCCTGAGGAGTCCTACTATCTGGCTCGTGAGTCCAGGCTTGTCGAAGCATACCGTATAGCCTACGAAGGGAACTGTCCTAGTGTTCCTACAGTTGCTTCTATTTATGGTTTCATAGCTCAGGTTCCAGTTCTTTATTATGCTGGGGTACAGGCTAGCGAAATCCAAGACCACCACATTGAAGAACACGCCCTGGGGGGGATCTAGGACTATAGCGCCTTGGTATTTCTTGTCTTTTATTATAGCCCTGCTCCTAGCTTCTAACCCGGTCTTCCTCAAGTCCTCTTTTCTCGGTATAAGATAGCCATGCCTCCTGTGCTCCCAGTAGAAGAGGCTCTTTATCCAGCTCGACACCTGGCTACGGGATACGTCTTCTATGCCCAGCTTCGATATACGCTGGATCAGGACTAGGAGGTTCCATACAAGCCTCTCGTTAAACGATGCTAGATCCAGGGTGAGCTGGGCGTCCCTATAGTTGTATGAAGCGAGCTCCGACAAGGTTAAATCAATCATCTCCTTGTCTAGCCTTATCTTGGACGCACCCAGCAACGCTGAGGCTATCGCGTCTAGGTTCTTCTCCCTGTAGACTCCGGCGAACGCGTACACTTGGAGGCTCCTGTTATCGAATACCCTATAGAGGTCTATGTGAACCCCGTTCACCAGGGAGACATAGTCCTCTCTCCAGGTTAGAGGTATCTCCTCCGGGGGTATGCCGAGGACTAGCGCTCTATTATGAAGGTATACCATGTCGAAGCTGTCGCCGTTGAAGGTGAGGACTACGGGGTACTTCTTTATAAGGGAGAAGAAGGATCTCAGCATACCTCTCTCATCGTCGTAGACTTCCACCTCGACACCCTGGGGGAGTCGGTCCGTGTCCCCTAATACGAGTCCCGGCCTGTACAGAGTGTAAACCCTTTTTAACCCGTCACTTGCTGAGACCGAGATGCTTACTATGGGGTGGGAGGCCTCCTCCACGTTGGGGAATGAGCCAGGTGGGTTGAGAACCTCTATATCTACGGCAGCCATGCTAGGCTGGGGTGGGGGGGCCTCGAATATGGGTATCCACTCAACCGCCTTACTCCTAGTCTCCTCGTCCTCCCCCGAGAAAACCCTGTCCACAGAGCTGCGGAACTCGGGTGATGTACGCCAGAGCTCCTCGAGGGGTTCTATCTTGTTGATACCGTTGGACTTGAAACGGTAAGGCATGCCAGGTATAATGTTCTTATCATATACATAGTTGTGATGATAAGGTATGTCGGACTCCCAGTGCTCGTCGAAGAGGACGCGCAACTGTGGGACGTCGGTGGGCTTGGATACTATTACCTTGGTCATCCTGACCTTTCCATCCATGAGCAGGTCATACTTAACCTCATACTCTATCCTCTCTATTCTCCAGCCGGATCTATCGGGCCGCGTCGATCTCGAAGCCTGAGTCCTCCTTAGCACTTCTTCGCGGGGAACGTTAACATAGAAGTACGGCCTATGACCCGTCTGGTCGATCCAGTAAACTATAGCTGATTGACGGGGGTCATAAACGGCTACAACGGCTTTACCGTGATCCCCGTCATAGTAAACCTCTAGAACGTATCCCTCGGCCTCTGACTCGAAGCGGGGTTCAACAAGGGTTTCTACTACACGGGTTGAGGGTTCACTCAACGATAACGAACGGAGGGGGGCTTCTATAGTATTCTCCACGCTATCCTGTTCCAGGGCGGCACGTGTTTCCCTAGCGGTCTTTACCTCCTCCATGATAAGGGGCAAACCCTCGCGTTTAATAGAGGTGTGCCCCACATCTTCCCGGGTTTCACGCTCATCCCCTCCACTCAAGGGTTTAAACGGCTTCCCCTCCTCTGCCTCCTTAGAGGTCTCCTGGTTCATGAAGAAGGTTAATGGCATTGTCTTCGTTTTCCTTCTAGCCAATCACCAGCCGCCCCCAACCCTCTTGATGTAGTTTGACCCGGGAGGTGTTTTATTTTATTGCAGAGATTGGACTTCATATGGTTCTTATAGCCTGCTATCCTTGTAGAACTCTGAGACTAGGGAGGTAATACTGCTGATCATATCTTCTATCTCTCCTTGCTCCAGGGGTCTATCTCCCGGGGGTATATATGCTATGGGTTCCTTGTCCCTCCTCCATAGAGCCTCAGGGCCTACTGTGCCTTCTATAATCCTCTGCGGGTCTCGTGGAACACTGATCCCACAGTATTCCAGCAGGCTCCTCTCTACTCTACAGGCGTGGCCTAGCTTTGCATTCCGTATGTGCCTGTAATAGTTTACGAGGAGGATACGCGGCGTGATACTATCTTTTGATAGATCAGAGACACAAGCCTCTAGCAGACTGGAGTTCCCCCCGTGCCCGTTTATTATTACAAGCTTCTCCACCCCGTTCACCCGTAGGCTTCTAGAAATATCCTTCAACACGAGGCACAAGCTCTCCATGCTCAGGCTTAGAGTGCCTGGAGCCCCCATCCACTCGGGGCTGAATCCGTAGTATAGTGGGGGTATAACCACAGCCTCTAACCCGTTCATTGGAAGCCTGTCAGCGATATTCCACGCTATACACTCGGCTATGAGCGAATCAGTGCCCAGGGGGAGGTTGTCGTGCTGCTCTATGCTTCCCACGGGGAGTATGAAAACCGCCTTCGGGTTGAAGTTGTAGGATGTCAGGTAGAGGAGGCTCAAAGGGACCGATCACCCGCAAACAGGTTGGACAAGTGTCTTGAATTTATCTACATCTCTCAAAGGATCGTTCGACCCGGTTATGGCTGAGCCTATTATTATTATATCGGCCCCCGCCTCCTTCAGCTCGCCTGCCTCACCGGGTTTTATACCTCCAGCAACAGCCATTAGCGAGTTGCTGATTGTCTTCTTGAGGCTTCTAACCAGGTCTGCCCTAGACGATGCCGTGACCCCCTTCCCCGTCTGGACGTCTATCCCTACATGGTAGAGTATAATGTCTACTCCAAGAGACTCCAGCCGGCTTACATGACCCACAGGGTCCTCAGCTCCTATCAAGTCTGCCATCACGAGGCCTCCCCGACGCGATGCCTCCTCTACAGCTCCTCTTATAGTTTCATCGGGAGCCAAGGCAAGAACGCTTACTATATCGGCACCAGATCTAAAAGCCATCGACGCCTCGAGGGATCCAGTGTCCATAGTCTTCAAGTCGGCTGCCACAAGCCTGCTTCCCGCCATACTCTTTAGTATGGACACGCTTCTCATGCCCTCACTCTTAATCAAAGGTGTCCCAGCCTCTAGTATTATCCAAGGCTCATCAGGTAGTTTAGAGGCCAGCGACACCGCGTCCTCCAGCACCGTGAAGTCCAGTGCAACCTGTAGATACGTGTCACATTTCAAGGCATAGACACCCGTCCAGGTAAGACTTTTCACCATGAGCCCCCCTAAATATTAATGGCCCGGGAAAATGGAGTCCGATAATAGTGCAGGAGGGAAATGCAGTCTCTACAGGCTAAATCAGGGCATAGCATCAGGGGAGATCATCGTAGTCCTAGGCAACTGTATGACGTTCTATGAGGGGCGGGGAGCGGCTCACAGTGGTTACGGGGATAAGATAATAGTCGTTAAGAGTGATGGAAGCGTTATAGTCCATGGTCCAACGGGGTTCAAGCCCCTTAACTGGCAGCCTGACACTATACACCTAGAGTTTAAGGAGGATAATGGAGACGTCGTATTAAGAGCTGTGAGGGGTAAACCCCGTGAGACGCTGATAGTAAGGTGTAGAGAGCTCTATGAGTGTATATCGCGCAAGGCTAGGGCTGATGGAGGATTCTACATGTACTTCTCAGAGCACGAGATAAGGGATCTCATTAGAAGCGATCCCTCGTTGATAGAGAAGAACCTAAAGATAGTCGAGGCGGAGAAGCCTGTGGAGCCGGGCTTCGTGGATCTATACGGGATTGACGGGGAGGGAAGGACTGTTGTTATAGAGATAAAACGCGTCAAAGCCGGCGAGGACGCGGCCAGGCAGCTCTACGGCTATGTGGAGAAGCTTAGGCGTTCAATACCGAATATAAGAGGGATACTCGTAGCCCCCGACTTCACAGAGTCGGCGTTACGGATGCTCCAGAGGAGCGGTTTGGAGTATAAGAGGATAGACCTTAAAGCCCTCTACTCGAGGTATTCGAGTAGGATGAAGAACCTCCAGAGTCTTAGGAGGCATAGGAGCCTAGAGGATTTCCTCTAGGACTCGTAATACGATAGGAACACTTCGGGGCTGAAGCTGACGTATAATATGCTGCTCCCCCTTATCAGTACCTGGCCATACTTGGCTTTCGGCTGGTTCTGACCTTCCCTGTACTCGGTGCAGTCCCTCAGTATGAGGTTCATAGTAGGATCTGTGCTATCCACTACTCCAGTATACTCTGTCCCATCCTTAAGCTTGACTAGAACCATACTACCCTTCGATTCCCTGAGAGGCTTTAAAGGGTTAAGCCTCGCTCTCGCCGACATGTCTTACTACACCTCGGGTTTCCAGGCTTAAGTATTGGATGGGGGTACATATAAATAAGGATTACCCAGTAACGTGGAGGCATGGATGGAGGAGTCTTGGGCCTGGTAGTTATAGAGGGGAACGTTGCGAGGAAGGCTTCTACCGAGGATTTGGCTGAGGCGGCCTATGCTCTGATAAGCCTTGTACCTCCCGGCAGGGTTGTCTCATATAGGTCTATAGCAGAGCTCCTAGGCGTCTCTCCTAGACTCGTTGGCTACTTGATGAAGAAAAACAGGAAACCCCTCATAGTACCCTGCCACAGGGTTGTAGGGAGCGATGGGGGCCTTGTAGGATACAGTCTAGGAGGGCTCGGCGTTAAGAGGAGGCTCCTAGAGATAGAGGGCGTCAGGTTCTGCGGCGGGAAGGTATGCAAGGAACACTTCTACGATCTACGCTCTCTTCTAGGCAGATAGAATATCGCGTCCTTGGAGGATGATCCTATATACTTTAGCTTATCTAGGAACATGTCCTTGTAGGGCAGCTTCTTGAGGAAGCTCACTACAACTCCTACACGCGAGACTCTCTCGAGCTCGTCTAGAGCTCTTTTCTTCGACCGGGCTAGATCCACAACGGTGAAGCTGTAGACGATATCGACCGAGGAGTCGCGGAGGGGGATATCCTCTATATCCGCCTCTACTACTTGGCACTTATCGGGGCATAGCGCTTCAAGCCTCTTCCTAGCTATTTCGAGCATGCCTCTACTGTAATCCATGCATATATAGAGCTCTATAGACTTTTCAAAGTAGCCTAGCGGGTGCAGGTACTCGGCTAGCAGCCCTGTCCCGCATCCGGCGTCGAGTACTATTCCCCTAGGCCTTATCTTGGATAGTGCAACCATGTATTTCTCAAACTGCTCCGCCTTGTATATAGAGTCGTAAGACTCTGCTGTAGCGTCGTATTTCTCCCTGACAGCCTGGTCTCCCATGGGCCTACACTCCTAAAGCATGCTACGTATGTGTCATGCCTTTATAGTTCATCCAGGCTACAATATTTATTATGGTGTACAACCATGCCCCGAGCGCTTATACTCACAGCGGAAGGCTTCGAGGATATAGAGGTTCTATACCCGTATTATCGTCTCATGGAGGCAGGCTACGAGGTCCACGTGGCGACGCCGGGGGGTAGACAGGCTAAGGGCAAGCTGGGATACAGTATCCAGGCAACACTGCCTATAGAAGACGTTGACCCCGAGGATTACGATGTACTCGTGCTGCCAGGCGGCAGGGGGCCTGAGAGGATAAGGCTCCACTCGAGAGAGGCGGCTAGGAGGATAGTAGGCCTCTTCATGGAGAGGGGGAAGCCCGTAGCGGCTATATGTCATGGCCCGCAGCTCCTCATAACGGCCGGAGCAGTCAGGGGGAGAAGGCTGACCAGTTATCCTGGCATTAGAGACGACGTCGAAGCAGCGGGGGGGATATGGGTGGACGAGCCCGTGGTGGTTGACGGGAACCTGGTCACCAGTAGGGTGCCCCCGGATATACCTATGTGGATGCGTGAGTTCCTGCGTGTGGCGGAGAAATATGTGGGGGAGAGGAGTTAGCCGTATAGGTGTATGATAAACTCTTTCAACACATCCTCGACTACCTCTGGGGGGAATATGTGGATAAGCTCATTCACTAGTACCTCGTCTATTTCTCCTTTATCGAGGCCTGCTTTATCTATGAGAACCTCTAAGGCGTCTTCTATGCTGGTCTGGGATCCTAAGAGGCCTGTTTGAACCGCGAAACGCATGGCGGTCTGAGGGGGGAGCGGTGTGCCGCGTGCTTCCCTGGTAGCGTCCTCTAGGTCCTTTAGGAATTCCTCGGAGACTGTGTCGTGTATAGGTGCTATGGTCATATGGATGGCTGGCTCGTATCCCAGATATGCAGAGCCGGGCTGTGCCTGTATGTACCATCCCCTCTTCCTTACGGCCTGGGATAAAGCGAACAAGTTTACCTCGCTGCTTGTGAAGGAGAAGACTCCTCCGACCGGTTCTCCGTTGATCCTATAGCCTAGCCTTCTCAAGCCATCCATTATCTTGTTCCTCGCGTTTAACACTCTTCTGGCCTGAAGCCTGTATCCCTCTTCTCCCAGGTAGTTGAACACTGCCCATGCAGCTGCAAGGCTTCCGGCGCTTCTAGATGATAGTATCGTAGTGTTTATCAACGGGTAGCCGGCCCACCTGCTGTACGAGAACATGGTGTTTTTCCTGAGTTCGCGTGTTTTAAACAGTACTAGTGAACCGTTCTTGGGGGAGTACCCATACTTGTGCATGTCTGTACTTATAGAGTATACTTGCTCTAACTCGAAGTCGAATGGGGGCAGGCCGGCGCCTTCTAGCCGTATAAAGGGTAGGTTGAATCCTATGCAGTTGTCCACGTGTAGCCATATGTTCCTGTTTCCAAGCATCTCTGCCACCGGCTTAACCGGGTCCATTGTCCCAAACGGGTAGTTTGGAGCGGATAGAACGATCATTCCCACATCGCCGGAGAGAGAGTCGGCTATGTTCTCCGGGTTGACTGTGAACGAGTCCTTGTCGACTTTTACAACCTTTACACCAACACCTAGAAGATGAGCCGCCTTATGGAACGCAGGGTGAGCGGTCTCGGGTAAAACTATTTTCATAGCATGCGATGCCCCTTCCCGCCTACGGTGGAGCTGGCGGGCTCCTAGGACGGCTATGATTATGGATTCCGTGCCACCGTATGTGAACGTGCCGGAGCCCTCCTCAGGTAGGTTGAAGAACCTGCCCACACTCCTTACTAGGCTACGCTCCATCTCTATGATGCTGGGGTAAACTGTGGGGTCCAGCATGTTTTTCCACATATACATCGAGTAAGCTTTCTCCGCCAGTATTCTAAGCTCCTTGTCTCCGGTCTCGTATATATGCCCGAACATCCTCCCACTATGCGGGTCCATGTCGCGGGATGAGATCTCCTCAAGCATGTGTAGTATCTCTTCTATCCTAGGAGACAAATCCTACCCACCTCCAACATGGAGGGTATTACGGGGAATTGGTTAACCATGGGTGTTCATCCTCCTAAAAAGCCTGCGAGTCGACTTATAGAGGTCTACAAAGAACCTGTAACGGGATTCATACAAGTCCCTCAGCTCCCCCCTAGGCTCGAAGATCCTTTCTATACCTATCAAGCCCGCGGCCTCTTCGAAGCTCCTATAGTAGCCGAGTCCCACGCCGGCTATAACGGCACCCCCTCTAGCCCCCACCATTCTAGGCTGGACAGTCCTTCTAACCTCCACGCCTAGGAGGTCAGCCATCACTTGGCACCACTCGTCCAGGAGGGCTCCTCCCCCAACGATGTTTATACTCCTAGGTACTCCTATATGCTTGACATAGTAGTCGTACGCGAACCTGACGTTGTATGCGACACCTTCTATAACAGCTCTAACTAGCTCCGGGTCGCCGTGGCTTAGGGAGAGATTGAAGAAGACTCCTCTTACACTATCATCATCTATAGGGCTCCGCTCGCCGTACATCCAGGGCGCGAATAACACGCCTCTGCTCCCGGGGGGAGCCTTCTTCACAGACTCCTCTAGACACCTGTACCTCTCCCCGTGGCATTTCAGCTTGTCAAGAAGCCACTCCAACGCACCGCCGGCTACTTCCTGCTCGGCTATAAACAGGTATCGTCCCGGAATAGCGCTGAGCAGGCTCCCCATATAGTGGAACACGTCTAGTAGGCGTTTCTCTGTATGGGCGGCGAGCCAGTTACTGGTTCCCAGGTATAAATGCGTCTCCCCCGGTCTAACCATGCCGGAGCCCACTGCCACGCCTGCTACATCCCCTGCACCCGCCACAACAGGGGTTCCCTCAGGGACACCTAGCTGGGCCGCGGCGCCGGGCTTTACTTCTCCTATAACTGTGGAGGGTTGAACTATACGGGGGAGCATCTCGGCTGGGATGCCGTACTTATCTAGTATACTATTACTCCACCCGCTTCTGCTTGGACGTGTATCCATGAGCCATGAAAGATTAGCCTCGTCAACCGTAGTGATTCTCTCCCCGGTTATAATGTTGTGTAGGAAGCCTTTAACGTCGAGTATAACACTTGTCCTACGCCATATATCTTTCTCTACCTCCTTCAGCCACAGTATCTTGGATATAGCGTCTTTGCCTGTCTTGCTAGGCGCTCCGCCGGTTATCCGTAGGAATCTAAGCAGCTCCCATAGATTGTACCCGGACACCCTTGGGAACCCTTGGAAGAGGCTGCGGGGAAGCCCTGCAGCCCTCTCGTCGAGCCAGGTCATTATATCGTAGAGGGGGCGGCCCTCCCCGTCTACTGGTAGGACGCCGGCCATTTGGGATATTATGGTCAATCCTGAAGGAGGCTCGTTCAAGCGGCTCATAAGGCTTCTTGAGAGCCTGCTAACCGTGCTCCAGAGTTCACGTGGACGTATAACTGCCTCGCGGGGAGAGGTGTAAGTCATGGGGAGGGGCCCGGATGTGCTCGCGGTAACCATCAGTGTTTCGGTGTCAACTAGTGCTGCTTTAACGCTAGTAGTGCCTACATCATATACGAGGATTCGGGGCAAGGCAGGACACTGTTTCAAATAAATTCGTCTGTGGATTATTAATAACAATCGGTTCCACAGGTGTCAAATGTTATGGTGTGGAAGGGCATAATACATCCAGTGCACTGCTGGTCCTGCCTAGTTAAGTCGAGGGGGCTGGGGAAGGCTGAACTAGAGTCCGAGCTGGCGGACTCCATGTGGGACAAGGCCTCGTCGAGTAGGACAAGAGCGTTTATAGAGTCTTACAGCATCATGGCGGAAAGACTAGGCTATGACCCCCTCAAGGAGGAGAAGGCGAGGCTCAACGAGGAGGCTTTAGAGGTTGTCGACCGTGACTTTATAGGGAGGCTGGATTTCAGGGGAATCCTCAAGGTTATGGCTGCGGCAAACGCTGTTGACTGGGGGCTTGAGGGCTACAGGTTTAGTATAAGGGAGCTGCTGGACGGGTGGAGTGAAGCCCTGGTTATGGATTATCCTTATACAGAGGCAGACTCGGTAGTTGTGGTGCTAGACAATGCTGGCGAGGCTGTGGTGGATTTACTGGCTGCCGAGAGGCTTAAAGAGCTGGGGTTTAACGTTGTAGTTGTCGCTAGGAGCGAGTTCTACGAGACAGATATAACAGTGGATGAAGCTGTGGAGCTGTCGCACCGCATGGGCTTGAACCTCACAATCATAGGGACAGGGTCAAGGTATCCTGGGACGTTTTATCCGGAGCTACCGTATAACCTGAAGGGCTTGCTCGAGTATAGCGATATCGTGTTGGCTAAAGGCATAGCAAACCTGGAGGCCGCCTCGGAGAGCATGCCCCTAGGGCTCTCGGGCAAGTTCTACCACCTGCTCAGGGCTAAATGTATCCCTATAAGCGAGGTGTTCGACATTGACGTAGGGACACCTCTTGTTACGAGCCTCAAAAGGGCGTCGCTTTACATAGAAGACTATGCTAGGCGGTCGTGGTCTAGTAGAGGTATACAGCAGTGACGCTGTTCACGTTTGTACCGGTGGGACCGGTTTTAACTAGTCTGCCGAGCCTGGATAGTAGGGTGTAACTGTCATTCTCTCCGAGATAATGGTAGGGGTCGAGGCCTATATCAATCGCCCTGTCAATATCGCGGGGCTCCATCCAGGCTCCGGCTGCATCGGTTACACCGTCTATCCCGTCAGTGTCTATGCTGAGAATCCATGAGGTATATGTGCTCCAGTACCTCATTGAGAGGGCCCATGAGAGCGCTAGCTCCATGTTCCTGCCTCCTCTACCCTTGCCCTTCACTGTTACAGTGGTTTCTCCGCCGACGAGTATAACTGCGGGGGGCTCGACTGGTATCCTTCTTTGCAGGGACTCGATTGTAATAGCCGCTAGAGCTCTGCCTATCTCCCTGCTCTCCCCTTCTATCCTGCTTGTAAGTATGAGGGTGTTCAAGCCGTGATCTGCTCTGAGCCTCTCAGCTACCGTCTTGAGGACGTCGATGTTGGTTAGGAGCATTGAGTTTCTAGTCCTCGAGAACAGGGGGGAGCCTGGTTTGGGGGTTTCAGGTACCTTGCCTCTAGCACCCTTCTCCAGGTATTCTAGGATGCTGCGTGGAACTCTGCTGGTTAGACTGTATTTGTCTAGGACTTGTAGGGCGTCACTATAGGTAGTGGGGTCGGGGGCTGTGGGCCCTGAAGCTATCATGTCGATCCTGTCTCCTGGAACATCGCTTACTAGGAATGCTGCGATCTTCGCGGGGTAGGCCTTCTCCGCAAGCCTGCCTCCCTTTAACAGGGATACGTGCTTCCTAACCGTGTTGATCTCGTTTATCGAGGCCCCGCTCGACAGGAGGAGCTTGTTGAGCTGGATGAGATCGTCTAGGCTTATCTCGTCTGGCAGGTGTTCCGCCAGCGATGATCCTCCCCCCGATACTAGGGCTATGACTAGGTCTTCCTCTCCTGCATTGTCGGCGATTCTCTGTATCTCATATCCTGCCCTAAGACTATCCTCACCTGGCACAGGGTGGCTTGAAGGGCATATATTGTATTCTAGGCCTATATATCTTTCATAGAGGTATCTCGGTACCGCTATGCAGCTATCATCGGCCCATATCCTCCCGGAAAGGGCTCGGGCCATCTCACCGCTCGCCTTACCCATTCCCACTATATATACATTCCTAGCCTTGCCTGCTTCATCCTCTATCCAAGACATGAAACGCTGCATAGGCTTCTTCGGATCGCTGGACTCTATTATGTATCCTAGAAGCGTGGTCCAGTCGAGGCTCACATCATCTCCTCCTCCACAGAAATTATTTCCTGTTTGATCCTGGATAAATAGTAAACCAGCGTCTCAAGCCTGCTCCTATGACTCGAGGAGTATAAGGGTCTCCCGGTTGAGAGGCTGTAAACAGTTTTGTATCCAGGGAAATATGCTATCCACGGGAGCAGGGATAAGCCGCGGGGGCCGCCTGGCGTGTATACCGTATCCTGTATCCTGGGTAGAAGCCTCTTTAGGGCCTCGGCTCCATGTTTTTCTGTCAGTGCGTATAAATGGAAGATTACATCCCTGGCTTCCAACGGGTATCTCTCGTCTAGTGATATATGCCTGGATAGAAACCTTAGAGGGTTTCCATAGAACTCTTCCAACGCATCTACTATCCTAGAAGGCGGGTCCCTTACTCCTATAGTGTATTGTGGAATCCCGGTTTCAAACGTGTGGACCCATCCCCCGTAAATCCCGGGTATGACTAGGTCTCTACGGCTTGAACTGGGGAGAAGCTGTTCCCTATGTACTATGTACACTTGGAACAGTATTCCCCCAGAGAGGCCGGATGCGGTGAGCCCTAGCTTATAGTAGTCTGCCCCATAGCTCCAGTACACAGGGTTCAGGTAGGGTGATCCCGTCGTGTATGCCGGGAGGAAGGTTATCTTTACACCGAACCCTTCCCCGGCTAGGAAGCCTGCTATTCTAGCAGCCGCCTCAGCCTTGTATGAGAGCAGAGTATCAGTTAATCCTAGGTTACACCATTCAACTACAACGTCGACAACCCTCTCACCCGGTAGGTAGGCATCAACAATGTAAGCGTCAACCATCCTCTCCGATCTACTCCATTCACCCCTACATCCCTCCTTAACCGAGAACGCTATAGGGGCCGTGTTGACGGCGCCGGGCCCTTTCCAGGGTATACCTACGGGGCACGCGTAGGGAAGCCTCTTCTCGGCCCGCTCGAGAGTCACAGGTTCCTCTCTACCTATACTGTTGTAGACACACAAGTCCAGCGGATCGCTGTGGAGGCCCCCCATAAACCTCCCGGAAACCCACTTCTCCCCCAAGGGGTTGGGGTAGCAGTCTCCACTATACTCTCTGGGATCCCAGGGAACCAGCATGCTTATCCTCGTTCTCCTAGTCTCGACCTTGAGTACATCCTCCAAGTAAGCCCTGATCAACTCTACTATAAGGGCTTGATTGCCGTAGCCTATACGCGGCGGCAGCCCCTCCAGTCGGTGCTCCTCCATAGGATCTTCAACTCCTTGCGAGGGGGCTCAGGGGGCTCCTAGACCACATGACCCCACACACTCACGCCGGGGAGACTCTAGTAGGACGCCCCCGGTCATGTATGGGGATCGGCGCTCGCCACACTCCTCAAAGCCCCCTCCAAATAAGACATAGCATCATCCCGGGTGAATAATGTTTCACCCCCCGGCTACAGATCCCACCCGTACTCCCCTACAAGCGGGACGAACGCACAGTAGGAGTCCTCGTCCACCATAAGCCCGCCATCCGGCTTTTTACGTATTACGAGTAGCTTCTGCATAAACCTGTCGCCTACAGGTATAACCATTACACCACCCGGCTTCAACTGGTTCACCAGGGGCCTCGGTATATCAGGGGCGGCAGCGGTGACTATTATCCTGTCATAGGGAGCCTTCTCGGGGTAACCCTTAGACCCGTCCCCCTCTAGAACGGTTACCCTTCCAATGTAACCCGCCGCCTCTAAGTTTCTCCTAGCAAAAGCGGCCAGCTCCCTGATCCTCTCCACGGTGTAGACATGGCCTTCATCCCCCACTATCTCGGCCAGAACAGCCGCCTGGTAACCGCTCCCCGTTCCTATCTCAAGCACTACATGACCCGGCCTGACGCGGAGGTGGCTCGTCATTAAGGCCACCATGTGGGGCGCACTAATGGTCTGCCCGTACCCTATGGGGAGGGGGTTGTCATCATATGCATGCTCCTTATACTCTCTGGGCACGAACAACTCGCGGGGTACACGGAGCATTGCCTCACGCGCATATCGGTCAAACAGGAAGCCCTCCCTAACAAGCTTCTCTACAAGCCTCGCCCTAGAGTCAGCGGTGTCCACTGGGAACCACACTTTTATCCCTTAGTGAAACTAGGTTATTACAGTTATCACGAATACCCGTATGAATAGAGGGGGCCGGGTGTTGGAGTGTATATGCTATAGTTTCAGGGCTAGAGGACATCCCAACGTCAGGGCAACCCATCGCTCGACCATGGAGATAACTGTAGACGATTACCTGACGCCGCGGGGTGACTGTATAATAGGAGTATCAGCCCCTCATGGGGCAGCTGGCCTGCCTGGAGACCTGAAGAGGGCTCTCAGAGAGGGGTGGAGGATATGCATCCTCCTACTAGCGGGTCCTTACAGGGACGTGGTCTGCGGCAGGGGGGACGAGAGGCTTGAGTTGTCGGATGAGAGGAGGATGATAATAAGGAGGAGCAGGTACGTGGAGCCGGCTACTATTATGGTCGAGGCAGACAAGCCGGCCGCGGGTCTCGACAGGAGGCTCGTGGAGGAACTTAAGAAGGAGAAACCATTCACAATCGTCTTGACGGCTTTTCAACCCTGAGATCCATCCTCCATATGTATGTTCTAGGACTGTAGGGCAGAACCCTCCTCGTATTCTCTACTCTAACACGGCAGCCCTCATCCTCGAAGAGCCGTGCTACATGCAGAGACGGCGGCTCCTCTCCCCCTACTAGGTAGTGGTGTATAATAGTCCCCTCCCGGGAGAGGGAGCACTCTACTCCGATGAACCTGGCGTGCATGGTTGGGTTATCCGCTATGATCCTGTCAAACACGGGTTTGAAGTACTGGGGAGCGTATCGTGCATCCAGCATGTACAAGTCTATCCTGCCTTTGAGCCTCTTCTTGTTAAGCAGTATATTACGGGCTTGGAGGTATACTGCGGTAGGGTTTATATCCGCCGCGACCACGTGGGCCTCTCTAAGGGAGGCCACGTGTATCGAGTGTCCCCCCACGCCGCTGAAGAGGTCCAACACCAGTTCTCCCGGCTCCACTTCACCGGCTACCAGCCTCCTCTCGAAGCCGAGTCTAGGGTTCACGTATGCCGCCGACACGTCTACCTGGAAGCTGAGCCCGTACTCCCTGTGAACTGTAACAGGGTTATCCGTTCCCGCCAGCAGGACGAGCTTAGCCTTCCTCTCCTCCCCCACTGTAGACAGCTTGGCGTAGACCGACTTCACACCCATGGCCTCCACCAGATAGGAGGCCGGCTCCCTCAGCTCTTCCAGAGGGTGACCCGGGCGTGGATGGAATAGTGCTATATCGCCTACCAAGACGTAGCTGTGAACATCTAGGCTGGGAAACAGTCTCCCTATGCCTTCAACCCTCCTAGAGGGAGTGAACCTCCTCTCACAAGGAGACGCATCCACACCGTTCTCCCGGGCCACCTTCAAGGCTTCATGCACGCTTGTAACCGGGAAGCAGACCCTTAGACCACACTGCTCTACCTTGTACCTCCTATCCAGAAGGCCCTTCAGCAGCCTCCGATACATTTCAGCCTGCCGCGGCTCGACGGAGACGCAGCCCACCGCTTCCCTTTTATATTCCCGAGACGCCAACCATCCCACTCAAGGGTGTGTAGTTTTTGGATGAGGAGAATATAGGTTTAGTAGTGAAGCCGAACAGCCTGCTGGCAGAGGAGACCGCTAAAAAAGTGCTCCAGGCGCTCGAGAAGCACAACGCTGAGATCAGTGTGGAAGAGCTCTCCAGGGACTACGCTTTCCTCTCCGGGTATCCCAGCTTTAAACTCGAAGAAGACCCTCCTCCCCGTATAATAGTCGTTGGGGGAGACGGGACTCTATTGAGGGCATTCCAGAGGCTGTGCAGGGACGACGTTATAGTCATGGGTGTAAGGGCGGGGCGTAGGGGGTTCCTCCTAGACGTGGAGCCCTATGAAATAGCTGACAGGGTGGAGGACTTCCTGGAGGGAAGGTTCCGCCTGTACAGGTATACCAGGCTTGATGTGAAGCTGAACAATAAGACTCTTCCCTGCACTCTCAACGATGCCGTCGTAGTGGGTAAGACGGCTAAGGTCATAAGGTTTAACGTGTTCAGAGACGGGGAGAGGATATACAGCATAGACGGCGATGGGATCATCGTATCCACCACAGTGGGGAGCACCGCATACAACCTAAGCGCGGGCGGCCCCATAATAGACCCGGGGCTGGACGCGGTCAGCCTGGCCCCCATGAACCCGGTCCAGATACAGCTCAGACCCGTAGTACTGCCAGCCTCGAGCAGGATCAGGATAGAGCTCAGGCCAGCGTCCAACGAGGCGTGGCTCATACTCGACGGCCAGCATGTGGAGGATGTCTATGAGGGAGACATAATCGACATAAGCAAATCCAGCGTCCCCGCTGTAATGGCAAGGTTCAAGTGGTGGGAGAACTATTATGAACGGGTATTCACGAGGATACTCAGCTACTGGTAAATGCATAGTACTAGACACCACAGCTCTACTGGCCGCCGTCCAGAACGTGATGCCTCCCCCCTTGTATACCACCAGTATTGTAGCAGGTGAAGTCAAGGACAGGGAGAACAGGGAGAAACTGGAAGCCTCCCTCGAAACCGGTAGAATCGAAATACTGGACCCGCCTGAAGAAGCCTTTAAACACGCGGAGAAAACGGCGAGGAGACTAGGTGTAAACCGTAAACTGAGCCCTGCAGACATATCCGTAGCGGCTCTAGCACACCACCTAGAACAAGAACTCGGGTGCAGCGTGACCGTATTCACCGACGACTACACACTCCAATACCTCCTACACGAGATGAGCATAGAATTCCGCGCGCTACGCACAAAAGGCATAAAAACCAATCAATAGAAACCATAAACCATAACGGAACACGTGAATGGGCCCGTAGCTCAGCCAGGATAGAGCGCCGGCCTCCTAAAGGATGGAGGCAACGCGAGGCTAGGAAAACCCCCTCCGGGGACGCCGGTGGCCAGGGGTTCAAATCCCCTCGGGCCCGCCACACAGTCAAAAAAGGAAAAGGGCTCCAAAACCAATCCCCTCCTCAACTAAGCCAAAAATAAAAACACTACCACACGAAAATACTCTAACCACAGAATGTGCGGGGGTGCCCGAGCCCGGCCAAAGGGGGCGGGCTTAAGACCCGTTGGCGTAG
>CAYVIZ010000017.1:0-22402 GCA_964451715.1 uncultured Desulfurococcales archaeon | reverse complement strand
CCGCGGCTGGTGGAGAGCAGCGGGGTAGCCTACAGCGAGCTGGGGCAGGTGAACCTGAACGGGGGGACGGTGACCACGTTCACGGGTGGATACGAGTGGAGCCCCCCGACCGTGACGAGTGTGACCACGACAACGGTGACCAGGACGGTGACCGGGCCGAACGGGGAGACTACCGTGGTGACGCAGGTTCAGACCGTGACGCTAGCCGGGAGCGGTGAGGCGCGTAAGAGGCTCACATTGATGGGGCTCGGGCTGCTTGTCCTGCTCCTGTTCATGCTCACGAGAAGGTGATGGACGTGGCACGGCGGCGTAAGAGGTTAGACTGGGACAGGATAAGGTGGGGCAGCCTCACGGAGTGGTGCCTCAGGCATAGCAAAGAGATCAAGCGCTACACGGGTAAACCCTGCTTCACCAAGACTGGAGAATTGAATGATAACACGTTGAGATATCTCTATAATCATCCCGACGTTGTTAAGAGGATAGCGAAGAGCCACTACAAGCGGATCCTGCGGAAGATCCGCTTCAAGCTCTTTGTCCTCAGAGGCTAGCCCCTCTACATCCTTATATACATTTATTATATGGGTGCACAGGGTTGGGCTTCAACTATACAAGCTACGAGCTGGGGAAGAGGAGCGCGAACAGGCTGGTCCATGCTCTGCGCAGCGTCCTCTGCGGCGACCCGGATAGCCCCTGTAGCGAGCTGGCCGAGCTGGCACCCTACCTCGCCGGTGCATCCGACTGCGGGGACCTAGAGGCGGCGTTGGACCTGTATTTCGCATGGGAAGGGCTCAGATGGGCGTATGAGCCCCGGGGCAGGCCGCCCGAGCAGAAGCGGGAGCTTGTCAAGCACGTTCTGTGCAGGAGCGGGTTGCCGGTTGATGAGTCGTTCCTCAGGGAGCTGAGCGAGAGCGGTGGGTTAGAGGATGGGGGTGAGGTGGTTGAGTAGGCCGCTTGAGACGACGGATTACCTGTATGCATTGACCAGGCAGATCGACCGGGTGGCTGAGATTGCGACCCGCTACTTCGACGATGCGAGCAGGAAGCCGGCTATACACAGGGCTAAAGCCCTCATAGGCTCGGTTCTCGTATTGTATAGTATGGCCCTGCCCGTCGTGGAAGAGGCGGGGCGTGTGGATACCGGGGCGCTCAAGTCTAACCTGGCCGAGCTGGCTGGCGCCCTGGCGGGGGATCCTTCCAGGTACGTCAAGACGGCGCTAGACGCGTACAGCGAGCTTATACGGGCGCTATACCTCAGCAGGCTCCTGTTCCGCATGGGTATGGAGCCCCTGGTTGCATAGGGTGGACAGGCTTGGTTGAGAAGGTGAGGGCGGCGGTTAGAGAGGGCGGCGACGAGGTTAGACGGTTGATTTATAGGACACTCGCACCCGAGCCGGATATAGCTAGACAGGTGTCTAACGCCTTCAGGTCCATGCTGCTTATAGGGCCGATGAACAGGGGTAAGACCAGCTGGGCAGAGGCCATTCTAGGGGAGACTATAAGGTATCTGGTCGTGGAGCAGGGGGTGGACGAGTATAGCATAGGATACGTCTATGCCGTCGCCACCGATATCAATAGGATAATAGAGGAGATGGCCGCATCCCTCGACCTGACGAGGCTGCTTTACCTCTTCATATTCAGCGACGACGCAGTAGCGAGCGAGGGGCAGCACGGCAGGCGGGCGGCTAGCGCCGCAAACGTCGAGGTGTCCAAGTTCTATGTTAGGGTAAGGCATATACTGAGGGAGCGGTACGGGTATAGCAGGGCGCTAACAGCTATACATGCAACGCAGGTTTACCACCTGATAGACAAGACCTTTAGAGAGGCTGCGGATATAGACGTGCTTAAAGCCCTGCCTAAGAGCAGCGTGGACAGGAAGCAGATAGCGGGCCTGCTGCTCCCCGACTATGTAGGGCCCACCTTCTCCCTTCTAAGGAGCCTAGGCAGGAAAAGGCTAATGGCTAGGACGCTGCAGGAGTTCCTAGAGGCGATATATACCGCCGTCGTCGTGGTGGACGGGATCCCCTTCGTCGTCCGTGCATACGGCGACCCCTACAACATAGAGGCAGAGGTAGAGGAGCGCAGGGCGTGGCTGAAGAGGATACAGGAGCTAGAAATAGGGGGAGATGACGCGGCCCGTGACTCCGCTACTGGGGCGAATAAGACTGTCATAGGCTGCGATGAGGGAGCAGTACTCTACGTCGTCCGTAGACTGCTTGAGAACGCGAGGATACAGTCGAGAGGCGCGAACATCTCGATAGAATACCCTGAGGGAACGCGACTCTGGCTCAGGAAACACATCCTTGAAGAGGCCGGGCTCCTAGGGGGAGACTAGGCCATGTACAGGGTAGAGGTTGACCGGGAGCCTGCGAAGCTGCTAAGGAGTAAGAGGATCCGAGCCAGTATAAGGATGAGACTAGCGCTTGCAATAAAGGAGTTAGAGCGGGATCCCAGGACGGGGGATACAAAGCATTTGAAGGGCCACTATTACTGTTTCTGGCGTAGGCGCATAGGCGACTATAGGATAATCTATAGGATCCTAGAGTCTGCAGGGATAGTTAGAGTAGTAGAGATATGCCATAGGAGCCGGTGCTATTAGCGTCCAGCTTTTACAGAGAGCTCCTTGGCTATCTCCCCTATAATCTCGTCTATATGTACACCAGGCCTCTCGGCCCTTTTCCGGAGCTCCCCAGGGCTATGGCAGGGAGCTTTCCTGCAATCAGTCTTCACAAGCCGTCACCCACATAGAATGAATAGGAGATTACTGCTTTTATATTCGACTTCTAGCATTAGAGCTTTACACCAGCATCCACCAGCAGCAGCTCGGGGGGCAGCTGCACCGGCCGGGCATTATACGCCTTAGCCAACGCGCCAGCCGCCCGGGGCTCATCCAGCTCGACCACGACGGCGACCGCCAGCACGCTATGCCGCCTCAGGAGACGCCATAGACGCCGCAGCCCCCTCGAGTCGGCGGGCTGTACGACGAGAATCCTAATCAACCCTGGAGCCACCCCCGCAGCCAGGAAGCATACCTAGCATAGCACTCGTCGCCTAATACTAGGAGATTAGCATAGTTCCTCGCGAGCACGTTCCTCTCCACGCGGCCCTGGATAAAGTCAACTACGAGGCCCTGGCAGCCTAGTCTCAGCAGCTGGGTCGCCATCCACTTCCTAGCATATTTAAACGGGATCAGCCCCAGCCTCTCCCTCTTCTTGTATATGCCGACGAGCGGTGTATCTATGCGGGGCTCGTCTAGGAAGTAGCCCCAGAACGCCTTCTTCTGGCCACGCCACCAGTCCAGCCTCACCCTGACGAACCCGTCTAGCCTGACTATATCCAGATCCCGCGTCTCCAAGACGCGTATAACCTCGTCCACCCTAAGACCGGACTGCACAAGTAGACTATAGAAGCTACCCAGCTCCGATGACAATGCTTCCCTTATCTCCTCGTCGCCAGGTATATACGTGTCTGGCTTGCTCGGCTTCAGCTTAACCCTCTTATACTCACTGCAGGCCTCATCGCTCCCGGTCTCGCAGAGGAACCGCAGGTAGAGCTTGTATGCTGTCCGCGTCCACCTAGTATCCCTGTAGTCCCGCCCCCCAGCTATCTCCCTGAGGCGTCTTACATACTCTTCACATGTTCTCCTAGAAGCCCGTGTTATGCAATAGTTGAAGAATCCCTCATCAAGTATGCTTTCTTCAACCCTAATCGTTAAAGAATCACCAGATTTGGGTTTGACAACGGGCTTAAGACCCGTTGGCGTAGGCCTGCGTGGGTTCGAAGCCCACCCCCCGCACCAGCATTCAATCACCATTCCCACAGTAATCTTATCACTAGCAGAGGAAACCCGATCAATACACCACATACCTACATTAAGACTCATCAACGGGTAGACCATTATATTTGCATTTTAAATACTGGTAGATGGAGTGAGAGGAGACGGGCGTGTTGGGAGAATTTTTAGAGCATGGACCCCGGAAGAGGGGTTTGTTAAGAAAATGACTTGGATGTACTCATACCTGTATCTCGGAGGAGACGGCGGGTATGTAGTGTACCCTCCTGCCTTCTCTTTTCTTGGTTAATATGCCTTTGTCTGACAGGCTTTTCAGGATGTCGTACAGCTTGTGCTTGCTTAGACCGGTCTTCTCCACGAGCTCTGTGGGTGTTGTAACGCCTTTGGAGATATATTCTAACACTACTGCTTCAATGTCCTCCACGCTATTATCCTCCACGGCACCAGCTTGCCCGGGATATTCATCTCCCAGCTGCTCCTCGGCTTCCTCTTGCTCCTCGCTTCTCTCTATGTCTTCAACCCTGTTCTTGAGATCCTCCACGTCCTCTATGAGCTCATTCAACACGCGTCTGACGGCTAGGAGCTCCTTCTCTAGCTTGGATACGTATTCCTCTAAGCCTCGTATCTTGTCTAGGAGGAGCTTGTTTTCTTGTTCTAGGTTTTCCGCCTTCTCCTTAAGCTCTTCATAGTCTCTCTTGTCGAAGCCTAGGATTAGTTTTAGGATGCCCAATTAACCACCACATAGTATTTTTGTCGCGGGCTATGGTTAAGGGGTAGGAGCAGGGGTTACCTTGGTATGAACGGTGTATTACGGTTTGAACTGGATGGTGGGGCCGCGGGGATTTGAACCCCGGACCACCAGCGCTCCGGTACGCCCCGCATCTCGGGGGATCTACCCCCAGGCTGGCATCCTAGCCAGGCTAGACGACGGCCCCTCCGCTCCAGCGTGTTGTATTTCTATGCAAGGTGAAGTTTTAAATTATCTCCCTCCGTCAATACCCTTTATCGAAACATTATAAGCTAAGGCTAGAGTCGGGGGTGGAATATGTTGGAATACCATGGTCAGAGGAGGTTTATTCTCTCTTCGAGCTTACTGGCTATGCATAGGCTACGCGTTGCTCTCCACTGTTTGAGGGGGTGCGAATAGTATGGCGAGAGCTATGAGAGTCTTCGCAGTCCTATTACTGTCAATGCTCTTCATCTCCCCGCTCCTCAGCGTGCCCGCCAGGTCCCAGCAAAACGTTATACACGTGTTGAATTATAGCGAGTACATAGATTACAGGGTACTAGACCTGTTCGAGAAGGAGACGGGTATACATGTAGTGTACGATGAGTATGAGAGCGCGGAGGAGGCGTGGCCTAAGCTGAAGGCTGGAGGGCAAGGGTATGACTTAATCATAATCGCCCATACCCATGTGGCTGTGGCTAGGGAGCAGGGGTTACTGCATAAGCTGGACAAGGACAGGATACCCAATCTCGCCAATCTGGATCCCCGTATAGCCAACCATCCAGCGGATCCTAACCAGGAGTATGCTGTACCCTACATGTGGGGTACCACCGGGTTCGCCTACAACAAGGAATGCGGAGGCAGTCCTCCTAGGACATGGAAGGAGTTCTTCGACCCGGAGGTGCTTAAACAGTATAAGGGCAGGGTGAGTCTCCTGTCAGAGTTCAGTGATGTTGTGGAGCCTGCTATGATAGCGCTAGGCCTCGACCCCAGCGATAAGGCTAACTGGAACAAGGAGACCGCGGATAGCATTGTGAACCTCGTGCTCAGTGTAAAGCCCTACATAGTAGGCTTCTATGGGGCAAGCCAGTATATGCCAGAGCTAGCGGCGGGCCGGCTCTGCCTAGCCCAAGCGTGGAACGGCGATATACTCGTAGTCCAAGAGAATAACTCTAATATAGAGTACGTGGTCCCCGAGGACGGGGCCACGTTCTGGGTTGACTACATGGTCATACCCAGAGACGCCGGGAATGTCGCCGGGGCCGAGGAGTTCATAAACTTCCTGCTAAGGCCTGACATAGCTGCCATGAACGTTAAAGCCGTATGGTATGCTTCCTCTGTTAAGAAGAGCCTGCTCCAAGAGGTCGCAGAGGAGAACCATGACGATGAACTTGAAGAGATACTGGAAAACCCCACTGTTTATCCTCCCAACAACGCCAAGCTGTACCCTAGCCCCGTACTGACGGGGAACATGCTGAACCTGCTGGAGGACATAAGGCTGAAGGTACTAACCGGAGAGACGAGCGGGGGAGAGAGTGGGGGAGGCCTTTCCCCGGCTTATATTGCAGCGCTGGCATCGGCGGTAATAGTGGTTTTATCTGTATCGCTATACGTTAGGAGGAGATAACTGTAGAGTGGGGGTGCCGCTGTTGAAGGGCGCCGCTGTGAAACTCGTGGATATATGGAAAAGCTTCCGCGGCACCCCCGCCCTCCGAGGCGTCGATCTGGAGGCGAGGCAGGGGAAGATAACGACCATACTAGGCCCCAGCGGGTGCGGTAAGACTACCACGCTCAAGGTAATAGCAGGTTTAGAGAGCCCTGACAGGGGTAAGGTGTTATTCGACGATGAAGACGTGACAGGGATTCCCGTGGAGAATAGGGATATAGGCATGGTGTTCCAGGATCTTGCCCTGTTCCCTCATATGACTGTGTGGAGCAACATAGCGTTCGGGTTGGAGGCACGGCGTCTGCCGGCAGAGGAGGTTAGGAGGAGGGTTAAATGGGCTCTGGAACTAGTGAACCTAGACCCCCAGGTCTACGCTAATAGGAGGGTGACCGAGCTAAGCGGGGGCCAGCAGCAGAGGGTGGCGCTTGCACGGGCTCTGGTACTCGAGCCCCGGGTGCTGCTTCTAGACGAGCCGTTATCGCATATGGATTACCTGCTTAGGAGGAGTCTTCTGAGAGAGCTCAAGAAGCTCCAGAGGCGGGTGGGTGTAACCACTATATACGTTACACACGACCAGACGGAGGCTATGATACTTAGTGACTGGCTCGTGGTTATGAGGAACGGTGCCGTAGTCCAGTCAGGGACTCCCATGGAGGTCTACGAGAACCCGAGGGATAGTTTTGTCGCCACGTTCTTCGGGGATGGGAACCTGGCTGATGCAGGCTTCTTCGGCGTCGACGGCGCGGCGTCTTCGAAGGCTCTGCTCAGACTGGAGGATGTGGAGGTTAACCCTGACCCGCGTAGGGTTGATGTGGTGCGTGAGGGGAGGATAGTGGAGGCTTTCTTCCAGGGTCCTCTTACGAGGCTGGAGATAGATGTTGACGGCGTTATCCTAGCTGCGTATGCGAGAGCGGGGAACGGGTGGAGGCCTAGGAGCGGTGAAAGGGTTAGGGTGGGGTGGAGGTTGAGTGATGTAAGGGTGCTTCCGGGATGACTGTTGGTAGGGGTAAGTGGATAATAGCTTCCGCGGCGCCTTTCCTAGTCTTCCTCGTCGTCTTCTTCTACGCTCCCTTCGCCTATGTTGTTGTTTATAGCTTTAAAACGGGGAGCGGTGCTGGCTTGTCGAACTATATAGCCTTGCTGCACGGGACTTATCTCAGGGTTCTAGCTGCCAGCTTGAAGCTCGCCCTTTCAACCACGCTGATAACCTTGTTGCTGGCTTATCCTGCAGCCGTGTATGCAGGCTTGATGGCTGGTGTGAGGGAGAGGTACATTGTCCTTGTAGGATTCATGATACCCTTCTGGATAGACTTCCTGCTCCGAGCAATAGCGTTGAAGAATATACTGTACATACTAGGAGTCAGGCCTGGGTTCACGGCCACGCTTATGGGCATGGTGTACGACTATCTCCCCTATATGTTCCTCCCAATATATGCTTCAGTATCGAATGTGCCTAGAAACGCTGTAGATGCAGCGCGGAGTCTGGGGGCCTCTGCAGGGAGGATCTTCAAGAGCATAATACTACCCCTTACAATGCCTGGTATAGCGGTGGGGGTTATGCTTGTGGGGTTGATGAGCCTGTCCGACTACGTTATACCGTCCCTGCTGGGCAATGTGGACACTTACACGTTCGGGACGATACTATACTACATGTTCCTGGAAAGCGACCAGTGGGGCCTTGGGAGCGCTTTGACTGTTCTGCTGGTAGCATCAACCATGGCCGCCGGCTACTATACTGTTAAAAAACTGGGCAAGGAGGCGTTAGAGGGATGGGAGTCTTAGCGGGTAGATGGCTTAGACTGTACACGTATACTGTCCTATTACTATTGTATATACCCATACTGGTCATGTTCCTCTACAGCTTCGACAAAAGCTTCTACGCCTCCACGTGGGAGGGCTTCACAACAAGATGGTACAGGCTCATGCTTAGGGATACAAGGCTGTACGCCGCCATGGCTAACAGTATAACAGTCGCACTAGCCAGTGCTGTTGTAAGCGTTTTACTCGCATTACCAGCCTCGAGGCTGGGGAGGAGCAGGGTTAAACGCGTTATAGAAGCCTCGGCCATACCTCCAGTCGTCATGCCCGATATAGCGGAGGCTGTGAGCCTTTTACTGCTCCTCATAGCTCTGGGCTTCACGTTTGGATGGACAACGGTCTTCATAGGCCACACGGCGTTCAACATAGCCTATGCATACCTGACCCTTTCACCTATGAGCGGGGATGTGAGGAGGTATGAGGAGGCGGCACGTAGCCTGGGGGCTGGGAGGGCTAGGATACTTGCTAGGATAACAATCCCGCTCCTCATGCCTGGTATAGTGGCCGCGTTCATGCTGGCCTTCATTATGAGCTTCACGGATTTCGTGAAGACCTTGTTTACCAAGGGTCCAGGTTTTGAGACTATACCTATACTTATATGGAATAGGGCGAGACGCCCCGGTTTATCGGAGTTCAGCAGCCAGAACGCGTTGAACGCTGTTGCAAGCTCGATGGTTGCCGTAACCCTTCTGACAGTGTTGTTATATACCATGCTCAGGCGTTACAGGAGTAGGAGGAACCTGGGAACCGGTTAATCTATTTATTCTAGAATCATGTAATCATTAATTTGAACGATAGAAGGAGGGGTTATCTACCCTCCACTTTTACCGTGTTCTCGGAGAGGTGTATGTTATGGGTTTACCTGAGAAGATACCCTTTAGACCGGGCTATGAGTTGACTATAAAGAGGATATACGATAGGATGACTAGGCTTTATCCTGATAGTGAGATAGTGTACCGGGACGAGTTCAGGTATACCTATAGGGAGTTCGGGGTCAGGGTTGAGAAGCTGGCTGCCGCGCTCTCAGCTATCGGTGTGGGTAGGCTTGACCGGGTGGCTACTCTTGACTGGAACACTCACTGGCACTACGAGCTTTATATGGCTGTGCCTATGATGGGGAGCGTTATACATCCTGTAAATATAAGGCTGGCCCCTAAGGAGATAGCCTATGTTATGAACCATGCCGAGGATAAGGTGGTTGTAGTCAATAGTGACTTCCTCAAGCTGGTCCAGCTTCTGGGTGAGGAGCTGAAAACAGTGGAGCAGTACATTATAGTGGGGAGCGATGGACACCCGGACAAGATAGCGGGGAAGCCGGCTATACATTACGAGGACCTGCTAAAACAGTACGGCGGCAGCTTCGAGTGGCCTGAAATAGATGAAAACCAGGTAGCAGGAATGGGTTATACAAGTGGGACAACAGGCCTACCTAAAGGCGTCTACCATACTCATAGACAGCAGGTCATACACGCGTTGATGGGGCTGCTCCACATAACGTCCTCGCCCAGGGTGAACCTCACATTGAACGATAACTTCATGCACATAGTACCCATGTTCCACGTGTGGAGCTGGGGGCTGCCGTATGCTGTTCCCGTACTCGGGCTGAAGCAGGTGTTCCCCGGTAAACTGGATCCTATAGTGATGCTGGAACTAATAACGAGAGAGAAGGTGACATACGCGGCGGGAGTACCCACTATACTCTACATGCTGCTCACGGCCCCCGGATCAGAGAAATACGATCTCAGAGGCTTCAAATTCGTCGTCGGAGGCTCAGCCTTACCTAAGGGCCTGGCGAAGCTGGCGCTAGCAAGGGGGATAGACGTGGTCTCCGGGTACGGTATGACGGAGACAGCGCCCATACTGACCATTGTACAGCTCCCCGACAAGGAGATGAGTCCTGAGGAGGAGTTAGATCTGAGGACTAGAACAGGGTTCCCAATACCGTTGGTGGACCTGATAGTAGCGGACGAGAACTGTAACCCTGTCCCCATGGATGGTAAGACAATGGGTGAGATACTGGTTAGAGCTCCGTGGGTGGCTTACGAGTACTATAAGAACCCGGAGAAGACTGAGGCCGCGTGGAGGTGTGGATGGTTCCACACGGGAGATATAGCAGTATGGTATCCTGACGGCTACGTTAAGATAGTGGACAGGGACAAGGATGTTATAAAGAGTGGGGGTGAATGGATAAGCAGTCTGAGGCTAGAGGACATTATAAGCAGGCACCCCGGAGTAGGGCAGGTAGCGGTTATAGGAGCTAAGCATGAGAAGTGGGGTGAGAGGCCTGTGGCGCTAATAGTGCCTAAACCCGGCTCCACTGTAACAGAAGAGGATATAATGGGTATACTGAGGAAGGCTGTGGATGACGGGGAGATACCGAAGTGGTGGCTGCCGGACAAGATAGTCTTCGTGGACGAGATGCCTCTAACGAGTGTAGGCAAGATAAATAAGAGGCTTCTCAGGGAGAAATACTCGAACATCCTGTCGGGATAACCCGCATACCCTCCACTTTTTACTGTCAGAACAATAAAACCCCCTGTATTTCTAGTTATAACTTCATATACACCAGTAGATCAATAATCATTGATACGGCCGCTAACCGAGTAACCTGCAGCCAGCACGTATAGGGATAGTGTAGAGAGATGATGTATGGTGGACATAATAGATTTTCATATGCACCTGCCTCCTAAGCCTAGAGACCCCCGTCAAGCCGCGCATAGGCTGGTTGAAGACATGGATTCCGCCGGCGTCTCCAAGGGTGTTGTAATCGCTGTAGAAGTTAGTAGGAGGCTCTTCAAGACGAATGTAGACAAAAAGGCTCTAATCAAGGCTCTACGCGACAGTGGAGTCCACGCGGTTATGAGCAAGTGGGGGATGATAAGGCGTATAATAGAAGAGCCTGAGAAGGTTATAGAAGACCACGAGTATCTTATTGTAGAGAATAGGAGAAGCAACCATGAAGTCTTGGCAGCAGCGGAGAGCTCGGGAGGCCGGCTTATACCTGTAGCCAGCTATAACCCGGACGAGTCTATAGAGGATAACATAGGGTTCGTGGAGAGGAATAGGCGTAGGATACTGGGGATCAAGGTTTTCCCTACCTTCCACTTCATCAACCCGGGTGATAGGAGGCTTTTCCCGCTTTACCAGGCGTTGGAGGATTTGGGGCTTATACTCATAGTTCACACGGGATGCGATCCCGGCATCTGGGAGCTGCCTCCCATGTGCAGGGAGGCGAGGCCCCGGCACTTGGAACACGTTGCTAGAGAGTTCCCTGATCTAGACATAGTTATAGCCCACTTGGGGAGCTATAGTCTGCTTCAGCCTGGAATATACTTCCATGAAAGCATTGAAATCGGGAGGAAATATGGGAACATCTACTTCGACACAAGTGCTGTCGACTCATACTTTATAGAGAAGGCTGTAAAGAAGCTCGGGTCGGATAAACTGCTATTCGGATCGGATCACCCCTACATGGTGGGGCTCTCGCTTAGGGATTTGGTGAGTGAAATCATAAGGCTTCCTATAGATTATCCCGATAAAATCAGGATTGTAAGAGAAAACGCTGTAAGGCTTCTCGGTTCTCATGGATGGAAGGTAGACTAGGGGAGAGGCTCTTCACTTATAAGGGGTGGCGTTAGCTACCATTCTTCCTCTTCTATGAACTCCTCCTCTTCCTCGAGCTCTTCCAGTTCTTCCAGATCCTCTAGATCCTCCAGTTCTTCTAGTTCCTCCTCCTCGAGCTCTATGAACTCCTCCTCTTCCTCGTCGAAGACGGGTGTGCTCAACTCTACCTCAACCCTCATAGTTTTACATGACCATTGATGTTTCTATGGCTGAACCGCTTATTTAAAATTTCGAGGAGAGAGTTCTGCCTGACTGGAAGACGGGTTTTAATGTAATGAAGCTTAAATTTAATATTATCGATATATATTTTAAAACACAGGTGATTGCTTGAAAGTATTCCTTATAAGACAATGGTTCGACAGCAACACTGGCGGCTACTACTCACCAATAATTGAGGGATGCTACGAGCTCATACCCCGCCCCAGCAAGGCGGGCCTGCCCTATAGGAGCCTGAGAGCCCGCTGCATCAACTCTACTCTGGAAAGATACCTGCCGATAGACAGAGTTAAATGGGGTTCCAAGAGTGTAGCCGTGTCAAGACTAGTCACTACCGGCTGCCCCCTCGTCGAGAAGGGTGTTTTCTGCGACGAATCACGCTTCACGACAAGCCTAGAGCCTAGGGAGGGGGATTATCTCGTATTCATAGCTGGGCTCGCCTATTACCCCAGAAACTTCTTCACAGTGAGATGGCGCTATATAGATATTAGGAAAGCTTTCGAGAATAGCAAACGAGGCCTGTACATAGTGGGTTATTTCTCGGTGAGGAAAATAATAGACGTAAAAAGCCTTGGATGGGATGAGGCAAAACTGGTTGATCCTAGGATAGACGAGTACGGTGTTAGGACGGGCTACAGGGTTAAACCCGTCTTCTACATCGGGGGGAGAGAGGCGCGCCTGCTAGAGTCTCCCCTGAAAATAGCTAACATAGCCGGGGGCACGGCTAGCTACATAAAGCTGCCTGGGTTGAAGAGGTTTAAGCCGGAATACTGGAGGAGGATGATCCTTAAAGGGAGGAGCGGTGAACACCTTTTAAGTTATTTGGAGTCACTTCCCTAGAATGTGGTGGCCCGGGTTGAAGATACTGCTGATAGGGGGAGGCGGTGTCGGCGAGAGTCTAGCGGTGAGGCTCGCTAAGAGCGGGCATAACGTGGTTGTCGTGGATAAGAGTGAGGAGAGGATACGGCGTATTATTAGCGAGGCTGACGTCGAGGGTATTGTGAGGGATGCCACAGACCCTAGGCTTTATGAGGAGCTGGATCTCAACACGTTCGACGTAGTAGTGGCTGCCACCGACAGGGACGAGGTCAACCTGTTCGTTGCAAGCATAGCTAAGGAGTACGGTGTCAGCAGGATATTTGTTAGGGCTAAGAACAGGGCCACTATCAGGCTTCTACAGCTGATAGGGGTCGAGATGTCTGTTGCCGAGAACGATGTGGTAGCAGGGATACTATTCAGCTCTATCGAGGGCAGGTTTACTGGTGTCGAGATTATAGATGTGTATAGCGGGGATTTCACTATAGTGGCTAGGACGCTTACAAAGGTTAGTAAAGCCGTAGGTAAGCCGCTTAGGGAGGTTATGGAGAACATTCCCCCCTCTGCTGTTAAGATACTTGCGGTGTTCGACGGGGAGAAGTTCCTTGAGCCTGACAGGGTTATGAGCCTGGAACCCGGGTACATCGTTATAGCTTTGACTCGGGTTGACAGTATAGACAAGTTCATAGAAGCACTCGATTAGTCCTAGGAGGTGGTTTAGTTTATGGGTCTGGAAGAGGTTGTGAACCAGGCAAGCCTTGCACTGGATTATATTAGGTCTAACAGGCTGCTCCTAGACCTCGTCTATACTGCTGTAATACTCTTCTTCCTATACTTGTTCATCAAACTAGTAGACAGGATATTCTACGGCCTCCATAGGAAGGGTATTATAACCGAGAAAGCCGCTGAGCGAGTGTCGAGAAGTATAGGCCTCATAGCCTACGTGATGTCCCTGATAGGGATTCTATACGTCTTCACGCAAGCAGAGGAACTCACCCTCCTACTCATCGCGCTCGTTATAATAGGCGTGGCAGCCGGCTGGGATGTCATCGTGAACTTGGTGGGCTATTATGCCATAACTATCTATAGGCTCGTGGAAAACGGGGTCTACGTGGAAATAGGAGGCATGAAGGGGAGGATAAAAGAGGTAAACGCCTTGTACACCCTGATAGAGTCGGGCGAGGACAGCTACAGGGTTCCAAACAAGGAGTTTCTGAGGAGGCCGTTCAAGATAAAGGGCGAAGCCGCGGGAATCTGTATAATAGTCAGGATAAGGCATGACGGGGACTTGGGTAGGCTTACAACTATTGAAAACAGCCTCACTAAAATAGCGGAGTCAAAGATAACAGAGTTTACCGCTATCCCCGATAAGAAGAGGATAAGGATAGTCCTTGAGAAGATAGCCCCTGACTACGCGGAATACATGATACCATTAAAGCTGCAGGGACCAGAGGTCGACGTCTACAGGAGGGGCCAGCTGGTTAGAACTATGGCAATAGCTCTTACAGGAGCCGGTATACCGGGTGAAGTAGAGTTAAAGGAATGCTAGAGCCCCAATGGGGAATCCTTTTATTACGCCTGGCCCGGCAACTATTTCTCCTAGACCACTATAAGTGATGGTGGCAGGGTGTCAGGTATGGCGGGTAAGAGGAAGGATCCATTTGTATGCCCAGCATGTGGTACTAGGGTGGAGGAACCCGAGAAGACTTGGCAGCTGGTATCCCCGCTCCCCGATAAGAGGGGGCGTATAACCATAACTGTCATGGGCAGCTTTGTCTGCCCTAGCTGCGGGTATAGGTGGAGGGCTGTCATAAACAAGTTAAAGGTGGGGAGTGGCGAACTCGAGGTTGAAGGTGCTAAGGGGAGCAGGAGGATAGAGGAGGTAGAGCCTCCGCCTAACCGTGAGGGCCAAGTGATAGAGATAGACTTAGACGATCTATAACCCCTCCGGGCTACAAACAGGCTTTTACTCCCATTCTATTGTGGCAGGAGGCTTTGTGGTGACATCGTATAAAACCCTAGTAACCTGGGGCAGGCTGCCTATTATACGCCTTGCAGCCTCCCTCAGAACGTCATATGGCAGCTCTGCTACGTCAGCTGTCATAGCGTCAGAGCTTGTAACCGCCCTCAGGACAACTACGAAACCATAGGATCGCTTGTCCCCCTTAACACCTGTAGCCTTGCTCCTCGTCAAGACCGCGAAGTACTGCCATAAATTCCTGTCTAACCCCTTCTCCTCGACGATCTCCCTGAATATCCTGTCGGCGGTTCTAGCAACATTCAGCCTTTCCTCGTCTACAGGGCCCTCCACCCTGACCGCCAGTCCCGGGCCAGGTATAGGTTTCTTGTAAACCAGCTCCTCGGGGAACCCTAGTGATAGGGCTATTCTTCTAACCTCGTCTTTGTAGAGGTTCCTCAAAGGCTCCACCAGAACGAGGCCGTGGACGCGGAGTCCACCAACATTGTGATGGGTTTTTATCGTGTCAGCCCCGGGGTTGGCTCCCGACTCTATCACGTCTGGGTATATCGTCCCTTGTATAAGATGAGTCGCGCCTATTTCCCTCGAAAACTCCGACAACACCTCGCTGTAAACCTGGCCTACAATAAGCCTCTTCTCCTCCGGGTCTTCGATCCCCTTTAAACTGCCAAGGAAAACCCTGGATTTCTCCAGTATGATAGGCTTTACACCTATCTTGTCCAGCAGCTTTACAGCCTTTTCTCTCTCACCCCATGGAAGCAAACCGGTGTCTATGAAAACAGGGATAACATCGGCGTTAGAGTATTTCATGACGAGGTATGTTGCGAGGCTACTATCTATACCACCGCTTACAGCGGCTACGGCTTTACTACCAGGCTTCAGCTTGCCTCTTATATATCTACGTATCTCTTCCAGCATCACCTCTATGCTCCACTCTCTCCGGGAGCCTGTTATCTTTATGAAGTTGTCTAGGAGAACGCTACCCAGCTCCGAGTGGCGTACCTCTGGATGCCACTGGACCCCTATAATGTTACCACCTAGTGTGAACATGGCAACAGGGCTCCCCCTCGTTGATGCGTGGACGCGGGCGCCTGGTGGCGGGCTGAGCACAGCGTCGTTATGGCTCATCCAGACCCTGAGTTTCTTCCCGGCTAATCCACGGGTTATGGGATGACCGTCTTTTACCTCTACTCTGACGGGGCCGAACTCGGGGCTTGGAGAGGGGCCTACCTTGCCTCCCAGCACTTTTGCAAGCAACTGGTGGCCATAGCATATGCCTAGTAAGGGTTTGCCTTTTTCTATGATGGACTCCACTATGTGGTCGTGTTTCTCTACATACACGCTGCTAGGTCCGCCGCTAAGCACGTAGCCCTTGTAGCCGTTATCTGGGAGAGATTCCGGGTATGTTATTTCCGTGTAGACTCCTAGGTCTCGTATTCTCCTCGATATGAGATGAGCGTATTGGCCTCCGAAGTCTATTATGAGTATTTTATCCTTAACCACTGTGGGAGCACTCCCATTACGTGTTCCTTAGAGAGTGAAGGATTTGGGTGGGGATTATTTTATTGTTTCCATAATGGTCCCCCGGGGGGGAGTTGAACCCCCGACCACCCGGTGTCTGCTGGGCGGGCAGAGCCCTCCTCCGTCTCACTACAGCCGGGCGCTCTGCCGCTGAGCTACCGGGGGTATCCATGTATATCTCATTTAGATGCCTCCGAGGATTATAAAATATATCCCGCGGCTCATATATGGTTTATATATGGAGATGAAAGTTTGGCTATAGCTAGACTGGTAAAAAAGACCTTGAAACACGTGGGGAGCATAAAGGTAGGAGCCGCCGCCGGTATAGAGGCATTCCTAGACCAGGCCAGCAAAGAATTCCTAGACGTGACCCTATACTCAACAATGCTCGAGGGCCTGATAGTACAGGATACCGGTGAGGAGAACGTTTACCTTATACCCGCAGGATCCAAAATAAGGATATCGCCCGATGAGAGGCTATACTGTAGATGGCACAACGGGCCGCTAGACAGGAGGGACAACGTCTTAGAGAGGAGGTATTGCAGTGTCACTGCAGACACCAAGCAAGGCTACTGCATAAAGCACGCACGCACATACAGAGCCCTATATGAGAGGTGTGTAAGCACCTCTGGAGACTACTCCCTCGAGGCATGTCGTAGGGTGGAGGAGAAGATGAGCATACCAATGGGAGTATACATTGTGGACAGGGGCCTGGAGAAGTTTAAGACCGGGGTGTCTAGGAGTTGGCGTCTCGAGGACAGGGTGTCCGAGCAACCGCATATAGTGGCGGCTATAATAGTTAGGGGCATAGGGCTTCTCGAGGCACGCGAGACGGAGATCAAGCTTGCTCAGAACCCGTACATACAGCAGTTGACAAAAAGGGTTAATCCCGTGGAATTGATTAAAACAAGCGTTGACAAGCGCGCCCCTCTCCTGGCGAGCCTAGTGAAAAGCTTGAATCTGAAGACGAGGCCGGAATACCTATCCGTCCATCCCGCAGACGTAAACGCTTGGATGTCCTCGTCTCATCTAAAAGAGCCATGGGGAGTCTATACACTCTATGACTCGTGGGGAGGATACCTCCTGTTAGAGGCGGATAACAAGTACTACTGGACCTCCTTTAGGCAGATCCAGCACAGGAATACAGTCGAACAGCTATCCTGAGGAAGCATGGTCCGGTTAGAGGGTCTAGCCTTCCTTATAAGGTATAAACAACTTGTAACCCTCCAGTTCTCCAGACACAAGTCTCACACCGTATACTTGGGATAGGAGATCCTCCCTTAGAACAGAACCCGGATCCCCGTCAGCTACAACACTACCCTTAGATAATACCGTTACGTGGCTCGCATATAGGGATGCGAGGTTTATATCGTGCGTCGTGAAGACCACCAGCTTGTCTTTTGCATGTCTACCTAGGAGGTTCAGGGACTTGTATATCCATTTTATATCAAGGTGGCTGGTAGGCTCATCTAATAATAACACGCTTCTACGTGAAGCAGCGGCGGCGGCGAGGTATAACCTCTGCCTCTCACCACTACTCAGGGAATATAGGTCCCTGTCTAGAAGGCTTGAGACCTCGAAATCCTCTAGAACACCCATGACATCGCTCATATCCGAGGCTCCATAGAGGCCTCTAAGACCCAGGGCTATCTGGAGATAGTCGACTACCTTCAACCCAGGGAATGCCTCTGGCTCGCTTGGCAAGTAGAATATCTCGTCTCTAGGATCACCCTTGACTTCTATGAAGACCTCACCGCTGGAGGGCTTGTATATACCGGATATAACCCTTAGGAGGCTCGTCTTACCCGACCCGTTAGGGCCTATGAGGACGTTGAACCCGTTATTACGCATGCATAGATTGATGTCTCTCAAAACAATATTACCACCCAGCTCGAGATGGAGTCTTGAGATCCTTATCTTCAAGCCTCTCCATACCTCCTAGTCACTAGGTACATGAAGAAGGGGACACCAAGCAGCGCGGTCATAGCGCCTAAGGGAGCCTCGCCGCCCTGAGGTACTAGGGTACGCGCCATCAGGTCAGAGACCGTTGTAAGGAATACCGATACTGGTATCGTGGCTGCAACCATTCTACCAGTCTCGGATCCCACTAGAAGCCTGGAAATATGGGGGCTCATTAGGCCTATGAACCCTATTGGCCCCGCGTAGCTGGTCAGTAACGCGGTTGCTGCTGCTGAGACGAGTATTAGGGACCTCCTAGCGGTGGAGGGGTCTACACCCATACTGGCTGCCTGCTCGTCTCCTAGGAGGAGTATGTTTATGTGGCCGCGGAGGAGCCAGGTGTATCCTGCTACTACTATTGCGGCTAGAGTTATTACGGGTAGCTCGCGCCAGCCTATAAGGCTTAGTGTGCCGTATAGCCAGAGCATGCTGAACCTGTGGGCGGAGAGCATTGTGAGATAGATTATAATAGATAAGCTCGCCGTCAACGCGCTCATAGCCACTCCCGCGAGTATAACCGCGTAAACACTATAGCCCGTCATTTCGCCTATAACTAGGACCGCGGCTATCGCTACTAATGCTCCTATAAAGCCTGCTATGTTCATCCATAAATAACCCAGGCTAGGAAACAATGCTAGGGACGCCATTACACCCAGGCTTGCCCCGCCCGATACGCCTAGGAGGTAGGGCTCGGCAAGCGGGTTTTTCAATGCTACTTGAAGAATAAGCCCTGAGAGGCCTAGAATAACCCCGGTCTCTACTGCCGCAGTTGCCCGTGGGATTCTTATGTTCCATACTATATTGTATGCAGTCCCCTCTCTGTGGAAAAACGCGTGTAGCGCCTCGGAGACTCCAAGCCTCCCTGGCCCTATTATTACTTCTAGTAGGAATGCGGCTATCGACGCCGTTGAAAAGAAGAGGATGGTGTATATGAACCTTTTCTTATGTCTCTCCAGTGATGCAGTAGCATCGGCTTTCATCTAGGATCTACCACTAGACGGGCGGGAGTGGGAAGGTTATGGTTACATTGTAATTCTCCGATACAACGCTTACTAGTTGGCTGAAGGGAAGAGTCTCCGGGGTTATATCGTGGGGAACATTGATCCCTATTTCCTGGCCGTGAAGTATGGCGAGGAGCACTAGTCCGGCTGCAGGTGTTCTCACTCCCGGTCTTACAAACGTGTCGCTGTAATCTCCGTGGAGGACGTATATCTCCCCTGTGCTCAGAGCTTTCAGGCCGGAGCATCCGGGCAGGGACCTGAGCCAGGACACCGCGTCGGTGTAGTTGGAGACGCCGCTTCCCTCGGTGAAGAGTATAACGTCAGGGTTAACTGTTGCAAGATCCTCCGGCCCTATCATGGGATAGCTTTTAGTATAGTTGACGAACGCGTTGATCCCCCCTGCTAGTTCTATCAGGCTGCTCAGATAGCTTGATGCCCCTGCCACGAAGATGGGGTTATTCCACACTATTATGGCTACACGTGGCGTGGTGTTGAACTGGGAGGAAACCCTCGCCAGTGACTGGAGGGTGCCCGTAATCTCCTCGGCCACCTTCAGCGCGTCTGTATCAACGCCTAGAACCTTACCTACCAGTATAACCGAGGAGACGACGTCGTTCATATTAGAGGATCCCAGCACCACTACCCTCACTCCGAGGCTCCTAAGCTTATGGGCTACAGGCTCCTGTACCCCTGATACTGTGAAAACCACGTCGGGGTTCAGCTTCAGTATCTCCTCGTAGTTAGGCGTTGTGAATCCTCCTACCCTCTCTATAAGGCCCTTGCTAACCATGTCGTTTAGCTGCGGCGGATAGTTGCTGTAGTCGTCTACTCCTACGAGTTTATCCTCTGCTCCTAGAGCGAATATTATCTCGGTCACGCTTGGAGCCAGGCTTACAACCCTCTTAGGCTCATATGGTATTACCACGGCTTCACCCGAGAAATCCGTTACGCTCCTAGGGTACCCTGTGAGTGTCTCTACTGTAGACGCGAGGTTCTCAACGGTCTCCTTTATACTCTCCAGCTCTTTACTCGTGTCATTTAGCCTGGTGGACAACAGCTTGTTGGATTCTCTGAGAGAGTTTATACTTGCCTCGATATTGGAGAGTTTCTCCTGTAGAGTAGTGTTGAGTTCTCCTGTTTTCTCCTCTATGGCCTTAACCTTGCCTCCAACGTTTTCCACGTTGGCGTTCACCTGGTCTATCCTTTTAGACTGCTCGTTCAGCGAGTTCTCTATGCTCCCGAGCTTGCTGGTTACAAAGGCGAGCTGGGCTATTACTATGACTATGACTACTGCGAGTGTTCCGAGGGTTATCGCATTAGACCTGACCATGTTGTTGGACACCATATCCAACAGCCATGGTAGTTTACAGTATTAAAACTTATCTGATAAAGAGGGGCTTCGGGGAGGACCACCTCATCACAGCCCGGGAATACCCCGGACTCGGCTCTGGTAGGGGCCTCCACATAGCCCCTATATTGTAATATTAAACCTGTACACGGCAATAATATCATAGACTACAGTATGATTCGGGTAGACTAACAATGAGCGAAGAATACTATGAGGCTCCAAGAGATGTTATAGAAATAGAAGATGTAATAAACCAGGTAAAGATAAGGAAGCGTAGTAAGAGGAAGAGTCTTTATCCCACGAGGAAAGACCTGGCAGAGGCTGTTAAGGCTTCGACAACCTCCTTCACTGGTAATCCAGATGAGTTCCCTGAGAAAGTATTAGATATGCTGTCACGAGAGGGTTTTGACACCTCGTATGTGACTGTGAAGAGGATATGGAGGACTTACGAGGATCTTGTCCGGAGGAAGATTATAAGAGATTTCCTAGGAGTCGTGGGGGGTAGTGGGTGATTAGAGGTTGAAGTATTTGGCGAACTCAGCGGGGCTGGGGTACTTCTGTAGGTCACGGAACTCTGCACGCTTCAATTCTAGGTAGGCCTCTATGGCTTCTCCGGTGAATACAGGCTTCAAGAACTCGTTGTCGCTCTCCAACCCGTCTAAGGCCTCGGAGAGACTTGAAGGCATCGTTTTTATACCACGCTTCTTCATTTCCGCTTCGCTTAGACTATAGGCGTTCTCCTTCAACGGGTCTCCGGGGTCTATCTTCCTCTTTACACCGTCTAGCCCAGCCATTACTATGGCCGGTATAGCCAAGTACGGGTTGGCGGTAGGATCGGGCTGGCGGAACTCTAGTCTAAACGCTTTCTCAGATTTGCGTGGTGGCTGCGGTATCCTAATCATGGCACTCCTGTTACTCACACCCCAGACGCCGTAGACGGGGGCTTCATAGCCCGCTACGAGCCTCCTGTAACTGTTCACAGTAGGATTGGTGAACGCGGAGACTGCGTCTAGGTGCTCTATGACTCCGCCTATAAAGTATCTGGCTGTTTCACTTATTCCCTTCTCGTCGCTTTCATCGTAGAACAGGTTTCCATCGCTCGACCAGAGGCTCATGTGCAGGTGCATACCGCTACCGTTGTCGTTGTAGAACACCTTGGGCATCAGTATGGCGGCCATGTCGTTCTGGACGGCTATGTTCCTTATCACGTATTTCGCGGTTACTATGGCGTCTCCTTCTCTGGCCGGCTCGTAGTGCTTTATGTTTATCTCGCTCTGACCATAACTGGCCACCTCGTGGTGGTGCACACTAGAAGATACGCCCATAGAGTTCAACGTCTCCAATATCTCGTTCCTGACGCTGACAACAGTGTCCTGGGGCTCCGGTAGATAGTAGCCTCCCTTCAATGGTATTCCAGTCTCGGGTGTCTCCATAGACTCGGGCGACTCTATTTCTACTGATAGACTGTTCTCCCTCAAATCTAGGTATACGCTTGATACTATGAAGAACTCTATCTCGCTGCCAGCAAACACTTTGAGTCCCTGAGAGGCGAGTGACTCCTCCAGCCTCTCGGCTATGAATCGGGGGTCTGTGGGGAGCCTCTTTCCTCCGGGCTCGAATACTTTTGATATATACCTTATAGTGGGGATTGATGCCCACGGTATAACGGCCTCTGAATCCTTGATGGGGACAAGAACGAGGTCGCTGTCTTCTATGGGTTTAAACCCGTATACCGAGCTGCCGTCTAGCTTGCTTATACCTACTTCGAACACGTCCTCCTTAAGCATCGACTCGGAGACTACTACTTGTCTAAAATATCCCAGAAGATCGGTGAACTGTAGATAAACCATTTTCTCAGGCATACAATCACCCGGGGGGCCATAATATTAACTGGAAAAGCAGAAAACTATACCTCTCTAATATTTAAATTTAACACTA
>CAYVIZ010000016.1:0-23512 GCA_964451715.1 uncultured Desulfurococcales archaeon | reverse complement strand
GGGGAGCTCTATCAGCTCCCTGACCTTCTGGACTATCTGTTTTATTCCTCCTATATCGTCGTAGGTTATTCTAGGAACTCCTATCTGGGAAACCGGTTTGCTTAGTATCTCCACAACTGTATCCTCTGTAACTATAACAGGTCCCTTGGGCTTGGTGCTTACAACCATCAAGGGAATAGCTTGGCCTATTACGGCGACCATGACGATATTACCCTCTAGAAGGGGTTGGTTGATGAGTTTCTTCTTAACGAACTTCTTGAAACCCTCGTCTATGCTCATCGTATAGTTTGTAGGGGCGAGCTTCACTTTTACGGCCTTCTTCGCGTCTGCCTTTCTAACTATAACCTTGTCTCCTATATTGACGCCTGCATTTTTCCGGGTAACCCCGTCCATCCTGATTATATCCATGCCGCTGTCCTCGGGTAGAGCGGGCCATACTATTGCAACCGTCTTCTTCTTGCCTTCGATCTCGACAATATCGCCTGGCTCCAAGCCCAGTTTCTTCATAATAGACATATCTATTCTGACTTTCCCTCTACCACTGTCCCTAGGTTTAGCCTCGACTACTCTTAGCGTAATTTCCCTCTTATTATCTGGCTCGGGTGACTCGATAGACATGCTTGTCCCCCCTTTTTACACTATTTTAGAGAGTTCCGTCCTAGCCTTATTTAATTAATAGACAATACAGCAAGGAGGACTTTTAACGTAAACAGTTTTTTTAGAATAGAGTCAAAAGATACTGTAATTTAAGCTGAAGTGGAGTGCTTAGAACTCGCTGAGCCTGTGGACAGCCTCTATCTCTACCTCGTCTATTTGCTCGTGGCTCTTCAGTATGTTCTCAAGCGTGTCTGTTCCACCTTCGGTTTCCTCGGGTATGACAACGTAGAGTTTTAGGGCTTTGTAGCCGAAGGCTATGGGTTCCTCAGCAGTCTTGGCTATATCATAGCCTTCAGGGAGTTTCTTACGTATATCGTCGACTAACGCGTTGAAGTCGAGGTCGACACCGTTGGGGAATACCTTTGCAACAACCAAAACCTTAGCCATTAGTAACCACCTCTCCTCTAGGGTCCCTCAAACCCGCATACGGGGCATTTATACTTTATCGCGAGGGATCTACACCTCGCGCAGCGCCATATGACTATCTTCCCGCAGTTTGGACATATGAAGCTGGTTGCCCTGTCACCGGGATGTATGATGCGGCCGCAGCTAGTGCAAACCGGGGTCTCCACTGTATCATACAGGCTTATCTGTGTAGGCTGGCCTACGCTCATTTAGCATTCACCCTCCCAGACTTCCCTACTGGATTCCAGGGATATAAAACATTATATTATTAGCGATCCACAAACCAGAAGGCTCGGTGTCATTTATAGTGGAGTATAAGCAGGCCATAATCATCAGGCGGGACCTTAAAATGGGTGCAGGTAAGGCTGCTGTACAGGCTGCACACGCGTCAGTAGAGGCTGTTTTCCTCATATTAGAGTCCCCTAATAGATCTTGGAGGGAATGGCTTGAGAAATGGCGGTTCTCTGGTCAGAAGAAGATAGCCCTTAGGGCGGATAGTTTCACAGATCTCGTCGCCACCTATAATAAGGCGAAAAACATGGGGTTGCCCTCAGTGATTATTAGAGATGCAGGGTTAACACAGCTTCCTCCCGGCACCGCTACAGCTGTAGCCATAGGCCCTGCACCCGAGGAGGAGGTAGACAGAATTACGAGAGACATGAGGCTTTTCTAGATGATAAGAAAGGTGCTCTTGTATAGTTACGGGATAACAGCGCCTAGACCAGTAAGTGCTAAACTGAAAAGATTCATAGTGGTAGAGCATATACATCGCTCAGAGGGAGATTACAATCTATATTTCGTCTATAAGCCGAGGGGGAAGAATTCCCTTGAGCTTCTAAGCCGATTAGAAAGAGCTTCCAAAGACAGGGTCTCCATAGCAGGTATCAAGGACACAGCAGCGGACGCGTTTTTCTATGTAGCGTCGCGAAATAGGCTCCCCAAAATGCTTGGCGGGGCAAAACTCTACTTCATAGGAAAAAACGCCCCTTTATCCCCTGCCAACAACAAGGGAAACACTTTCAGATTATCAATGTCAACCGGCTTAATCGGAAAAGACAAAGTTAAACGTTTATGCAGGCTTCCCCGAGTTTTTTACATGCCAAACTATTATGGGCCCCAACGATTCGGGCTTGTCAGGCCTGTGAACCATGTTATGGGAAAGCAGGTCCTTCTACAAAGGAACGTGCTGCTATGGCTGTACTTGAAATCCTATTACAGACGAAAGGCCCATTTCCCTCCTCCTATGGAACAGAGCATGTTCGGAAAGGCTAGGAGGACTTTTAACGTAAACCCGGCATTTCCCAGTAGAGTCTTTGACCTAGTACGCGAATCCTATTATTCGTACCTTTTCAATCTTATCCTAAGCCAAGCCGGCTTGCCGCCCGGTATATACACACGACAAGAAAGGATACCCCTTGATATATTAGATGAAGCCAGCAGCTGGTGCGGCAACTCTATTGTAAGGACGTACAGGCTCAAGCATAACCTTGCCAGCCACTATATAGGAGAAATAGAGAGTTTTGAGGGTTTGCATCCTAGAGCCGGCCTATTAGATAGAAGGCCTGTAATAGTACCATTATGCAATTACTTATGCAAAGAGAGTAACGGAGAAGTCATACTTACTTTCAGACTGCCAAGCGGCTCCTACGCCACAACTTTCCTGCTAAATATGGGTATAATAGTGGAATAGGATGAAGTATGTGGTTACTTACACACGTAAATGGGTATGTCTACGCTTGCCAGCAGGGATGTAAGCCTCCAACCCAGGCTAAGTCCCTTATAGGCTTTTTTGGCGCTTACAATAAGCACGTCCGCATCAAAAGATGCCGCGGCCTTTTTCAGGTCTTCAACGGGATCTCCTATCCATACTATTACATCATGGTTGTAGTAGCTGTTACCGTTTTCCATTAAATACTCGAGCGTGTTCTTCAGCTGTGGAATGCTCTTCTTATCATTTCTTGTAAGCACTGCAAACACGCGTATGAGAGGTTTAACACCGGTATTTTCGTAGAACGCCCTAGCGAGTTTTTTGGATTCCTCTAGTTCACACTTGATTAACTCTATTTCACTAGTGTTCCCAGGGTCATCTATCCATCCCGACACCATTATGTGGTCGAAATTGTAATCCCTCTCCTCCTCCATCCACTCCTTCTTAACGAGAAGGACGGGCTTCGTTGATAGCCTAGCAACCTTCCTCGAAGTCGATCCCAGGATTAACTCTTTGAACCATCCTTTCCCTGCAGTGGGCATAACTATTAAGTCCACATTAAGCTCTTCAGCCTGTTTGACAATAATAGTAGCAGGATCACCAGCCCATATTGCGCAAATGTTAACTTTGAGCTTTCCACCTATCAGATCAGAATATTCCCTCAGCTTCTCCTTAGCCTCTTTCATGTAATCTTCCATGAGCTGGGTTACATCGTATCCTCCTGCAGGATGCTCTATCTTCAGCTCGTCAAGCACGTGGAGTAGATAAACCTCCTTCAGCCCTAACTGCTTCAGTGTGGGAATCCATTTGACTACGGCCTTTGAGTGATCCGAGAAATCTACTGGAACCAGTATTCTCTCATACACCAGGTATCCACCCCGTTTATTATAATTTGAGTACTTCCACTAATATGAAGTATATACTCATCAATACAAGGCCCAGGGGCACTCCTATTCGGGCCCACTCCTTGGAGGTTATCTTAAGCCTGCCCGCTGCAACTATATTGGGTATATTGCCCGGTATCAGCATACCGCCAGATATTATTAGACCCATCAAGGCGCTTTTAATCTGGGCCTCCGTGAGGAAGGGGGCTATCTCGGCAGCTGTAAGCGTGGCGTTGTCGAGTATAGCTGAAACCATGTTTACCCAGTAGAGGATGTATGCGGGTATCTTCGAGAAGTACCATTTGACTAGAGGCGTAAAACTGTTCCCAAGAAGCTCTAGAGCCATGACGAACATGTAAACCTTTACGGCTCTCCATGTTATAGTTCGAAGAGTCTCGCCATACTCTCCTGCGACGGCCTCTTTTGAACCGGTTTCCCTAACGGCTTCTTTCCGGAGCTCGTAACCGGCGTAGAATGACACTACTACCACTCCCGGGACAATCAGTGGGCCAAGCAGTCTTAACAAGTAGTCAAAACTCTCTCCAAGCTTGGAGATAGCTATTGTTGAAAGGGGTTCTCCTACCGGTGTCAGTGCTGCTCCCATACCGACGGCGAAGGCTGCTATTACGACGAATTTTATTCTAGCATGCCTCGAGACTGGAAGGGCTGCCGCTATCTCGGCTAGTATGACTGCTGTTACTATGACAGATATTATACTGGAGACGAGGCCGAATAGTGTAACGAAGATAACGCTAAACCAGAAAGGACCCACTCTCCGGTACAGCCCCAGTATAGCGTTGTTGACCTGACTGTGGAAGTAGTAGAAGAACAAGCCCGCAATGAATACTACCTGTGTTATACCTATCGGTTTACCCGATATAAACAATGGAGTCCTCAGAGCTATCCCGACCAAGTGCTTCAACTGCCCGATGCTCATTATGCCGCTGAAGAATAGCGTCAACGCCGCTATTGAACCCATCAAAAGGAAGAAGGGCTCCAGGTTTTCTTCCACCTTCTTACTCTTAAAGGGGAGTACAAGAACTAGGAGGAGGATAATAGTCAACGCGGTGACTACACTAGGCACAGGCTCCTCAGGGACTTCTAGGTGGAACACCCGTCTCACCCTGTTCTATAGGCTCTACCATCTCTTTGCAGTAGTAGTTCATCAATTTAAATTGACACAATCATGTAATAATCTGTTCACGGAGAAGCGGGTAGAGGCTAGGTAAAAATGCTGCGGCTACGGTTTACAAGGAACCTGCTACTGATGGGGTTCGGCTGGATTATACTGACATCAGTACTAGTAGGGATTTTCACGGGAATAGTGGCTATAGTCTTCACAGTGTTTCTAGGATTAGTGGAAAAAACCGTGCTTCCCTGGATAGGAGTACCCCCATTCGAGCCGGGCGCCCATATAGATCCATCCTATATACTCCAATACGTGGGAGAGCACTTCACTCCATGGAAGCTGCTTGCAACCTATATAGTAGGAAGCGCTGTTTCCGGGATGATAGTATACAAGATAGCCCCCGAGACAGCGGGACATGGTACTGATGCAACTATAAAGGCTATACACCACTACTGGGGAGCTATACGCGCCAGGGTGCCCGCCGTTAAATTGCTGACTTCAGGTATATTCGTCGGTATGGGAGGAAGCGCGGGGACTGAGGGCCCCCTAGTACAGTCAGGCTCTGGTATAGGCAACGTTGTCGCTCAGCTTCTAAAAGCGGATAAACGCTTGAGGCGCACAATGGCCATAGCGGGAATAGGGGGGGCTATAGGGGCTGTGTTTAGAGCCCCTCTAGGAGGCTCTATCTTCGCTATAGAAGTCCTGTACAGGAGAGACTATGAGTCAGATGCTTTTGTACCCAGTATCGTAACCTCCATCACAAGCTACACTATCTACAGCGCATACTACGGGTTCAAGCCCCTGTTCTCCATAGGGAAACTATCCCTTGGCGCCAGCGATATTCTATTCTCTGTCGCACTAGGTATCTTCATCGTGCCGTTCAGCGTAGCATTTGTCAAGGTCTTCTACTACTTTGAGGAAAACATGCATAGATACCTGCCTAACCTGTATCAGAGAATTCTCGTCGGGGGAGTATTGGCAGGTGTTACGGCTTTCATTATAACGGAAATAGACCCCCTATCCTCCATAGGTATAGTGTCAAGGGGATACCTGGCCATCGAGATGGCCGCCAAGTCGTCCTACATACCCATAACAACGCTTCTATTGATAGCTATAGGCAAAATACTAACCACGAGTATGGCCGTAGGCATGGGGAACAGTGGTGGAGTCTTCGCTCCCATGATAGTGATAGGGTCTATGGCGGGTTTAATGCTTGGAGAGATAATGCAAGCACTCGGAATGCACCTAGCTGGACCCGCCTTCTTCGTCGTGGTAGGTATGTCGGCAATGATAGCGGCAAGCGCTAAAGTCCCATTAACAGCCATAGTGATGACAAGCGACATGATGGGCAGCAACTGGATGATACCGGCAAGCGCTTTAGGAGCAATAATAGCATACGTTCTAACAGGAACAAAGATAACCATTTATGGAAGCCAGCTGCTGGATAGAACAAGGGGCATCGCGTTCAGCCGCATATGATATGCCAACTACTATCCAGTGGAGCAGGCAGTTAAGGATGTAGTGTTGGCGCCGTGGCCGGGATTTGAACCCGGGTCACGGGCTTGACAGGCCCGCATACTAAGCCAGGCTATACTACCACGGCTCCACAGCGGTTAGATTTAATCATAACAGGCATGGTTTAAATAATTTCTGTGGGGTGCATCGGCTGATTGGCGGTAATAGGCGAAGGTACGTATGTTGTGAGGGGGCCGGCTAGGATAGCGTTCGATGGTTGTGAGGCAGAGATAATGGGGTCTGAATGTAGTGGATGTGAAACCGTTGTACCTGTAGGTAGGACATTTACTATAAAAGTGAAAAAAAGCGGATGCAGGTACACTCTGACGCCGCCTAACGCTACTCTGGAATACAGTAGGATAGGGGAAAAATTCTATGAAGTGAAAGAACGCATTGTAAATAGCTTTCTAGAAAGAAGGAATGATGGGATCGTGTTTATAGGCCCGCCTGATAAGGGTAAGAGTACGTTGTCAATACTTGTTCATAATACTTTAAGGAGCAGGCTGAAAGAGGGTTCCACTGCACTAGTAACGACGGATATAGGTCAAAACGAGGTTTACGCGCCCTGCTTCGTTTCTGCCTCGAGCGATGTTGTCTTGCCCGGTGTTCAATCGCGTCTCCTGGATAACTGTTTTGTAGGCAGTACTAGTCCTCCCCAAGCTATTGAAAAGTATTTCCACTGCGTTAACAGGGTGGTAAGAAAGCTTGTGAGTGAAGGGTATAAGGTTGTCGTAGACACGGATGGATGGATAAACGGGTTGCGTGGAATATATTCTAAACTTGCAATAACAACGCTCTTATCAAACCCCCTTATAGTGTTGTCTTCTCTAAACGATAGAGATAGAAGTATGATCGAATACTTCTATTCTCCGAACATACTGCATTATGTTGTAGAAGGTCTAGAAACTAAGAAGCGGGAGGAAAGAAGGCTTCACAGGGTTCGCCTCATAGCAAAGGAGCTTCGTGGAGCTTCACATATGTTTTTTAATGAAAGCATGGTGAGGATTCTAGGGCTTCCTGTTTTCAATGGAAGAAGCATAGACCCGAAAACACTGGAGTTAAGGAATGTTGTGTATGCAGAGGAAAACGAGGGGATTATCACCTTAGTGTTAAGGAGGGGGAGTAAACCTGTAAAGCCTAAGAGGAATGTGAATGTATTGGTTGAAGGCTGGGAAAGAGGGCTTATAGCTTCTCTTTACTATGAAAGTGAAGTAAAGGGTTTAGGTGTAGTAGAATCCGTTGATTATAAGAGGCGGGGGGTCACGCTAGTATCTAGTTATAGGGGGCCCGTTGATATTGTTGAGATAGGAGTAGCAAGGTTCCCTGAAGTGTTCGGCCGGTCTTAGACTGCATGGCGTATAGTTGATTAAAGCCTGTATGTGTTCGGGTGTATAAGCGTTGAGAGTCGACTTTAGGATCGAGGATGGCACGCTTATTTTAAAACGAGAGAGTAACAGGGGGTCATTCTCCTATAGAATAAGTATACCGGCTGAAGTGGAAGAGTGGATTCGCTGTGGCGATAATCTGAGATACCTGAAACTATTATGTAATACCATGTTCAATAGAAGGCTGGCTAATCCTAGAGCAGTTAGGAGTCTTATATACCTACTCTACGCTGAGGCATACTCTGTGCCTCCATATAAGATCGCCGAGAAGATGGGTATCCAGAAAGAACAGCTATACAGACATAGGAGAGCTCTCAGAAAAGAAGGCCTTTATGAAGCTGTTGTAAGCATACTTTCCAAATGCAAGTAGAATACAGTGTCGCCGGAGCATAATAGGGGGCGGACAGGGTCCGCCGCTCTCCCTGGCTGAGCTACGGGCCCACAATGCGGGTCAGCCAGGGAGTTTCCATGTTGATCAAGATTTATGGGTTTCTTTAGATAAAAAGCCTTTCCTCTGGAGACCTAAGACGGCGTGTAGCGAAAATTAAATGTGGTTGACGGAAAGATTATAGACTAGTGTAGGGCCATTGACATGGGAACCCGGGGCATGTGCCCCCAGACCTTTTCCGGGATGATGATAAGGCCCGCATGAGAGGCCCTACACTAACACGTGAAACGCCTAGATGGTGGGATAATAAATGAAGGCTGCCGTGCTGGTCCCATTTAACCATGAGCATGTTATAATGGTTCACAAGGCATGCAGAGAAGGATATCCCTGGAGTTGTGATGCTGCTTTTCCAGGGGGCAGAATAAAAAAGGGTGAGAGCATTATCGAGGCTGCGTTGAGGGAGGCCGCGGAGGAGGTTTGCCTTGATCCTAGTATTGTTTTAGTGAAATCAATTCTACCCCCGGAAACCCCTCTAAACGAGCCATTCCTAAGAGTTTACCCTGTACTCGGTTTCTTGAGAGGGAGAACTTCATTACGTGTATGCAGCCCTGAAATTGACTCCATCGTAAAGGTTTCTTGGGATAAAATATGCAGATACGAGTTGAGGGAATGGATGCATCCTAAGAGGAAGATAGTGGTGAAAGGCCTCCCCGTGGGCGATGGTGTTGTTGTGTGGGGTATGACTCTTAGGATAGTGAAAAAGATTAGAGGCCTGCTTTGCAGGTACATGGTAGCCGGGAGATACTAGTGGGTTCAGGCAGATGCCCTGGAGAACCGGAGGTTTATCAGCTACATAAAAGAATGGCCCTCTCTAAGGCGTGTTTTAAGGAGGATATACAGGAGAGGGTGGCAGAGACTATAAAGAAGTTTGGCATGATTGAGCCTGGAGATAAGGTTGTAATAGGGTTGTCTGGGGGTAAGGATAGTTATGTCCTCCTAGACGTGCTAGCCCGTGTTCATGACACGGGTAAAATCATTGGAGTCTCTATAGTGGAGGGTATTCCCGGCTATAACAAGCCTGGAGACATAGAGTATATGAGGAGACTGGCTAGTGAAAGAGGAGTAGACGTTGTGGTGACTAGTATACGTGAATATGTAGGTCATTCTCTTTATGAGATAGTAATGAGGGCGTGGAAGAGGGGTTTCAGGATCTCGGCGTGTACATACTGTGGTCTTCTCAGGAGGAGAATAATAAACCATTACGCCCGTATCTATGGTGCCTCAAAGACGGCGACAGCACATAACCTCGACGATGAAGCGCAGACCATGCTGGCTAACGTTTTCAGAGGTGATCTCATGGGGCTTGTACGCCAGAACCCGCTGGCTCCTCGTCTAAGCGATAAGTTTATTCATAAAATAAAGCCGCTCCGGTATGTATACGAGTACGAGGCCGCCCTGTATGCCGCTGTAGACGGCTTCAAATTCCAGGATACGGAATGCATGTTTATCACGTATGCACCCACGTTCAGGGCTAGAATTCGGGAGGTACTCTACAAGCTTGAAGAGTCTTATCCTGGCATCGTGCTTAACATAGTGCAGACGATTGACGAGATAACCTCTAGGGTAGTAGGGGAAATAAAGGGTTCCAGTCTCCCTAATTGCAGCCTGTGTGGGGAGCCCACAAATCAGGGTCGCAGCATATGTAAACTCTGTGAGATACTCGGGAATGCGGGCATAACGTCGCCCATCTACCAGGTAAACTTAAAAGAATACCGGGGAATTATCAATCTACTATAGGGTGTCAAGCCGTGGTCGGGCTGAGGCCTGTTGTGAAGAAGCCTCGTCTACTCAAAAATGGTGGTTTAGAGGCTGGGCACAGGCATGGAAGGGGTTTTAGCCTCAGAGAACTTGCCTTGGCTGGTCTTACCGTGAAAAAGGCTTTGAAGATGGGCATACCCGTGGATAAACGCAGGAGAAGCCTTCACGAAGAGAATGTTGAAAAGTTGAAGAAACATGTTACACGCCACAGCTAAACCATAAACCGCACCTCTCTATTTATTAGACAGTGTAAAAACAGAGAATCCTTTTATAATGCCTAGCCGCTTTCGTCTAATATAAACGGCGGTGCCGCGGTAGTATAGCCCGGCCAAGTATGCGGGCCTTTCGAGCCCGTGACCCGGGTTCAAATCCCGGCCGCGGCACCATTATGAACCATTAAGACCTTGCACGTGTCGGTGGGGCCGAGGGACGGTGAAGTTATCTGATTTTGACACGTTATTCGTTGACCTGGATGGAGTCGTGTGGCTTGAAGGAGACCCGATTAAGGCCAATATAGTTGCTCTAAAACGCTTTATGGATGAAGGAGGGAAGGTTTTCATCGTTACAAACAATTCTACGAGGAGCAGGAGGACCTATGCATTCCTCCTGTCTAAGATAGGGATAAAGTTGGAGGAAGACTACATAGTTACTAGCTCCTACCTGGTAGCTGAGTATATAGCATCCCAGTCCGGGGTTCAACCAGTTTTCCCTTTAGGCGAAGCAGGTCTTATAGAAGAGCTCCATGGGAAAGGGCATATAGTATTAACTAACAGCGAATGGATGTATGCTACCTATGTGGCCGTAGGGCTTGATAGAAACTTAACCTATGGGAAGGCCTCCTCGGCGCTTAAGGCCCTCCTTAACGGGGCCAAACTTGTTGCTGCTAATAGAGACGAGGTACTGCCCACTCCTCAAGGGCCGAGTCTGGGTGCAGGAGGTATAGTATCTCTACTCGAGACGTCTAGCGGTGTAAAAGCCGTTGTTACAGTGGGTAAGCCGAGTAGGTTTCTATCTGAGTACCTTCTTTCTAAAGCGGAGGGAAATGCCGCCTTCGTAGGAGACAAGATATCTACAGATATGATGCAGGCGAGGCTTATGGGTTTGCCTGGTATACTGGTTGGGGGTAGGGTTAGGGAGAACCAAGGCAATCTCGCAGGATCTGATGTTCGCCGAGTAGAGAATCTGCTTGAACTGATATGAAGTAGGTGGAGGAGCTTTCATTGTTCCTCCTTAATACATAGAAATATTAAACCCGAGCATGTAGAATTAAATTTCTGAAAAATTGAATACCCATAGATTCCATGTGATAAAGGTGCTTGAATGTGGATACACTCGAATTCTTCGACTCTAGCGACAGGAAGCCTGTGGGGAGAACGGGGGAGTACGTGTCGTCCATAGGGCTTGGTACTTGGAGTATACGCGATTATCATAAGGCGGAGGAAGTCTTCATGAAAGCGTTGACTGATAAGGGTATAGACAATATTGATACGGCTGAGATGTATGATTCGGGGAGAGCCGAGGAGTTCGTTGGAAATATAGTGAGAAGGATAGGGCGTGACAGGGTTTTTGTCACAACCAAGATGCTGCCATACCATCTTATTAGCCGTGATGAGGTTCTGAAAGCGGGTAGAATGAGCCTTAGAAGGCTAGGATTGCGGTACGTGGATCTCTTCCTCATACACTGGCCTAACGAGAGTATCCCAATAGAACACCAGGTAAGAAACTTTGAAGCAGTATACGAGTCTGGAATAGCCCGCTACATAGGCGTCAGTAATTTTAGTGTAGATGAATTAGAATTAGCCCTAACGGCGACAAAGAAGGCGGAAATAGTTGTCGACCAAGTTCATTATAGTGTCCACCATAGGAGGCACGTGGAAGATTCGCTTCTAGGTTACTGCGTCAGGAACAATATTACCATCCAAGCTTATACACCTATTGAAAGAGGGGCTGTGGCCAGAGATAGAATGTTGATCAGGATAGCCGGTGAACTAGGGAAGACTCCTATCCAAGTTGCACTCAATTACGTCATTTCCCACAAGAATGTAGTTGCTATCGTTAAAACGGAAAGCATGGGTCATCTTGAGGAGATTACCGGGGCGATGGGCTGGAGGCTTCCATTGGAGAAGCTTATAGAGTTGAAGAGGAGGAGGGGTTAAGCGTTAAGCTTGGGGAGAATATTGGGCCCGAAAGGAGGGGTGTGGCGCCGCGGGCGGGATTTGAACCCGCGCGGGAGACCCCCACCGGCTTAGCAGGCCGGCGCCATACCAGGCTAGGCGACCGCGGCTTGTTCCATTCATTACTTATGGAGATCCCGGTGTTTTTAAGGGTTAGCTTGGTGGCGAGCCGATATAAGGTATATTTATAGTAGAGACATGTTTGTATATGCAAACAATGGATCCTATTCGATAAAGTGTTTGGAGGTTGGATGGCTTGAGGTTTGCCGTCTACGGTGTAGGTCCTATAGGAACTCTTATAGCTAAGGTCGCCATAGCACGCGGCTATGAGCCTGTGGCGGCTATAGATATTGACTCCTCTAAAAAGGGGAGGGATCTAGGCGAGTTAATCGGGTTAAACGAGAAACTAGGCGTGCAAGTAACTGACAGATATAGTATTCTATACGAGGTCAAACCAGACATAGTGTTTCACGCTACTGGAACATGGTTTGACCAGGTATACCGTGAAATAGTACACTCGATAGATAGCGGTGCCGATGTGGTGTCCACGTGTGAAACGCTCTCATATCCTTATTACAGGTATCCTGAATTAGCGATGATGCTGGACGAGTACGCTAAGACTAGGGGTGTAACCGTGATGGGGACAGGGGTGAACCCTGGTTTCTTACTGGATTCTCTACCCGCCTTCATGACTACGAGTATGGCTATACTCGAGAAAATAGTGGCTATACGCTCCCTAGATGCGTCGAGGAGGAGAACACCTTTCCAGAAAAAGATAGGTGTTAACATGGATCCTGAAGAGTATAAGGATGCACTGGAAAAGAATATGCTAACAGGCCATGTAGGATTCGCCGAGTCGGTTATGCTTATAGCAAGGATTACTGGATTAGATGTCGACAGAGTAGAAGAGGGGCAGGAACCTGTGGTTGCCGATAGGAGAATAGAAAGTAACGGTGTTATAGTGGAGGAAGGAAAAGTAGCTGGTGTAAAGGGATATGGTAAAGGCTATGTAGAAGACGAGGAGGTTATCCATATAGAGATGAGGGCAGGAATAGGTTTCGAGGAGTATGAGGAGGTCAAGCTTGTGGGGGAGCCGGAGGTTACATGGAGAAGCACGGGAACGCATGGGGATCTCGGGACTGCTGCTGTGATAGTAAATATGGCTCCCCGGGTATTAGACTACCAGCCTGGACTAGTTACTATGGCTGATCTAGTTAAAGGAGGTTATCACACGTTCTGAACTATGGGTTAATCTATAAGTGCCCAGTTCAATCTATTTTTATTAGTGGCGTGCGGGTAGGGCTGAGGGGCTCGCCCTCCCTCGCGTCCGAAACGGGCGTAACGCGGAGCCAGTAACCCCTCTAGGGGCCTGTACACCTGGGGGTTACGGGGGCCGTTGCCTACAGTGAACCCCGCCCCATGGGGCCGGCGGTGACGGGGTTCCAGCTGGAGGGCTGGAGCCACCGTCTTCGCCGGGGGAACCCGGCTAGGCCCGGAAGGGAGCAACCTGTCCCCGGACGTCGGCGTTCATGGGTAACCGGGGGGAGGATGGTGGCGGCCTCTGCCCGGGTGTATGGGCTTCTAGAGGGGGGCCGCACGCCTTTTTAGGGTTCTGGTGTCCCTGTTATGGAGTGGCATACATGTGTGGAGGAGATAATGAGTTCTCCTCCTATAACCATAGACGCCTATAGTAGGCTGGACGAGGCGGCTAAAAAGATGTACCAGAACAGGGTAGGCAGCATAGTAGTTGTTGATGAAAGCAATTCCGTGGTGGGGATACTGACTAAATCTGATTTTCTCTATTTTATAGCGTCTGGAATAGTAAAAAGGAATCCTAGGGTAGCAGAAGTTATGCACTCAGAGCCTGTCGTGGCAAAGCCTTATGAGAGTGTGGGGGACGCGTATGAGCGGATGAAAACTCTCGGCATACGTCATCTCCCTGTTGTAGATGATGACGGTGTTGTGGTAGGTGTTCTGTCCATGCGTGATATATTGTTTTATGTATGTAAGCCGCAGCTGTAAGCTACCGCTTCTCGTTTATAAGAGACTTCAGCATTAGCCTGTATTGTTTAATAGGCTCTATGTCTTCAGGGTTGAAGCCCCTCTTCTTAGACGCGTGTACGCTGGCCAGTCCAGCTAGCCAGCTGCCCCAAATGGTTTTTTCGACAATGTTATCTCCCTTCAACTCTACTCGTATAGGAGCATAGCCCGTCACATCTTCATATATGGATAGCAGGGCGGAGCAATACCTCTCTCCGGGGTCTATAGTGACTAGCGACCTCTCTTCCCGGGATAACGTGTATCCCACTATGAGATTGTGGGCCGCGTCTGGGAGTTCCTCTGCTATTGAAACCAGCTTGGAGTTCTCAGATAACTCCTGTCTCATTCTCAAAGCCAGTGGATAGTATTTTCTACATGCTAGTATAATAGGGCCCCTATTATGCAGGGATATTTCATCTCCCAGCCTGGCCGCGTACGAGAGTGTTTCCATTTTCAAATCTTCCATCTTTCCTGCTATTGTTTCCAACATCCTTGACTCTGCTTCCAGTATATTGTTATCTATAAGGAACTTAAGCACAGCACCCAAGAGAAGTGGAAAGGCTGCTCTAGGCTGGTATCCTATAGGTATTTCCACAGTGTTATCTCTACCGAGAACCTGTTCTAGCAGACCTCCACTTGTTACCCCTATAACCCTGGAGCCACTGTCAAGGAATCTCCTCACCGTGTTCAACGTCTCAGTAGTGTTGCCAGAATAGCTTACTGCTACGACTAGTGTTTTTCTACCGAGTAGAGGCTTCGGTACCTGGAGATCCTTCAACGACACTATATGGAGTAGAGAGTCTAACTCGTAGGTATAGTTGTGTATAAAATCACCTACTATCCCGGATCCTCCTACACCGGTAATCACTAGGGTATCGTACCTGTCGGCATCGATGGTTGGTATGGTTAGACTTGTTACGCTACGGATCAGTGAAGGCCACGACTTATATGTTTCCTCCATTGGCACGGGCACCCGATTAATATTATTTATCTAACGAGGCTAATTTTATTCTTCAAAACCAGTGTGATGGCTTTGGATGCAAGAGTGCTAGTCGCTAATGATGACGGGGTAAAGGCCCGTGGCATGTGGTTCCTAGTTGACATACTAAAGGATATGGGGTTCACTGTTTACTTCGCTACAACTAGGCTACCTTATAGTGGGGCGGGTAAGTCGGTTTCATGGAAATTTAAAGTAGAGACGGCAAACATTAGAGGTGTAACTGGTATAATAGCTACAGGCACGCCTGCTGCAGCGGTTTTATATGTGCTGAACGCCCTTGACTGGAGTCCTGACTTCGTGGTTACAGGCATTAACCATGGGGCAAACCTGGGCTTGGAGGACTTGTTTACATCAGGTACATATGGAGCCGCCTTGGAAAGCGTGTTGAACGGTGTTCCCGCTATTTCTATATCCAAGTTCTTGGAAAACAATACTCGGGACATTGAATTCTCGGATGAGGATCGCTTCTATTTAAAACTAATAATTGAAAGATTCTGGAGGATTGTACAGGATAGTGAGGCACTTGATTGTCTTCCACTGAATGTTAATCTTCCCTCAACACCACCTAAGGGGATAGCTGTCACACGTGTTTCACGGAAAGTCTACCGCGGACTGGAGTTCGTCGAAAACGATGGGCTCTACGAGATCAGGAGAAACCTGAGTGGATTCTATGATGACGGCCTCGCCGAATGCAATGACATATGGGCTGTCTACAACTCTCTCGTCTCCGTCTCCCCTACGTGTCCATGGTGTCTAGGATCCGGGGAAAAGGCTAGAACAAGGGATCTATCAGGCTGTGGAGTGGATTACATAGTGGAGGGTTGCAGTAATGGAATCAGGTGTATATGAAGACTTCTTGGACAAGGCCTTCCATCTGCTTAGGGATTATCCGTTATGTGATAGGTGTTTGGGACGTATGTTTGCACGCCTCGGTATGGGTTTCTCTAACAAGGAAAGAGGAGACGCTATCAAAAAGATGGTTGTTATGAGGCTTCATCAAATGATACGCCAAGGCGACGAAAAGGCCAAAATCACATTCAAAATGATGGCCCCTCATATAGGGTCACAAGCCGACGAGCTTTACCTCAGCATCTTCGGTGAAAAGCCTACCCGTGAGCAATGCTACATATGTTCAGATAGGCTAGACGCTGAAATAGAATCAGCTACTGACAAAGCTATCAGACTACTAGATGAATGGGGTGTAGAGAGGTTTCTAGTGGGTGCTAGGGCGAGTTTTGATGTTATAAGGAGGGAAGAGGAAGTCAAGACCAGGTATAGACTGGTCTACTCTGAGAGTATTAAAAATGAAGTCAAGAGGGAAGTGGGGAAACGGGTTGCGAGAAGAGGATTTGTAGTAGACTTCGATGATCCCGAGGCAACAGTGCTTGTAGAACTCTGGGGGCCACGCGTATCTATCCAAGTTAACCCCGTCTTCTTTAAGGCTGTCTACTGGAAAGTTGGGCGGAATATAAGCCAGTCTTATTGGCCGACTAGAAACGGCGTGAAGTATCCCTTCTCGGTAGAGCAAGCTACGTGGGAGTTGCGTGACGCTATGTCGGCTGAGCGGACAGTTATACATGCAGCGGGAAGGGAAGACGCCGATGCCAGGATGCTGGGTACTGGGAGACCATTAATTATAGAAGTTAAGAAGCCTAAGAATAGAAGGGTGAGTGACAGGGAAGCGGAAGAGCTGCTCAATAAGGGAGGCGGTTCACTTGTCTTGTTCAAGGTTCTGGGGAGAGCCAGTAGGAAGCATGTAAGGCTTTATAAAGAGGAGATGGCCGGCTTCAAGAAGCTTTACAAGGCGTTGGTAGTTTCCAGTCAACCTGTGGACAAGGACGAGTTAGCTAGCCTGGAATCATTCTTCACGGGCAGGGTTATATCACAGAGAACCCCGTTGAGGGTATCTCATAGGAGGGCAGACTTGACTAGAGTGAAACGGGTATATGAAGTCAAGAATGTCCCGCTGACAAGTCATTTGTTTTATAGTTTCATACTAGCCGAGGGAGGCCTTTACGTAAAGGAGCTTATAAGCGGGGATGAAGGCCGTACATCGCCTAGCTTCGCAGAGGCCCTGGGCAAGGAAATGGAGTGCGTTGATTTGGATGTATTAGGAGTTGACTTCAACGATATAGGTAATGGGTGATGAAGCTTTATTACTACCTCCGCATTAGTTTTGATGTTGTGGAGGTGTAGTCAGCTTGGTAAGGGCGCCTAGGGGGTTCAGGCACAAGACTAGGAAACTATTAAAGAAACATACTCGGGAAAAGGGCAGTGTGCCTCCTATCAGCTTGTTACTCCACGATTATAATGAGGGAGACAAGGTTCATATTATAATCAACCCGGCAATACATAAGGGCATGCCTCACAGGAGATATCATGGGAAAACAGGTGTTGTTCTAGGCAGGCGGGGCTTGGCTTATCTAGTCAAGACCTCTCTAGGGAAGAAAGAGAAGATACTTATCATAAGACCAGAACATCTTAGACCGGCTAAAGGATAAGAAGACCATCCCCCGGGTATTCCGTGATTTTTATATCTTATAGCACCATGTGTTTCTACCCGGCTGAATGAGCGTCTGTGAAGGTGTACATGAATGGCGTCTTCCAACATAAGGGAGTGGAAGCCTATAACGTTGGCTAAGGCATACGAGTTATTATCTAGGCGGGCAGACCAGGAACCGGGTTTAATGGAGATCCAAAGCAAAACCCTTGACTACTTGAAAGAGTTCGGGGGCTCTGGAGACCCGCTTAATCTGGAGCAGCTGGTGAACGAGCTTTGCGAGGACGGTATAGATTGTGAGGTTGCTGTGAATCTCGTAGATATATGTCCTCGTACTTTGGAGGAAGTATTTTCTATACTTAGCATGAAAGAAGAGACCAAGCATATCGCACCTGAAAGGGCTAAAGAGATACTAGATACGCTTAGTGGAAAATGTTAAGCCGGATGCTGGGTGTGCAGGGGATTTTAGGCTTCTAGATATTATGTTATGTTTAAACATGTATTTAAAGGAATTCAATCCATAATTTAGTATGGCAGCCGCTTTAACACGATTATAGACACGGGATACATGAAGGTGGACGGCATGTACAGGTATGGTAGGCGACCAGTTAGGCCGAGAAGAGGGCATCAGCCGAGACCGGGGCCTTCCAGGAGAGACCACTTCTCTCATCCAGCTAGACTTGAGAAAGAAGCAATAGTGCTCGACTATATGCCTCGTGGGAATCCTCTTGAGCCCCACCCAGAGCATAGGGGGGGTATACCTGTAGCACAGGTTATTGGGACAAGGTATTTCACGCTTCTCGACGGAGTTCCCGTGATAGGGGAGCCAGAGTTCCTTGAAAGGGTTACACTCTCGTTCCTCTTTAAGACTGGGGCCTATAGGCTCCACTGTGTAGAGGTTCTTAGAAACAGTGTAGCATGTCTTTCAAAAAGCGAGGGGGATCCCAGCATTATAGAGAACATCGCAAAGGAAGTGGGGAGGTTTTCTTCTGTAAAAGTATTTACAGACAAGAACGTGTTTTCCAAGTATATAGAAGCATTCGGGCTGTCTCCCAGAGTGATAGATACACATAGAATACCGCTTAAGCTAGATGACCTTACTACTGTTGCCAAACAAAACCTGAAGGAGGCCATAAAGAAGATTATAAGAATGAGGGAACACGTGTTCGTGGAGTTCTTCAATACCGCGGAACCCATAAGTCTGAGGCTTCACACGCTAGAGCTACTTAAGGGTATAGGCCAGCGTACGCTTAGGGAGTTCCTGAACACTAGGAAGAGAAAAGGAGGATTCGGCAGCTTAGAGGAGATAGCTTCTGTTCTAAGGAGTGATCCTGTTGAAATGATAGCAGAGAAGATATTATCGGAGATGAGGGGAGAAGACAGGTACTATATTTTCCTTAAGCCTCCTCTGCCGAGGCCCGATGAGCCGTCAAGGCAGAAAATATATCTAGGATATCTGGAACGCCTCTTACAGGCTGAAGAAGCTTGATTAACCCTGCTCGGAAAGCACCTCCCTTGAGTTACCGTGGACTCTTCAAATGGACGCTGGATATACTAAGATATTACCGTGTAAAGCCTAGGGAGAGCCTCGGCCAAAACTTCTTGGTCAAGCCGGAGATAGTATTCGATGTTGTATCCTGTCTACTAGAGAATTCTTGTTCTAGAATACTGGAAATAGGCACGGGACTCGGTGTTCTAAGCTATTATTTGTCTAGCATATGCGGCAACATGCTTGGAGTAGAGGTTGATCCTGTGCTCGCGGATATATCCTATAATATAACCCGTTATGTTGGAGGAAACATAGCATTAGGAGACGGGCTCGATTTTCTGGGTAGCGGCCGCTTCCATCAACTTGTTTCAAATACCCCATACCACTTGTCTGCAAAGATAATCTCCAAGATGGCTAGGGACAACGCTATACAGAGCGCCTCGCTCCTAGTCCAGAAAGAAGTGGGGAACAGGATTACCGCTCCCCCCGGCTCAAAAGATTATGGCAGGATTTCAATCATATCGCAACTTTTCTTTGACGTCAACGTTATGAGGGTGTATCCTCCAACATTTTTTCATCCAAGACCCGAGGTGGATGGTATCCTCTTATGCTTTAGGAGGAGGAAGAAATGGACGAGACTGCACGATGACCTAGAGAAGGTTACGGGATGCATATTTTCTGGTAGGAACAAGAAAGCGGTAAAACAAGTGGAGAGGTGCGTCGAGCTAAGCCGGCTCGAGCTCGAATGGGTGCAAGATAAACGTGTGAGGGAGCTCACGCCGTGGGATATAGAGAAGATCCTAGAGACGGTGAGGTTAAAAGGAGGCTACACGCGGGAATAGAGGTTATGTACTACCAGCATCGATGTGTCTATGAGCCTGCAGAGGACACTTATCTTATGGCTGACGCATTAATCGAGCTGAGTAGAAGCTATAATGCCAGACGGATACTCGAGATCGGCTACGGCTCCGGCTATCTTACTTTCTTATCGAGGAAGCTGTGGGAGTCTAGTTCTATTGTAGCGACAGACGTGAACCCGTATAGCATGGGGGTCCACGGGATTTTCAGAAACGATCCGGCTATAACTATAAGCTTGTGCAGTCTGGACATGTGTATAAAAAACGGAGAGCTCTTTGATTTAGCATACTCGAACCCACCATATATACCGGTAGAAGAGGGCGAGCTATCCGAGTGTGATGGTTTTCTAGAAAAGAGTTGGAGTTGTACCGGGAGCTGTATAACAGATTTTTGCCGCGCATTATGCGAGCGGGGACGGGTGGCTCTACTACTTGTTTCTACCGCTCTAGATACAAGCAGGGTATTCGGATGCATGAGACACCGTGGATGCAGTGTTGAGATCGTGAAAAGAGAGAAATTATTCTTCGAGGAACTCTTCGTTCTAAAAGGGGTACATAAGGTATGAGGATAAGAGTTGTGCTCGTAGAGACGGAAGGGGAGGCAAACCTAGGAATGATAGCTAGGCTCGCCGATAACTTCTGTGTAGACGAGCTTTACCTAGTATCCCCCCGTACCCGTATAGGAGATGAAGCCTTCCGGTATGCAGTAAAAGGAGCCCACAGACTAGGTGAAGCCATTATTGTGAAGAGTCTAGATGAGGCTTTAGAAGATGTAGAGTTATCCCTGTGTTCCACCGCCGTTCATAGAGACGACGATCTACTGAGGAGGACTATAGGCCTAAAGGATGTGGTTGGTATCATTGATAAGTCAAAGCCTAAGAGTATAGCACTTGTTTTTGGGAGAGAAAGCACCGGGTTGACCAGGCGTGAACTGGCATTATGTGATATTAGGTTCACCATAGAAACGTGTCCCCGGTATTCAACTCTTAATCTAGCCAACTCTGTCGCTATAACCCTCTATGAAGTGGGTAAAAACAGGTTCTCCGTGTCAAGAGAACCGGTAACCTCTGATACAATGCTTAGGAAGATACTCGTTGAAATAATGGGTTCACTGGCAGATCATGTTTACAGAGACGAGAATAAGAGGAGAGACGCTGTTCTAGTGGCTCAGAGGCTTGTTGATCCGAGGTTTACCGGCAACAAGGATCTAGGCGTTCTCACGTCACTGTTGTCTAGGGTTAAAAAGAAGCTTGAGAGGTGCAATGAGTAGTGAGGCTTCTGCTTACCTGTAACCCCGGTACTGAGGACGTGGTTGCTGCTGAGGCGAAGGAAAAACTAGGTGCTGAGCCTCTCGAAACCAGGAGGATGCATGGTAGGATAGTAGTTGAATACGGCTCTGACGATTTAGAGTTGCTTCAGGAGAAGATATACGAGATGAGGACAATACATTATGCGGGTATTCTATTATTTTACGGGGAAACAGAGAAGCCGACGTTAGACTGGATAGAAAACGCGGCCCGGTCATCGAGGTTACACTTGTATATAACGGAGGGTTCATCGTTCGCTGTGAAGAGCGTGCGGGAAGGTGAGCACGAGTTTACCTCAATGGACGTGTCGAGAGTAGTGGGCAAGGCAGTCTACGAGTCTTTAAGATCGACGGGGAAAACGCCCGTTGTAAGACTTAACTCGCCATCCACCCTAATCCGTTCAGACCTGATAGATAACAAGCTCTACATATCGCTCTCCCTAACAGGCGACTATTCACGTCATATAAGGAGATACAGGGTATACGATCACCCGGCGGCTCTTAAGTCGACACTTGCCTCAACAATGATACGTTTAGCCAGGGCTGTGGATGGAGACCATATACTGGACCCCATGTGCGGGTCTGGAACAGTGGCTATAGAGTCTGCGCTCACCTTCGAGAACTCGCTTATTTCATGCAACGACATAAACCCGCGCCATATAGTAAGGGCCAAGGCAAACGCGGCTATAGCCAGGGTTGATAAGAGGGTGAACTTTCTATCGGTAAACGCTCTAGAGCTAGACCGCTATCTCGCCGGACAAGTAGATGTAGTTGTAACTAACCCGCCTTACGGTATACGTTTAGGGGATAAGAAAAGGGTGAAACAGTTGTATAAGAAGTTCGCTGAGGTGCTTCCAAGCGTGATGAAGAGGGGGGGTAGAATATCCATAATAACGCCTGAAGGAAGATATATGAGGATGCTCTTAGAGAGAAACGGGTTCGAAGTATATGATTATAGGAGAGTAAAGCATGGGGATTTATGGGCTGCAATTATATCAGCCAAACTACATTAGAATACTTCAAGATGCCTGGGGGAATCGTTTATTAGGAGACCCAGACAATTTTTGATCCGCACAGTGATGGCGAGTGGAGGTGTCTATGTATGCCGCTTAGACCAGCGAGATGTTACACGCACTTCACTACACCGCCGTATACAAGGAAGGAATACATACACGGTATCCCGCAGCCAAAAATAACAAAGTTCGAGATGGGGAACCCTCATGTTGATGCAGACGTGCTGGTACAGCTTATAGTGCTCGAGCCAGGTCAAATAAGGCATAACGCGCTGGAAGCGGCTAGAATGGCTGTTAACAAGTATCTCGTGTCAACGGTTGGCTCAGGAAACTTTTACTTTAGGATAAGAGTCTATCCCCACCAGGTTCTAAGAGAGAATAAGATGATGGCATTCGCTGGTGCTGATCGTCTTCAGGACGGGATGAGGCAAGCTTTCGGCAAACCTATAGGTACAGCCGCCAGGGTATTCCCTGGACACGTTGTGCTGGAAGCCAGAGGGAAGAAGCAGGACCTGGCCAAACTAAAAGAGGCTCTGAGGAGAGGAGGAGACAAGCTACCGCTGCCTACACGTATCATAGTAAAGGAACTCAGAAAATGAAAAGCCGGAGCCCCCTGTTTTCTTTAACCCTCCAACAGAATCAGCGTCCAGTTAGATTCCTATCCTTACATTATACCTTCAACCGACAGAGGCAAACACTGGAGAAATCCGGCATTAACGTTTTAGCGGTTGATATAATAATACTGTAAACAAGACCCCGCGGCTACCCGGCGGCGGCGCGGGGACAACTCGGGGCCGAGCCCCGGAGCCAAGTGTTGGATGAGTCCTACAGCCTCCAGCCGCGGGGACAGCCTGATACGCCTGTTAAAACGTTTAAACATTACACAGCTAACACTACAAGAAAACCTATATATACCCCGCCCGGAATAACTATAAGCTTGCGCAGAAACCGATACAAACAGAGTGACGCTTGGAGTGGGGCTCCAAACACCCCCGGATCTACCCGGGGAAGTTTGGGGCCGACAAGGGTGCCTCTGTGGTGCTCCCCCTAGGAGCGCCATAGCCACGAAACAGGGATCCGCCACCCCCCAGGGCGGCATGCGGCCGTCACTCCGGTTGATCCTGCCGGACCCGACTGCTATCGGGGTGGGGCTAAGCCATGGGAGTCGCACGACCCGCCGCTGCGGGGAGTGGCGGACGGCTGAGTAACACGTGGCTAACCTACCCTCGGGACGGGGATAACCC